>CAKSPR010000010.1 GCA_934486455.1 uncultured Eubacteriales bacterium
GCTACCATCACCACCACTCCCGTTTCCACCGGTGAAAACTTTGACATAACCAATGTTACCGGATTCTATTTCTGGGGCTGCACCGCTTACGGCGGAGATCACGTACAGTGGCTTGACAATGTTGTCGCCGACATAGCCGGCGAGCCTGTTGACCCCGCTGTTACGGATGTCAGCAGAAAAATAAATGCCCTTCCCGAAACCGTAACGCCTAACGACAGAATAAATGTTGCGCTTGCAAGCGTTGCATATAACGCCCTCACCGATGCGCAGAAGGCTCAGGTCGAGGAGGCCGTAAAGGCTAAGCTTGACGCAGCGGTTGCCGCTTCGGCCAATGTCGCCGATCCCGAAGAATTTTCCGTTATGCTCAATAACTGCGATGACAGCAGCAGTTGGTGGACCTTCCCGCTGGGTGACGGAGAATATGCCGAAATAGATAACGAAATCAAGACCCAAGGCACCGGAAGCTTTAAGTACCATTTCGGCGGCGGTGTCGGCTGGGGCGCATCGGTCAATCATGTTGATATAACCGGAATAAAATCCCTCAGCTTTGATATTGCTTCGGACAACGACGGAATCCTTACCCAGCCTACCGAGAAAGCGTTGCTGCTCTTCAGCCGCGGAAATCCCGCAACCTTCGGATTCCAGGATGTTTTCAACGGCGACAACGCCATAATGAACGACGCCGAGCTTGTCTCCAAGATAATGCAGTTCAATGTTAACGAGATTGCAGTTACTCTTCCCACCGACGGAAGAACCTTCACTACCGTTACCGCCACTCCTACGATAATCGGAGATAACTTTGATTATACCGACATTACCGGCTTCCAGCACTGGAGCTGTGCCAACTACGGCGGATCCCATACCCAGTGGATTGATAATGTACGCGTAAACCTCAACTATGACGATTATAAGGCCGCCGCCGCCCTTATCGACGCGCTGCCTACCGCAGTTGCCGCTTCCGACAGGTCGGCAATTGAGGCGGCAAGAGCCGCATACAACGCCCTTTCGGACGTTAAAAAAGCCCTTATAAAGAATTACGATAAGCTTACCGCCGCCGAGGCCGCCCTTGCGGCACTTGTCAGCGGAGAGAGCGTTCTCAATGTTACCCTCGGAAGCCTGACCGCCAATCCCGGCCAGACCGTAAACATTCCGCTTTCCATCGACGGCGGAAGCGTTGCAAAGAGAATTGCCTGTTTCCATGTTATCGTAGATTATGACGCTTCTGTTCTGACCCCCGTTTCGGGCAACGGCTTCTTTACCGGAAGCGCAATGATCGGCAGCAATGTTATGATTGTTGCCAACACCAATACCGCCGAGGTAGGCGCAGGCAAGGCCGAGCTCGCTATGATAAGCAGTGAAGCCATCGGAGCAGGAAATTACGGCACCCTCAACTTCACGGTTGCATCGGGCGCCGCAACCGACTCCTCGACTACCGTTTCCCTGACCGCTTGCGAGGATATTGCAACAGAAGATCTCATTATGCTGACCGATGTCAGGATTACCGACTCCACAGTCAGCATTGTCAAGGCCGCTACTCCCGCCGATGATGTTATCGCTCTTATTAACGCCATCGGCACACCTGTAACCCTTGACTCTGAAAGCAAAATAATCGCCGCCCGCGAAGCCTACGACGCCCTTTCCTCCGAGGAAAAGGACAAGGTTACAAACTATGCCGTTCTCACCGCGGCGGAGACCGAGCTTGACAATCTCAAGAAGATTGCCAATGTTGAAAATCTTATCAATGCAATCGGCACAATCGGCGAGCCTGTTACTGCGGAAAACCGTTCGGCCGTTTCGGCTGCCCGCGCCGCATACAATGCATTGAGCGCCGATCTTCGCGCAAGGGTCGGAAATTATGCCGTCCTTACCGCCGCCGAGACCGCTATCAAGGAATACGACGACAGAATGGCCGCTGTTCAGGACGTTATCGCTAAGATTGCCGCTCTGCCCGATGCAGATGTGGTTGCTCTTACCGACGAGGCTGCAATTGTTGCCGCCCGCAATGCGTATAACAATCTTCCCGCCGGCGATATGAATCTTGTTACCAACATTACAAGACTCACCGCCGCCGAGCTTGCTCTCGCCGAGCTCAAGGCCAGCAGTCAGAAGGTTAAGGATTGTATCGAGGCCATCGCAAATCTTCCCGATCCCGTGACCCTCGCCGATAAGGATAAGGTTGTCGCCGCCCGCGCTCTCTACGAGGCGCTCAGCGAAACCGAAAAGGCTCAGGTCACAAACTACACCAAGCTGACCGGAGCGGAGAACACCATTGCAGAGCTTGAGGCCGTTAAGGCTGTCGAAGACAAGATTGCCGCGATCGGTACTCTTGGCGATGATATTACCGCTGATAACCGCAATGCCATTTCCGCTGCCCGCGCCGCTTACGACCAGCTGGCAGAGGCTCTCCGTCCCGGCGTTAAAAACTATGCCGATCTTACCGCCGCCGAAGCCGCCGTTATAGCCTACGACGCAAGAATGGCCAAGGTTAACGAGGCCATTGCCGCTATCGATGCTATCGGCACCGTCGGCGACGAGGTAACCGAGGCCAACCGCAGCGCAGTTGCCGCCGCCGAGGAAAAGGTTGCCGCCGTTGACGAAAAAGACATCGGAAAGATCACCAATATGGATGCTCTTAATGCAGCAAAGGCCGCAATCGCCGCCTACGACGCAAGAATGGTTAAGGTTAACGAGGCCATTGCCGCTATCGATGCTATCGGCACCGTCGGCGACGAGGTAACCGAGGCCAATCGCAGCGCAGTTGCCGCGGCCGAGGAAAAGGTTGCCGCCGTTGACGAAAAAGACATCGGAAAGATCACCAATATGGATGCTCTTAATGCAGCAAAGGCCGCAATCGCCGCCTACGACGCAAGAATGGTTAAGGTTAACGAGGCCATTGCCGCTATTGCCGCTATCGGCACCATCGCCGACCCCGTAACCGAGGCCAACCGCAGCGCAGTTGCCGCCGCCGAGGCAAAGGTTGCCGCCGTTGACGAGAAGGATACCGGCAAGATTACCAACATCAAGGTTCTTGAGGATGCAAAGGCCGCCATTGCTGCCAACGACAAGAGAGCGGAGGATGTTGCGAATGTTATCGACCTTATAAACGGCCTTGACAGTCTCACCTATCCTCTCACCGACGACGCGCGCAACGCCGTTAAGGCCGCCCGCGACGCCTTCAACGCCCTTGACCAAATCGGCAAGGATCGCGTTACCAACATAGCCCGTCTCACCGAGGCCGAGGAGCTTGTCAGACTGTTTGATAATCTCGGAAATGTTGACGAGGACGACAAGGTCGACACCAACGATGCCCTTCTTGTTCTTCAGTTTACCGTTAAGTCGAAGACCCTGACCGAGTGGCAGAGAAAGGTTGCGGATGTTAACGGCGACGGAAAGGTCACTGCTGTTGACGCAATGCTCATTCTTCAGTATACCACCGGAAAGATTACCACATTTCCCTACGGCAAATAATTTTAAGGTCATAAAATTTTGACCTTAAAGCCATATTAAAGGCATGCCGCAGCGCTTAGGCGCTGCGGCATGCCTGCTTTTGTTCGTCCGACATACTTTGCAGGAAAAAAACAGCTTGTAGCGAGAACAAGAACGCATAAAAAGAAACCCCTTTAGAGGTGGCTGAAAAACCGGCGCAGTCGGCAAACCTTTTCAGCGACCTTTAAGGGGTTTTGTCCGTATTGTGTCCTTTTAAGGCGACTTAAACCCCCGGCTCGACCGGAGATTTATTATTTAATTTCCTGTTCCAAGGTTTTGAATGTTTCGGTATTAAAAAAATCATAAAGCGATATTTCCAATCCGTCACATAATTTTTTGAGCGTAACAACTCCTGCATTTCTGCTTCCGCCGTTTATTATATTTTTCAGCGTTGAGGGAGGAACGGCAGAAATCCTTGCCAAAGCATTTACCGACAGCCTTTTTTCCTCACACAATTCCAATAATCTGCTTGCTACGGCTTTTCTTGTATCCATAATATCATCCCTAAAAAGCTTTATGTATAGTTTATGGTTCCGGAAAGATCATATCGACCATATATGGTAAACTTGGGTGGGCGTTTGCGAGTTATGCTACCGGGGGCCGGAAAAGGTGTCGGATCAAATGGTTATGGCTCTTGAAAGGTGGAAGGAGTATATGATCTTCTCCTTTACGGGCATATTCAAAATCTTTTCAAAAGCTCTTGCATAAAGGTCAAGCTGAGCCGAGTATCGGTCGACAAGAGCCTGTTCATTTTCCACGCGGTCGGTTTTATAGTCGACGATGACCGCACCGCCGCTTTCGATGAAAATGCAGTCGGCGATACCCTGAACGGCGATCGGCTCGTTTGCCGCAATGTCGGGAAGGGACGGATCAAGGGTGATTGCGGGAACCTCGATTATAAAACGCTGTTCTCTGAGCAGCTTTTCGCAGTTTTTCATTCGGCCGAAAAGCCGGCCCGAGAAGAAACGGTTCAGCTTTTCCCGATTTAAAGAATCGGCCGCCGCAGGGGAGATGAATTGCTGTTCCCTGAGAAGGGCAATTTCGTTTTCCAAATCGCGCTCGGCCGAGAGGTAGTCGGCATACTGCATGAACTCGTGCATGGCCGTGCCCTTTTCGGCAAGATTAAGGCGCTCGTTTTTGAGAAACGCCGGACGGAGGGTGCAACCGCTGTTTGAAGGACTTTTGTGGGTCAACGCCGAGACCGACACCTTTGCCGCAAGCCTTGAAAGAGCCTTGTATTTATATTCGAAATCAAGGCGTTTTTTTATTTCGCAAAGCTTGTTTTTATCAAAATCCTCCGACGGGGCCGACTCGGATACCTCCTTTTCTCCGCTCTTTTCGATTTGACTCGACAGCAAATATTTTATCTCCGTGCCATCACCGCCGCTGTCGGAAACAATGCTCGCTCGGGCAACGGTCCTCAGCTCCTTCCCCGAGGGGTGGAGCAGTGCGCAGTAGTTTATAAGCTCGCCGAAATTTTGCGCGTCCTCCACAAGCACCGGGTCGAGTGTCTCGCCCTTGGGGAAATAGTCCTGAGAAATGCGGGAGGCTGCGTCGGAAAGCTTCTTTTCGGCATTCTTTTGGGCAACTATTATAAAAAGATTGTCCTTGGGGCGGGTGGCTGCCACATAATAAATTCTGAGGCTCTCGGAAATGTCGCTTTGTTTTTTGGCCTGTTTGACCGCCTCGAACATGGGAGTGGTGGTTTTTGTTCGCTTTTTCGGGTCGTATATTTTAATTCCCACACCGTACTTTTGGTCGAGGCTGAAGGCCGAGGTATCGGCAGCGGCCTTTTTTGTCAGTCCCACGAGAAAAACCACGGGGAACTGGAGGCCCTTTGAATGGTGGACGGTCATTATTTTGACCCCGCCGTTCGCGGTGTCGGCGGAATCGGAAGGAAGCTTTATTTCTCCTTTTTTTACCCTTTCGGAAAAACGGAGAAACTCGTAAACCGTTTCATATCCGCCGTCGGCGCAGTCTTCTGCCACATCAAGCAGTTTGTTTAGATTTTTCATTTTTCTTTCGCCGTCCTCGGCCGTGAGATAAACCTCCGGCAGGCCGGTTTTTTCGTATATTTCGGAAATGAGCCGCCGGGCGGTGTGGGTGGCCGAGAATTTTCTTAAAAGGGATATTTGCGAGAGAAAGCCTTCGGCTTTTTTGTCGCCGCTTTCGGCTGCCTTGCAAACGGCTTCGTATATGGACGAACGATTTTTCCGCGAGCAGATCACACCCATATGATCGGCCGAAAAACCGAAAACCGGGCTCATCATGGCCGAAAGCAGAGCCACATCGTCAAGAGGGTTGCTTATGACCTTCAGCACAGCCATCATTTTTGAAACCTCGGGAATGTCGAAAAAATCCTCGGAATGGGAAAAAACCGCAGGAATTCCGTGCTCGAAAAGGCGGTCGGCAAAGGGCTTTGCCGCGTTTTTGGCCGTTCGAAGCAAAATGCAAAAGTCGCCGTATTCCGGCTTTTTAAGTCCCGTGCCTGCCGAAATACATTCTCTTTTCATCATGTCTTTTATGATTTCGGCCGTTCGGTCGGCCTCGATCTGAAGGGTGGTGCGTTCGTCCTCCTCGGACACATCAATGATGTCTATTTCGGCGTCGGCTCCGTCCCTTTCGGGAAAAGCGGCGGCAGAGTTAAGGGCGTGATCGGCGTTGTATTCGATGTCGCCTGCTTTTTTGGACATTATTCTTTCAAAAATGAAATTAACGAGATCGCATATACCCTTTCGGCTTCGGAAATTTTCCGAAAGGATGATTTTAGAACGCTCGGCGTCCTGCTCAAAGTCGGGATATTGCTCCAGCATTTCGATGAAATTCCCGGGGTTAGAGCGGCGGAAGCCGTAAATGCTCTGTTTCACATCGCCCACGCAAAACAGCTTTTCACGGTTGTTTGAAAGTATGCGGAAGATTTCGTCCTGAAGGTCGTTTGTGTCCTGATATTCGTCCACAAGTACTTCCTTAAAGCCTTGCGAAAGGAATTTTGCAAAATCGGTCGGGTAGGTGGTTTTATGCTCCCTTTTGACAAGAAGCTTTAAGGTCATGTGCTCGAGGTCGGCAAAATCAAGTACATTTCTTTCTCTCTTTTGCGCGGTGAAAAGGTCGGCGTAGTAATCGGCGGCCGAAAACAAAAGCTCGACAAACGGGGTGAGCTGCTGCGCGGTGAATTTACACTGCTCTTCGGAAAAGCAAAGGGTGCTTCGTATTTTCGCCAAAAGAGTATTGTATTTTTTCTTTACCGTTTCACATCTTTCTTTAAGGGCGGGGTCAAAGCTTGCCTTTGACGAAAGCCTGGCCGTCCACCTTATCTCGTTTTCTTCCCTTGCGTACCTCTTGCAGCCTTCAAGGTCGCCGCCTTGTATACACTTGAGCATTAAGACCGACCGATTAAGCCCGTCGGACAAATCAATTCCTCTGGTGCCTGCAAGAACCTCATCGCGGGAAATGTCGTTGACCGTCGCCTGGAGCATGTCGGCGGCGTTGTTGCACCGATCGATAAGCCTCTCGGTGATATACTGCCCCCAGGGAGAGCTTTTCAGGTCGGAAAAGTTTTTATACATGCTTATGCAGCTTTCCTTCCATTCGTCGGGAAAGGGAAGGGTGCGCATGTAATCGTAAAGGTCGCTTACGGCCGATTTTATGTTTTCCAGTCGGGAATCGGTGCCCAGGAGCTTCATAAGGGCGGTAAACCTTTTGTTGTCGGTTTTAAGGAAATGCTCTACCGTGTCGGAAAGAGCCTGCTGCTTTAAAAGCTGCGCCCGAGGCTCGGGAATTATTTTAAAATCGGGGGGCAGCTCCAGCTTGTCAAAATTGTCGGATATGAGATTTTTGCAGTATGAATCGACGGTGGATATGTTGGCCTTGGCAAGCAGAACGGTTTGCTTTCTCAGGTGTCGGCGAAGGGCGGGGGAGATGTTTTCCGAAAGCTTGCTTCCGAGAGCGGCCGAGATACGGGAACGCATTTCGGCGGCGGCCGAAACGGTGAAGGTCACGATGAGAAAGTCGGTTATTTCAAACATGTCGTCGGGATCGGTAAGCTTTTTTATAACCCGATTGACCAGCGTGGCGGTTTTTCCCGAGCCTGCGGCGGCCGATACGAGCAGGGAGCCCGAGCCGTCTATGGCCTTTTGCTGATTTGCCGTGGGAGACGGTTTATTGTTCATCAACCGACCCTCCTTTCAAAATTTCCCGCCGCTGTTCCTTGCTGAGCTTTTTGACCGTGCGGTGGACGGTGGCGCCGGAGCTTGGACAAACCGAGGCGTAATCGCAGTATTTGCAGCCGTCCTGTTCCTCCGAATCGAGAGGCGACGCGGGGAAGCAACCCTCCATGATTTTTTGCCCCATTTTTTCCAAAATGCCGCTTATCTGTTCTTTTGCCCTTTCAAAAAACTGCGGATAGGCGAGATTCCCCACAGAGCTGTCGACTACGGTGTCCTCCTTACCCTTTGCGGTGCTGAATTTAACGGGAATATATTTTCCCGTGCGGGCGGGATCCATGGCGTCGATTATGTCAATATCATTAAGAACGATGCCCTTCATTTTAAGCTTTTCGTAAATGCTTTGCTCGTCCTCGCCCTTTGCGGCGTTGGCCGAAACCTCTCTTGCGGGCATGTACAGCACGCCTGCGGGGACGGGAGTCTTTCCCAGCTCTTTCAAGTACTTTTCTATTGCAAAAAGATATATAAGCATCTGAAGGCCGAGGCCGTAGGGAAGCTCATCGGGACAAAAGGTCTTTGTGCCGGTTTTATAGTCCACAACCCTGAAATAGGTCTTTTGATTGTGCTCGTATATATCCACACGGTCGACCACGCCGGTCACACTGATAAGTCCTCGGTCAAAGGCAACCGAAAAGGCGGGAATGGCACCCTGCTCGTTTCTTCCGATGGGAAGCTCACATCTTGCGGTCACGAATTTTCCGGCCGCCATTTCCTGCGCCATGTGCTTTATTATGAGGAAAAGAAGCTCCTCGGTGTTTAAAAGCTGATATTCAAAGCTCCCGGATATGTCGGCTTGTCCCATTATGTCCTTTGCAAAGCCGAAAACAAGCCCGTGGATTTCATTCTTCATCTGCTCGTCGGACAAAAGGGAAAGCTCCCTGGAGCCGTGCTTTAAAAACATCTTTTCAAAAACAAAATGAATAAGCGTACCTCGGTTTTGATTGTCTATTTCCACCGGCTTTAGGTGCCTTGCCTTGAATCCCGCCCTGCAAAGATACATGAATCCGCAGCGGTGAAAGGCCTCAACCGAGGTGGGAGATACCCTTATGTTATCGGAAAAGAGTTTCCTTGCGGTGGCGGGGGAAAGGCTTGTGTCGTTGATTTTCCGGGAATTTTTAAGGGTCTCGAATTTTTGACAGCCGCTTTGACGGAAAAAGGCGTTGAGAGCGTTTGTCTCGTCGGTGGGAGCGTGATAATTTGCCGTCAGTTTTTCAAAGGCGGCGTGTTCACAGTCTATGTATTTTTTCAACTGCTTTTTGCAAAGCCTTCTGACCCCTTTAAGGGTCTCTATCTGTACCACGCGAGGGGAGGGAAATCCGTCTCCCGAAAGGCTGTATGAGATGTAAAGCCGCTCCGAGGGGGCGCAAACCGCCGAATAGAAAAGAAATTCCTCCTCGCACAGGCTTTTGGTCGAATGGTCGCTGATGGGCAGACTGCACCGACAAAGCTTTATGCGGTCGGCATCGCTTAAAAGTCCTCCCGACACCGACGAGGCGGGGAAAACACCGTCGTTTGCGCCGAGCACAAAAACCGCCCGAGGCTCGGCAGGACGGGTGCGGGGAGCCGAGCCTATGCTCACCTGATCAATACCTTTTGGGGTCGATCCCATGTCCATAAGCGAAACAAGGTTTATAAAAAGATTGTAAAAATCCTCGGCGTCGCCGCTTTGCTCACCGGAAAGCAGAGCCACTCGGTCGAGAGCGGAAATAAGCATATCCCACGATCTTTCAACCAGATCGGCCGTTTGCTCGTCCCCGTTTTTCGCAAAGCTTTGGGCAATGCTTTTAAGGTTTTCGGCGGCATCTATATCGCACAGGAACTCAAAAAGGGCAGCGGCGCATTGCATTAGGCTTTCGGCCGATTTAAGGGCGCTTTCAAATTTGAAAAGGGGCGCCGTTATTTTCTTTCTTAATGTATTGAGCTTTTCAAGTGTTTCTTTGTCCTGCTCCGAAAAGCCTTCTTCCATGCCTTTGGGATTGTTGACAAAATCGGTTCTCCAATCGCCCTTGTCTATTTTCCAGATAAAACAGTAGTTTTCAAGCTCAAAAAGGTCGTTGTCGTCAATACTTACGAGGCCGCTTTTTAAAAGGGTCAGCAGCTTTTCGGTGGAAAAGGAGGAGCGGATTACATCAAAGGCGGTGCAGGCCGCAATCATAAGGGGCTGACCCGACACCGGCCGTCTTGCATCCAGAAAATAGGGGATGCCGTGGCGGGAAAAAAGCTGCTCGATAAGGGAGGAGTATTCCTCGGCCTTTCGGGCGATGACCGATATTTCACGAAAACGGTAGCCCTCTTCTCTTATGAGCCGGGAAATTTGCGAAGCGGCAAAATCCACCTCGTCATACTTTGTGTCGGCCTCGTAAACGGTTATCTCTCCGTCAAAGCCGCCGCTGCTTTGCCCGTCATTTTGCTTGTTATGTTCATCGTTTTGCCCGCCGCCGTGGTCGCTTTTTTCTTGCTTTGAGCCGTCGGCACTGCCGCTCGGCTCGGAAAAAACCGTTCTTTCCATCTCTTTAAGAAGGGGAAGGTGGCGGCGGTTGGCGGTAAGGACGACGGGGTCCTTAAAATCAACATTTTGCAAAAAACACATCTGCTTTAAGGCTCTTGCCGTTTCCCTGACCGAATAAAAAATGTCGCTGTCGGTATTCTCCATGTCGTCGCAGGGCAGGGAAATATACACCTCTTTTGCCGAGCAAACGGCCCGCTCGATAATTTCAAACTGGCGGCCGGTAAAGCCCTTAAAGGCGTCGAAAAAAACCGTTTTTCCGTCGAAAAAGCCATGCTCGTCGATAAGCTCGCAGGCCTTTGTCAGATCGTCCGGCGGATCGGAATATTCGACCGACAAAAGGGCGGAATAGCCCTCGTAAAGCAGGGTTATTTCCGAAAGACGGTTTTTAAGCGAGCCGTCGGGAAGGGAGGCCTCGGCCTTTTTGAGCATCTCAACCGAAACCGAACAGTTTTTGAACTCCTTGACCGTTCCCACCATTCCTCTGATAAAATCGGGTTTTTTGCAAATCTTTTTATAGACCTTAAGCTCGCTCGAAAGCCTGCTTACGGCCGACGCCATAAACACCGCCCGTCCCGCGTCGTCTATTCGAGCCGAGCATATCCCGCCGTAAAGCTTAAAAAGGCGGTCGCAAAGCCGCGAAAAGGAAAGCACCTCAAAGTTCTCGCATTTTCCGTCGACAGACATCAGAGCTCTTTCGCTTTCAAAGGAAAACTGCTCGGGAACAATAAGTATCTGCGCCTCGGCGGTTGACCCTGTTTGCTTGATGAGACGGCGAATTTCTTCGGTCTTTCCGAAGCCTGCCCGTCCGAGTATCAGCTGAAGCATTTTTCTCACCCCGTTTTTCCTGTTTATTTTAACATATTTAATACTATAATTCAATGAATTCCTGCCAAATGGCCTTGACTTGGGCGGCGAGCATATATATAATGATAATGCAAGGTAATGGGAGAAGTGTTTTTTCACCGTCTCCCATTATAACACCCAAAACGCACCAAAAGGAGGACATAGCTTTTATGATAAACGGATTTGAAAAAACAGGACATCTCAGCCAGCTTTTTTCGGTTGAAGAAATGCGCCTTTGCGGAGGAAAGGGCGACGGAATGAGAATTCTCCAGATGAAGAACGGCAAGGGTCTTATGGCCACATTTGTGCCCGATCGCTGTCTTGATCTTTACAGACTTGAATATAAGGGCATAAATCTCGGATTTTTCTCCCCCGCAGGATATGTGGCCCCTGCATATTACGATAAAAACGAATTCCTTCGTTCCTTTACGGCGGGATTCTTTACCACCTGCGGCCTCGACAGCGCCGGCGCTCCCTGCACCGACAACGGAGACGAGTGCGTTATGCACGGCCGCATCGGCAACACCCCCTGTGAGCAGCTTAGCTATAACGCCGATTATTCGGGAGATCATCCCGTCATAACTGCCTCGGCAAATGTCAGAGAGGGCGCGATTTTTGCCGAAAAAATGCTTCTTCGCAGAGAAATAAAAATGGAGAACAACTCCATATATATTACCGATACGGTTACAAACGAAAGCGGTCTTACCCAGCCCTCAATGCAGCTTTATCATATGAATATGGGCTATCCGCTTTTGGACGAAGGGGTCGAGCTGCTCATTCCCGCCAAAAGCACCCTGCCGAGAGACAAGCGGGCCGAGGAGGGGATCGACGAATGGGATTATTTCCCCGCTCCCACCCCCGGATTTGACGAGCAGTGCTATTATCACCGCCTCGGCGTTAAAAACGGCAAAACCGCTGTTGCCATATATAATCAGAGGTTGGGCGTAGGCGTTAAGATCGGATTTTATGCCGACACCTTAAACCATTTTACCCAGTGGAAAATGCCCGGCACAAGAGATTATGTACTCGGCCTTGAGCCGGCCAACTGCCGCGTTGAGGGCAGAGATAACATGAGAAGGATCGGAAAGCTTAAAGAGATCGCACCCTTTGAATCGGTCACATTCAGGCTTTGCATAGAAATAATCGACGGCGACGAGGCGGCAAATGAGGTAAGGGAGGAAATATATTCATTAAAGCAGGGAGAATAACATTTTTTACAATATAATTGAGACACAATGCTTTAAAAATACTTGACAAAAAATACGGTTTATAGTATGATAATTTAGAACATTTGGCGTATTTTCTCTAATGTCTCGAAAGTTTTTTATGGAGGGAAATTTAATGAAACTGAAAAAAGCTTTATCGGTTTTGGTTGCGGCGGCAATGATGCTCACCGTAGTATCCTTGTCCTTCAGCGCCTTTGCCGAGTCCGCTTCTGCACAGCAGGTCGTCAGCGCCATCGACGCTCTGCCTGAGGACTACCGGCTCCCCGTAGCCGACCAAAACGCTGTGATCGACGCCATCGGCGCCTATGAAAGCCTGAGCGAAGACCAAAAAGCCCAGGTTACCAACATCGACAAACTCAATAAGGATATTGCTTCCTTAAACGGCCTGTCCGACATCTGGGTTATTTACAACGGAAACGGCGGAGTCACCGAGTACGGCGACAGCTCCTTCCCGGTGGAAACCAAGGGTCAGGACTGTGTTGCCGGAAACAACATATTCTATAACAACGGGTATGAGTTCCTTCATTGGTCGACTGCCCTTGCAGACGGACTTAACTTTGACATCGGCAAGGAATTTTCGCCCGCTTCAACACTGTCGCAGCTCATTTCGAGAGAGGGCGGCACAGAGGGAAACGCCTACAAATATTATTACTTTGCATATGCAAGCGCCGAGGATCTTAAGGCCGACCTCGCAGAGGCCGCCGATCCCGCCGATCCCTTCGGAACGAATGCCGGCGCAAGAGCCATAAGCCGCGATGAAAACGGAAATGCCGTTAAGGTTTGGCAGATAAATCTTTATGCCGTTTGGGACAATGTCGAAAAGACCCCCGTGACCAATGTCTTTGTCTCCAACTATCCCGAGAATGTCGGCGGTGAGTACGGCGAAAAGCACATCACCGCATACGAGGGCTATAACGGCCACACCATTTACAATCCCTTTGAACAGATCGCCATTCCCGATACCGACAAGGTATGCGTGTTCAAGGCATGGGCAGATGAAAACGGCAACGAGTTTGCCGAGGGCGAGCAGTACACCGACCCCGTAGAGGGCGTTACTGCGGGAAAAACCTTCTATGCCACCTGGAAAGAGGAAACCAAGGCAACCGTCACCTACAACTCCAATAATCCCAACGGGGAAAGCGCTCAGTACATCGACAATGAGGCCGATCATTTCGTCGGCGAACAGTACAAGACCATGACATGGGCCAACCTCGAAAGAAAAGGCGAAGGCTTTGTAAAGCCCGATGACTATAAATTCGCCGGTTGGAACACCGCCGCCGACGGAAGCGGCACGGCTTATGCCGCCAATAAGCCCCTCACGCTTGAGGGCGACCTTACCCTTTATGCACAGTGGTCGCAGGTTGCAAACTTCACCTACAATTCCAACTATCCCGGCGAGAATGTCGAGCAAAAGACCTTCCTTCGCACATGGGATACCGGAACCACCAAAAACATTGACAAGCTGGAAGACATAAAGAGCTTTGCCGCTCCCGAAGGCTATGCCTTTATGGGCTGGAACACCGCCGCCGACGGAAGCGGAGATTCTTACGAGCCCGGTGCCGAGATCAAGGTTACTCAGAGTCTCGACCTTTATGCTCAGTGGGAGCAGCTTTCGGCTTACACCATAACCTATAAGTCCAACGATAAGGCCGACCTCAGCGTTACCAGAACGGTATACGGCAAGGCCGGAATAGACATCAAGAGCAACACCATTGTTCTTGAGAACAGCGACTATAAAAACATTGCGGGTCTGCTTTCCTGGAACACCAAGGCCGACGGAACCGGCGAAAGCTATGCTGCCGGTGCGGAATTCACCATTATCGGCGACCAGACCTTCTATGCTCAGTGGGACAATGCCGCTCACAACATGGAATTTACCTTTATCGACCTGCCCGAAAAGGCTGAGGTTACCGCCGACAGCGTGGAAACCATCAGAGCCGCAAGAAAGGCCTACGATGCACTTCCTGCCGAATCTCAGGGCAGAGTACGCAGTTATAAGAGACTTGTGGACGCCGAATCCTACTGCGCTCCCCACGACATTTGGGTGCTTTACGACGGCAACGGCGGAACCATCGAGTCCGACGGAAGCCACAGCACAAGAAAGATTCTTTCCGACATCTATCAGGTAAACGACAGCTTTACCTCTTCGGGCAATATCTTCTCCTACATTAACCCCGACAACGGCCTTGAATTCCCCTTCCTTTACTGGTGCACCGACATTACCGGCGGTTACACCTTCGGAGCCGAAAAAACCGTTGATATCAACAGTGTTCTCGGCAAATATGTTGACAATCCCACCGCTGCCGGTCGCGACGCCTTCTTCGATTATGTCTATGCCAGCATCGAGGATCAGAAGGCCGACAGACTTGATGCACAGGTTAACGACACCGCCAACACCGGTGCAAGATCTGTTTATAAAACCGCCTCGGGAGAGGGCATTAAGGTCTGGCAGATCAGCCTCTATGCCATCTGGGACAACATCAGCAAGGAATATCTCACCAACACCTATTACCCCAACTTCCCCGAATCCATCAAATCTCTTGAACCCGGAAGTGTGACCGATGAGGTTATAATGGGCGACAGCGCCTTTACCCTTGAGAATGTTTTCGAGGATGTTACAAGCACTCTCGGAATCGAGCTTGCCGGATGGTGTGTCGATCCCAAGGGGAACGATGAGATATTCGATCCCGGCATGGAATACACCGATCCCGTTGACGGCGCTACCGCAGCAATGAACTTCTACGCTCAGTGGGAGCCGGTTGAGGTGGAATTCACCATAACCTACGACTCCAACGACGAGTACGGCGATACCTACGACGAGCTTATTTCCGAGTACGGTCCCGTTCCGATCGAGGCTGAGGTTATCGGCTGTCCCATGGACTTTACAAATGACGGCTACTTCTACAGCTGGAATACCGAGCCCGACGGAAGCGGCGTTACCTATGAAGAGGGCGATCTTATCCGCCTTACGGAGGATATCACCCTTTACGCCCAGTGGGACGGCGACGAAGAATTCGCCGATGTTGATACCGGTGACAGCACAATGGTTGCCGGAGCCATTGCCGTTGCGGCCGCCGCAGCCGGACTGTTTATAGTTTTCAAAAAGAAAAAATAGCAGCTTCGGCCATGTAACGGCGGAAATTAAATCCCCGTGAGTTACCTTTAATTAAAAAAACGCCGCCGTCCTGAAAAGACGGCGGCGTTTTTGCGCCGACCGTGACGGAGGACAGAAAAAGACAGTCTTTTAAATGACCCGACCGACAAGCTGCAAAAAAACGCGCCCGTGTAAAATTTGCGGACGCGATTTTTATTTATAAATGATTTATATTTGTTTTCCCCACCTTGGCGTGTGCGGTCGGCAGGGCATGTCATCACAGGAAACCGACTTGTATAAGGCGGGTGCGGCCGTGCCGCAGAAAGCCGACGCTGGGGCGGATACGGCCGACGCAAAACGCTTGCGTGAAGGTATAAGCCAAGCGGCGGTGTAATGAGGGCGGGTGCGGTCAGGCACGGGGCGGTGCGTTAAGGCATACAGGGTGCAGGCCTGCACCGTCAGTGCGGGACGGCCGGGCTTTTATCAGGTCAATTTTTCAAGAACGGTTTTGTAAAGCTCGGAAGGATCTTTAAGAAAGTTTTCCTTTGCGATGTTGGCCTGCATTGCGTCGGCCACCAAAAATTTAACCGACATAAGCTCAAGAGAGCCGTCCTTTATGACAATCGACACCTCATAGCCCGAGTCGGTCTTTGTTATGTCGATCTCGTTTTCTTTGAGCGCTCTTGCCTTTGAAAGCAACGCCGTAGCCTGCCTTACCGCCCTTTCTCTGACCGAGAAGGGGAGCGAGGTTTCAAGCATTTCGGCAAATTCTCTGCCCTTTAAGGTGAGAGAAAAGCAGTTTTCACCGTCCTCTTCGCCGACATTGACCGCCTGGGTCTTGATAAGCTCGGAAAGAGCCTGAGACAGGTTCCAGTAGCTTGCCAGACCGTCGGTTTGAATGGCTTCGTCAATGAGACTGCGCCTAAGGGGCGTTCCCACCGTTTTAAGCATATAGCAAACAAGTATCTTTATGTCGTCAATATCTCTCAGTCCGCCCACCTCTACGCCGTAATCAAAGCCGGTTGTATGGCGGCGCTGGGGAACATCCTCAACCACTCTTGCCGAGACCTTGTCAAGCTCTCCTGCACCCACCGTGATTATAAGATCGCCGGGGCGGGCGATTTTCCGAAGAAATTCCACCATGTCGTCGAAATCGGGCATATAGTAAGAGCCTTCGATTTTTGCCGCAAGATCGCGGGAGGTGATGTTGGTGGTGTTTCTTTCTCGGGCGGCGTATATGTCGGCCAGCACGAGAATGTCGGGGCGGGAAAGCTGTTTGACAAAATCGTCGAAAAATGCGGCGGTGCGGGAAAAGGTATGGGGCTGGAAGGCGCAGATTATGCGCTCATAGCCCATGCTTTGCGCCATATCAAAAAGCACCTTCAGCTCGCCGGGATGGTGGGCATAATCGTCGTATACCATGGCGCCGGAATATTGCCCTTTAAATTCAAATCTTCTGGCAACACCGCCGTAGGAGGAAAGACCCCGTTCGACGGAATCGGGATCAAGTCCTATGGAAAAGGCGGCGGCGGCGGCACCGAGAGCGTTTAAGATGTTGTGCCGTCCCGGTACGAGAAGGCGTATGTGAGCCTGTTTCTGACCGTTAAAATAAAGGTCAAACTCTCCCATTCCGTGGTTGAATTTAATTTTTTCCGCGGTCACATCGGCGTCGCTGTCTATTCCGAAGGTTATCTTTTTGCGGTCGACATCCCTGACCGCGTCGAGGGTGTTTTGATCGTCGGAATTGATGACGACAATACCCCTGTCGGCCGGAGTTTTAAGGGCAAATTCTTTAAAGGAATGTTTAACATCGTCGAGATCCTTAAAAAAATCAATATGGTCGCATTCCACATTCATTATGACGGCAACGGTGGGGAAAAACTTCAAAAAGGAGTTGCAGTATTCACATGCCTCCAAAATAATCGTATCTCCCTTGCCGACGCGATGTCCTCCTCCGATAAGCGGGAGAGAACCGCCTATCATGACCGTAGGATCGGCCGAGGCAGCCATGGCAATGTGGGTGAGCATGGAGGTGGTTGTGGTTTTCCCGTGGGTGCCCGAAATGCATACGGCGTTTTTATACCGCTGCATAATGGCTCCCCAGCCTTCAGCCCGCGAAAAAACGGGAATTCCGAGCTTTCTCGCCTCTACGATTTCGGGATTGTCGTCCTTTATGGCGGCCGAGCGGATTATATAATCGGCTTCTCTGATATTTTCGGCAAAATGTCCCACATAAATCTTTACCTTTTGTCTGGAAAGGCTTTTTGTGGCCGAGCTGCTTTGCATATCCGAGCCGGTTATTTTATGACCGCTTTCAAGAAGAGTTTCGGCCAGCGAGCACATTGAAACTCCGCCGATTCCGATGAGGTGGGCGGTTTTTTGTTTATCCTTTATAAAATCCGAAATATCCGGACGGTTGCTTTTTCCCATAAGTACACCTCTTACAATTTAAAAATTCCTTTGTCGGTCAGTACAAATTCGTTGGAGTTGATTTTTTCATAGTCCTTAACAGGCTCTTTAAAACGAAGATAATCTGCAACCGTGAAATTTTCGGTGTCTATTTCAATTATTTTGTTTTGGTCGGTTGCACAAACGCGGAGGCGGTTTTCCTCTCCTGCGTAAATTCCCGAAAGTCCGCCGGGCAGGTCGTTTTCCCCGCCTATTCTGAGCGTTCTTCTCAGGTGGTGTTCAACCGAATAGGCGATAACGGCCGAAGGATTTTTATAGGTCGCCCAAACGGTGTTTCCGAAAATGGCAAGTCCCGAAGGAGCCTGATCCTTATAGAGCATGTGGCCGCTCCATTCAATGCTTCCGTCCTTGCCGTATATGCTGGCACTTCCGTCTTTGAGCACAATGAGAGCGCGGAAATCCGAAAGAATTACCGCCCTGCAGGAAATGAATTCATTAGGGTCGCTTTCAAACTTTTCGAAGATGTTTCCGAATTTGCCCAGCAAAAAGACGCTTCTTGTCACCGGCGAGACCGCCCCCGAGGAGCAGTCGTACATACGGTATACCACCGAGGTCTTTCCGTCGTATTCGTCCTGCTTTGCGACAAAAACAAGACTGTTCTGACTTCTGACCATTTGAAGTGTTCCCTGTCCGTATATTTGTTTCATAAGAGCACCTCAAATCAGTTTATTTTGTAGCAAAGGGTCATAAGACTGTCTCCCAAATGGACATTTTCCACCGCAACGCCGGGATGATTTAAAGCAACATCGTAATGACTGAAATTCCAAAATGCCTTTATTCCCAGCTTTATGAGAATCGGAACAAGCTCTCGCGCGCTTTCGGGGGGAATACACAGCACCGCCATTTCAGGAAGATTTTCCTTGCAGAATTCGTCCAGTCCGTTGATGTGGCGGACGGGTATTCCCTTTATCATCTGCCCGGTCAGAGCCTCTTTGCGGTCGAAAATTCCGATGAGCGAAAAGCCCTTGGTTTCAAAGGTTATCTGATTTGAAACAAGCCGTCCGAGATTTCCGGCGCCGATGATTATGGCCTTGTGGCCGCTGTGTACCCCGAGAATCGCGCCGATCTCCTTGTGGAGCTGGTCGACATTGTAGCCGTATCCCTGCTGACCGAATCCGCCGAAGCAGTTGAAATCCTGCCTAATCTGGGAGGCGGTCAGTCCCATTCGTTGAGAAAGCTCGCGGGAGGAAATGCGAATTATTCCGTTGGCTTTAAGCTCTCCGAGAAATCTGTAATATCTCGGCAGTCTTTTTATGACCGAAAGGGAAATTGCATCGTTTTTCATTTTATCACCGATTTATGATTAATTATCGTTTGTTCCCGAAAAGCATTCGACAGAAAAAGCTTCGCTGAGGCCGCTTCGGGAACAACTGCTGAGACACAACTCTTATTTAGTCAGCTTTTTAACCGTTTCCATGACATAATCACCGAATTCACTGCAGGTGCAACCGGTATCGCGGCCGGTTATGCTGAGCTTTTTCTCTTCAAACATGCATATATCAAGGGCGCGGGAAAGAAGGTCTGCCTTGTCCTGCCTGCCGATGTGGGAGAGAAGCATTACCGCGGCTCTGAGCATAGAGCAGGGATCGGCGTATTTGTCGCGGCCCTCCTCGACCATGCGGGGAGCCGAGCCGTGGATGGCCTCAAACATTGCATAGCGCTTTCCGATGTTTCCGCTGCCGGCGGTGCCTACGCCGCCCTGGAATTCTGCCGCCTCATCGGTTATGATGTCGCCGTAGAGGTTGGGAAGAATGAAAACCTTGAAGTCGGTGCGGCGTTTTTTGTCGATGAGTTTGGCGGTGGTTATGTCGATATACCAGTCGTCGGTCGTGATTTCGGGATATTCCTTGCCGATCTCCTTGCAGAGATTGAGAAATTTTCCGTCGGTGGTTTTGATGACGTTGGCCTTGGTGATGACCGATACCCGATCCTTGCGGTTTTTCTTTGCGTATTCATATGCAAGGCGGGCGATACGGTCGGTACCCTGAGAGGTGGTGACGGTAAAGTCAACGGCCAGATCCTCGGTCACATTAACGCCCTTGGAGCCGAGGGTATATGCGCCCTCGGTGTTTTCGCGGAAAAAGGTCCAGTCGATGCCCTCTTCGGGAACCTTGACCGGGCGGACATTGGCAAAAAGATCAAGCTCTTTGCGCATTGCAACATTGGCACTTTCGATGTTGGGCCATTTGTCGCCCTGGCGGGGGGTGGTCGTGGGGCCTTTAAGGATTACATGGCAGGCTTTAAGCTCGGCCAGCACATCGTCGGGAATGGCCTTCATGACCTCGGCGCGGTGTTCGATGGTCAGTCCGTCTATTTCCTTAAATTCAACCTTTCCTGCCTCTACATCGTCGGCGAGGAGGAACTTAAGCACTCTTTCGGATTCCTTGGTGATTACGGGACCTATTCCGTCACCGCCGCAAACGCCGATTATGAGCTTATCAAGAGAGTTATAGTCTATAAAATCCTTTTCGGCCTTCATTCTTTCAACACGCTCGAGCTGTTCACGAAGTACCGCCTCAAATTTTTCGGCGGCCTGTTTTATCATTGCTTCATTCATATTTTTCACCCTTATAATTAGATAATTCTTGTTATGATAATTCCTGTGCTGCGCCGTTTGGCAACAACCGTTTATTTGTACATTTTAAGCAGTCCGCCGGCTAAGATCATCTGCTTCTGGCGGTCGGACAGGGGGCATTCAAGCTCAAATTCCCTGCCGTTTGTTTCGTCCTTTAAAACAATTTTTCGGTCATGCTCGATGGCTTCCTTAATTCCGCAAAGGGAAAGCCTGTCTCCCTGAGAAATGCTGTCGCAGTCCTCGGGATTTTTGAAGGTCAGCGGGATTATTCCGGCGTTTATGAGATTGGCGCGGTGAATTCTCGCAAAGGACTTTACGATGACGGCGCGTATTCCGAGATAGAGGGGAACGAGAGCCGCGTGCTCGCGGGAGGAGCCCTGACCGTAGTTTTCTCCGCCCACAACAAATCCTCCGCCGAGCTTTTTGCATCTTTCGGGGAATTCCTTGTCGCATACGCCGAAGCAGAAATTTGAGAGATAAGGAATGTTTGAACGGTAGGGAAGAATTTTTGCGCCGGCCGGCATGATGTGGTCGGTGGTGATGTTGTCGCCGACTTTAAGCACCACATCGGCGGTAATGCTGTCCTCAAGGGCGTGGGAATCGGGGAAATCCTTAATGTTGGGTCCCTTTATTACCTCCACGCTGTCCATTTGATCGGCGGGAGCGGGAGGGTCTATCATGTTGTCGTTTATAAGGAAGCTTTCGGGAAGCTCGATTTTCGGCATCTTGCCGAGGGTGGTGGGGTCGGTAAGCACGCCGGTCAAGGCCGATATTGCGGCCGTCTCGGGGCTGACAAGGTAAACCCTCGCATCGGCCGTGCCGCTTCTTCCTTCAAAATTGCGGTTAAAGGTACGAAGCGAAACGCCCGCCGAATTGGGGGACTGACCCATTCCGATGCAGGGGCCGCAGGCACATTCGAGAATTCTTGCGCCCGAGGCGATTATGTCGGAAAGAGCGCCGTTTTGCGCCATCATGTCGAGCACCTGACGGGAGCCGGGGGAAATGGTCAGGCTGACGGTGGGGCAAACGGTTTTCCCTTTAAGTATCTTTGCAACCTTCATCATGTCGAGAAGTGAGGAGTTTGTGCAGGAGCCGATACATACCTGGTCGACCTTGATGGGACCGATTTCTTCAATTGATTTCACCGCGTCGGGGGAGTGTGGGCATGCTGCCGCAGGGCGAAGAGAGCTTAGATCAATGTCGACAATTCTTGAATACACAGCGTCGTCGTCGGCAAATACGGGGGTGTAATCCTGCTCGCGGCCCTGGGCCTTCAAAAATGCTTTTGTCAC
Source organism: uncultured Eubacteriales bacterium (assembly GCA_934486455.1). GTDB lineage: Bacteria > Bacillota > Clostridia > Oscillospirales > Acutalibacteraceae > UMGS1484. Next base: position 21,718 of record CAKSPR010000010.1, read on the forward strand.
CTCGTCGGAGGGGAATATGGAGGTAGTGGCGCCGAGCTCGGCGCCCATATTGGTTATGGTTGCGCGCTCGGGAACAGAGAGGGTCTTGACCCCCTCGCCGCCGTATTCGATAACGCGCCCAACGCCGCCCTTTACCGAAAGCAGACGAAGCACCTCAAGAATAATGTCTTTTGCGGCAACATAATCGCGAAGCCTTCCGGTCAAATTGATCTTGACCACCTCGGGCATGTTTATATGATATTCGCCGCCGCCCATTGCAACGGCGACATCCATTCCGCCTGCGCCCATGGCAAACATACCTATGCCGCCGCCGGTGGGAGTGTGGCTGTCCGAGCCGATGAGGGTCTTTCCGGGAATTCCGAAGCGCTCAAGATGAACCTGATGGCATATTCCGTTGCCCGGGCGGGAATAGTAGATTCCGTGCTTTTTTGCCACCGTGCGGATAAAGCGGTGATCGTCGGCGTTTTCAAAGCCGTTTTGCAGGGTGTTATGGTCAATGTAAGCTACCGAACGCTCGGTTTTTACTCTGGGCACTCCCATGGCCTCGAATTCGAGGTATGCCATTGTTCCCGTGGCGTCCTGGGTCAGGGTCTGGTCAATTTTAAGACCTATGTCGCTGCCCACCGTCATTTCTCCGCTGACAAGGTGAGCCGATATGATTTTTTCGGCAATGTTTTTTCCCATTAATAATCAGTCCTTCCGAAAATTTATTGCGTTATTGGCTGCATCCGAAGGAGCTCGGGGAATCAGGGGTGCCGCCCGGTGCAACACAAATTTTTTCTTAAAAAGAAAATAATGCAACTAAAAAACAAGCACCTTTATTATCTAATAAATAAAGGCACTTGTCAATGTTTTTATCAAAATTATTTATGAAAATATCAATGTGATATACAAGAAAGTTTTAAATTTAACAATCTGTATTATCAACCGCATAGGGGAGCGGTCTCCGCCAAGGGTGAAGCCCTGCGCGGCAGTCGTTTCAAAAATGGAATTACAGACCGAGGTAGGAGGCGGGGTTGACCCTTGTACCGTTGACATAAACCTCAAAATGCAGATGATAGGCGGTGGCGCGTCCTGTTATGCCTACGGCGGCAATATACTGGCCTCTGGTTACGCTTTGACCCACATATGCGGATGTGGAAGAACAGTGGGCGTAAAGGGTGGCAAGGCCGTTGCCGTGGTCGATTTTGACATATTTACCCCAGCCCGAGTCATATCCGACCTCTGTGACCGTTCCTGCCTCTCCGGCATAGATGGCGGTACCGTTGGGGGCGCATATATCTATGCCCTTGTGGCCTCGTCCGTCGCCGAAATAGGCCGAGATATAAACTCCGCTAACATCGTCGAGCGGCCAGCAGAAGGCGGCGCTCCCGAGGTTATCCGAAACGGGAGAGGAATTTGAAACTACCACTTCGGCGGTTTGCTGAGCCTTTTTGGTGCCGTATTCGACCACCTTCGCAATAGGCTCTTTGGTTACGGCCTCTCCGTAAAGGGTGCGGGAAAGCTCAACGCCGTTTTCGGAATAGATGATGTATTCGACCTGCTTTTCGCCCATTTCGCCTTCCGATTTAATTCTGTATGTTCCTTCGGGAAGGTCGGAATTTTCCTCTTCTCGGTAATCGTACATTATATATTCGGTTTTAATTTCGGTGCGGGTAACGGCGTATGTCAGACGGCACATAACACTGACATAGTCGGGGGAGTCGGTTATCTCATCGGTCTTATAAAGGCCGCTTATATATTCGATGTAGTTTGAAAAGGGAACGATTTGCTCGTCCACGGTTATGGTGTAGTTTTCGGCAATGCGGGTGAGCAGTCTTTCGAGAGGCTCCTTTGTGGGGCAAACGGCGGCAAGCTCACCGTCGATATAAAGTCCTACACCCTCGGAAAGGCTGGAGGAGGCCGAAATGATGCTGTCGCGAATGGCCGATACATCGGAAATGCTGTCGGAAGTAACATACTTGGCCTGACAGCTTGTGACATCGGAAATGGTAACATCGCCGCTTACGGTTTTGGAATCGAGGGTGCTGAGAAGATCGTCAAGCTGGGCGCGGTCGGCTATGTAGCCGACGGTCTGTCCTTCGATGTCAACCTCGTATGCAAGGGTGTATCCCGAAAAAATCGAAAAGGCAGCAAAAAGCACGGCCGCCGAAAGGGCAAAGGGAACAGCCCCCTTGAAAAGTCGTTTAACATTGTTTTTGCCGCAACCGAGTTTTTTTGAAATTTTCAAAATTATCACGGCTGCTTTTTCTTTTAAATTCACTGTAAATGTGCTCCTTAATTTGTTTGGTAACAAAAATGTAACACATTCATTATACACAAAAGTTACAAAATTGCAACCTTTTTTTAAAAATTCAATTGAAAAATTTTTTCGAAAAGAAATCGGCATTTGCCGAAATCCCTTGAAAAACAAGGGTTTCAGGGCATTTTTCAAGAATTTCGGAAGGGCAAAAAATTTTTAAAATTCCTTCTAAAAACAGCTCCTTGGGTGCGTTTTCGGGAAAAAGCTCGGGATGAAAAAAGCAAAAATCTTCTTTTGCCAATGAAAAACCTTCAAGGGAGTTTGGGGAAAGCACGGGGGTGGAGGAATTGGGCAAAATAAGTCCGTTTGTTCCGAAGGGCGCAACGGCAGCCGAAATGCCGCAAAGCCTGTCGGCTTTTTTGGGTCGGTCGCCGTATTTCAAAAAGCAATATTCTGCACAGGGGCCGTAAAGGTCGAAGCGGTCGGTGGCCACAAAAACATTGCAAAGGGGAATGAGCTCGGCCGCCGCCGCAACCGCCGCCGCGTTTTTGTCAATAAGAAGAATGTTAAGCTTTCGGTTGTTTTCGGCCTCTTTAAGCGCCTTCTTTAAAAAGTTGATAAGCAGCCGAGCCTTTATCTCGCGGGGCTCGGTTATAAAATTCTGACCTTCAAAAAGCTTTGTCGGAAAATTTTTTGAGGCGACAAGAGCTGCTTTTTTGTCTACGGTCGCAAAAAACATTTTTTTAAGTACGGATTTGCGGACTTTAGGGAAATAAATTTCCAAATAAGAAATATTATCTATGCTTTTTTTGAAGACAAGCGGTTTTTTTCGGCGAAAAATTTCCATAAAGCGGTTTTTAAGACCCCTTTTGGGACAAATAATATCCAAGTAAACCAGCATTGTTAATCTCCCTGTTATTATTTTAACAAAAACACTTGAAAATCAGACAAAAATATACTATACTGATGTGTGGCTGTGAAGACGGTCGTTTTTGTGTTGCATCGGACGGGTACAAGGTGCCCTGTAAGGAGATTTTCGGTAAAAATCCGATTGCTCCTGTCCGATACGATGTTTAATACATTAATAATTATAATTTGGAGGATATTTTTATGAACGCACTTAACAAAAAAACCATTGAAGACATTGATGTCAAGGGCAAGCGTGTGCTTGTGCGTTGCGATTTCAATGTACCCCTCAAGGACGGGGTCATCACCAACGACAAAAGAATTGTCGAAAGCCTTCCCACCATTAAATACATTCTCAACAACGGCGGCAGAGCGGTACTTTGCTCTCATCTCGGCCGTCCCAAGGGAACCTTCAATATGGAGTTTTCCCTTGCTCCCGTGGCAAAGAGGCTTTCCGAGCTTTTAGGCAAAGAGGTAAAGCTTGCCTCCGATGTTGTCGGAGAAAGCGCAAAGAAGCTTTCGTCCGAGCTTAAAGACGGCGAAGCCATGCTTATCGAAAATGTGCGTTTCCACGCCGAAGAAGAAAAGAACGACCCCGAGTTTGCCAAAAAACTCGCCTCCCTTGCCGACATTTACTGCAACGACGCTTTCGGAACCGCTCACCGCGCCCACGCTTCCACGGCGGGCGTAGCCGCCTATCTCCCTGCCGTTTGCGGATACCTCATTCAGAAGGAAATCAGCATTATGGGCGGCGCTCTTGAAAATCCCAAGCGCCCCTTTGTTGCCATTCTCGGCGGCGCCAAGGTTTCGGACAAGATCGGCGTTATAACCAACCTTCTCGACAAGGTCGACACCCTCATTGTGGGCGGCGCCATGGCCTACACCTTCAAAAAGGCGGCCGGCGAATCAATCGGAACCTCCCTTTGCGAAGACGACAAGCTTGAGCTTGCCAACGACATTGTTAAAATGGCCAAGGAAAAGGGCGTTAACCTTCTCCTGCCTTTAGACAGCCGCTGCGGCGACAAATACGATCCCGAATGCAACATGGTCATCGCAAATGTTGAGGACGGAATTCCCGACGGATATATGGGACTTGACATCGGCCCCCGCTCTGAAAAGCTTTTCGCCGACGCAGTTAAGGATGCCGGCACCGCAGTCTGGAACGGACCCATGGGTGTTTCCGAGTGGCCCCGCTTTGCCAACGGAACCATCGCCGTTGCAAAGGCTCTTGCCGAGTCCGAAGCCATTTCCATCATCGGCGGCGGCGACTCTGCGGCAGCGGTTGTAAAGCTGGGCTTCGCCGACAAGATGACCCACATCTCTACCGGCGGCGGCGCTTCTCTCGAATTCCTCGAGGGCAAGGAGCTTCCCGGCATTGCCGCTCTTAATGATAAATAATTCTTTTTAAGGAGTCCTTTTAAATGAATAAAAAGCTCAGAAATGCCGTTATTGCCGGCAACTGGAAGATGAACAAAACTCCGGCCGAGGCCAAGACTCTCATTGAAGAGGCAAAGCCTCTGCTCGAAAAGGCCGACTGCGAAGTTATTATGTGCGTACCCTTTGTGGATCTTTGCACCGCTCTTGAGGCAACAAAGGGCACAAATATCAGGATCGGCGCCCAAAACTGCCACTTTGAAAAATCCGGGGCCTTTACCGGAGAAATCTCGGCTCCCATGCTTAAAGAAATGGGCGTTGAATATGTAATCCTCGGGCACAGTGAGCGCCGCACCTATTTCGGCGACACCGACGAGACGGTTGCAAAGCGCCTTAAAGCCGCCCTCGAAAACGGCCTTAAAGGAATACTTTGCGTCGGCGAATATAAGGAACAGCGGGAACAGGGCATTACCGCAGAGCTTGTGGCGATGCAGGTCAAAATCGCTCTTTGCGGACTTTCGGCCGAGCAGGTTAAAAATGTTATCATTGCTTATGAGCCTATCTGGGCCATCGGTACCGGCCTTACCGCCACTGCCGACCAGGCCGATGAGGTCTGCAGGATAATCCGCGATACGGTCGCCGGACTTTACGGCAGGGAAATTGCCGACGGTATGACCGTTCAGTACGGCGGATCCATGAATGCCAAAAATGCCGCCGAGCTTCTTTCAAAGGAAAATGTCGACGGCGGACTTATCGGCGGAGCCTCCCTTAAAGCTCCCGATTTTGCAGCTATTGTTGAAGCCGCTTCAAAGTAAAGAGGTATAAACTATGAAAAGACCTGTTGTTTTAACAATAATGGACGGTTTCGGAATAAATCCCAACCACAAAAACAATGCCATCTACTCGGCCAAGACCCCCAATCTCGACAGGTTTGTCGAAATGTATCCCCACACCAAGATAGGCGCGTCGGGGATGGATGTGGGTCTTCCCGACGGACAGATGGGCAACAGTGAGGTGGGACACACCAACATCGGCGCAGGCCGCGTCGTTTACCAGGAGCTTACCCGCATTACAAAATCAATTTCCGACGGCGATTTCTTCGAAAATCCCGTGCTCGTGGGCGCAATGGACAACTGCCTCGAAAAGGGGACCACCCTTCATCTTGCGGGGCTTCTCTCGGACGGAGGGGTTCACAGCCACAATACCCACCTTTGGGGACTGCTTGAGCTTGCCAAGAAAAAGGGCGTTAAAAATGTGTGCGTTCACGCCCTGCTTGACGGCCGCGACGTCCCTCCTGCATCGGGCATAGAATATGTTAAGGAAGCATATAAAAAGCTTGAGGAGATCGGCGTAGGCCGCCTTGCCACGATTGCCGGCCGTTACTACGGAATGGACAGAGATACCCAGTGGGGAAGGGTTCAAAAGGCATATAACGCCATCGCGAAGGGCGAGGGACTTAAATTCGATTGTGCTGTTGAGGCTCTCGAAAAATCCTATGCCACAAAGGACGAGGACGGTAAGTTCATCACCGATGAGTTTGTTGTTCCTACCGTTATCGGCGATTACAGCGGAATAAACAAGGATGATTCCTTCATCTTCTTCAACTTCCGCCCCGATCGCGCGAGAGAGATAACCCGTGCCTTTGTCGACCCCGAGTTTAAGGGCTTCGAGCGGGAAATGATTCCCCTGTATTATGTTTGCATGACCGAATACGACGCCACAATGCCCGGTGTAAAGGTCGCTTTTGCTCCCGAGGAGCTTAAAATGACCATGGGGGAGACCCTTTCAAAGGCGGGACTTACCCAGCTTCGCATTGCCGAAACCACCAAATATGCCCATGTGACATTTTTCTTTAACGGCGGCGAGGAGGTAAAGTTTGAGGGAGAGGACAGAATTTTAATTCCGACTCCCGATGTTTCGACCTTTGACCTCAAGCCGGAAATGAGCGCATATCCCGTCTGTGATGCCGTTTGCGAGGCGATTGAAAGCGGAAAATACGATGTGGTTATTCTCAATTTTGCCAACTGCGATATGGTCGGCCACACCGGCATTTTCGATGCGGCCGTAAAGGCGGTGGAAACGGTAGACGAGTGCGTAGGACGGGTTGTTGACTCCACCCTTAAAATGGGCGGCGTAACCCTTATAACCGCCGACCACGGTAATGCCGACTGCATGGCTTCTGACGACGGAACCCCCTTCACCGCTCACACCACCAATCCCGTCCCATTTATTGTTTGCGGCTACGGCGATTGCAAACTGCGCGAGGGAGGACGACTTGCCGATATATCTCCCACAATGCTTAAAATTCTCGGTATAAAACAGCCCGAGGAAATGACAGGAGAGAGTATTATTGTCGACTAAAAGAAAATCAAAAAAGAAAAACGACGAAAAAATGTGGATATATGCCGTTATCGCCGTTGTGACCGTGCTGGTGGTTTTCGCTCTTATAAAAATTATCGGAAGAAAGCCGCAAAACGCCGATCCGACGGCATCTTCGGATGTCAGCCTGACTGTGTCGGTGCCGTCGACCGAGCAAAGCGATGCTTCCGATGCGACAGAAGCGTCCGATGCGGGAAGCGGCGAAAGCACCGAGTCAAAGGATGAAACATCCAAGGCGCAAAGCGGCGGACAGAGCGGCAGCGGCTCCGGCGGGGGATCGTCTCAAAGCCCCTCGTCGTCAAAGTCTAACGGCGATTACATCAACTATACCGTATCGGGTGCGGCCGAGGCCGACCAGTGGTATCTTCAGATAGCAAGTGTGGCTCATCCGCTGCCCGAAGGATTTGTTCAGCCGTCCACGACGATCATTGATGATATAGGCAGGGAAATCGACAGCCGTATTGTCGGTGCATACCGCGATTTTGTGAACGCTGCAAAGGCCGACGGATTGAACATTTATCCCATTTCAGGGTTCCGACCCCACAGCACTCAAGTTTCGCTATTCAACGCCAGGGTCGAGCAGGCCAGAAACGACGGCTATGCCGATCCCGAGGCAGAGGCCGCCCGTCATGTGGCAAAGCCGGGAACAAGTGAGCACGAGCTTGGTCTTGCGGTTGATTTCAACAGCGTAGACGAAAGCTATTTCCGCAACACGGCCGAGGCCAAATGGCTTGCCGCTCACTGTGCTGAATACGGATTTGTCATTCGCTATCCCGAGGACAAGGAATCGGTGACCGGCATTATATATGAGCCTTGGCATCTTCGTTTTGTGGGGGTTAAGCACGCAAAGCGCATGAATGAGCTTAATATGTGCCTCGAAGAATACAACGAGTACATAAAATCGGGAAATAGCTAAAAAACGGTATAAAAATCGTTGACTTTTTGGTCAAAAAGAGATATAATCTCTGTTATATAGAGTCCCGATTTGTCTGTTGTGCCCATTTGGTGCGGCAGAGACCTTGAAAAAGGGGAAAAAGCAGATCGGGTGATTCTGTAAAGTCAAAAACTGGAGGGAACGCCAATGAAACGCTCAGGTAAGGTTACCTTTGTCGTCGTTGCACTTCTGATATTTGCGTTCGCCTATGTCTCGTTCTTCGGAGTGAGCAACTACTACGGCGACACAAAGCACATCATCTTTAAGGGCACCGAGGACATTAGGTGGGGTATCGACATCCAGGGTGGTGTTGAGACCATTTTCACGCCTGATGTAGCGGAGAGTGAAGTTTCGGGAATTACAGCCGCAGACATGACGGCCGCCGAAACCATCATAACAAACCGCTTGGTAAATAAAAATATTACCAACTATGAAATCTACACCGACAACGAAAATCATCAGATAATCGTTCGTTTTCCGTGGCAATCGGACAACGAAAACTACGACCCTCAGCAAGAGGTAAAGGATCTGGGTGAAACCGCCCTGGTCACATTCCGCAAGGGTCAGCAGGATGCAAACGGAGACATCATTCTCCAGGGCGCGGCCGATGTTGAAAGTGCTTCGGCAAGCTACGATGCTGAGCAGGGCTACTATGTCGCCCTTAACCTTACAAGCGAGGGAAGCACCAAGTTTGCCACCGCCACCACCGAGCTTCAGGGTCAGTACATATCCATTTACATGGACGACAACTGCATCTCGGCTCCCCGTGTAAACAGCGCCATAACAAACGGCCAGGCCATGATAACCGGAATGACCAGCGCCGAGGACGCAAAGGCCCTGGCCGACAAGATCAATGCCGGTTCTCTGCCCTTCGCCCTTACGATAGACGACACCATCCGAGTCATCAATCCCACCCTCGGAGAGGCTTCGCTCAGCGTTATGCTTCTTGCAGGTATCATCGCCTTTGCCGCTATCGTCATCATCATGATAGCAAAATACCGCGTTCCCGGCTTTGTGGCCTGCATAGCCCTTCTCGGACAGATCGCCGGTATGCTGGCCTGTACAAGCGGATTTTTCAGCGGAGTGGACAGCTTCACCCTCACCATCCCCGGTATCGCCGGTATCATCCTTTCGATAGGTATGGGTGTTGACGCCAATGTACTCACCTCCGAATTTATCCGTGAAGAGCTTCGCCATAATAAAAAGACCATCGACGGCGCAATCGACGCCGGATATGCCCACGCATTCTCGGCAATATTCGACGGCAACGTTACCAACATCATTGTTGCCATTCTTCTTATGGGTATATTCGGACCCAGCGACGGGCTTTGGGCCAAGATATTCTATCCCATCCTTTGGGTTTATAACCACACAATCGGTCTTATCCCCGGTCTTTCGGTTGCAAACTCGATTACCGGCTCGATATATTCCTTCGGTTACACCCTGCTTATAGGCGTTATCTTCAACTTTGTCATGGGTGTGTTCGCCTCCCGCGTTATGCTTAAAGGAATTTCCCGCTTTAAGTTCTTACGCAAGCCCACTTTATACGGAGGTGTAAAGACTGATGAATAAGATTAACAAGGAATTTGATTTTATCAAAAACAGAAAAACCTTTGCCATAATTGCCGCCTGTGTCCTCCTTTTCGGAGTCATATTCAACATAATTTTCGGGGTAAAGCTTGATACCAACTTCAAGGGCGGTACCATCTACACCTACTCCTACAGCGGAGATATGGACAAGGATGCGGTAAAAAGCATTGCCGCATCGGTCCTCGGAGACGAGGTTAACCTTTCCTTCAGCAAGGAACTGACCGGCGACGCAAGTCAGGTCACAATGACCACCAACACCATTCCCCCCACCGTTTTAACATATTCCTATACGGCAGGCGAGGGTGCCGCCCAATCGGTTGATGCCGAAAAGGCCGCCTCCATTGCCGCCGAGACCATCGGCAGAGACGCATCCGCCGAAATAGAGGACGGAAAGCTGGTTATAACTCCCTCCGAGGGCGCAAGAATCGCCACCTCGGTTGAAGACAAGCTGACAACCGCTCTCGGTGAGGGTATCACCGGATACACCTTCACCCTCGAATCCTCCAACGATGTAAACGATGTGGCCGACAAACTTAAAACCGAGCTTGTTTCCAACTTCGGTACAAAGCTGGTTTACGAATATAAGGCCGACAGTGCCGATCAGGCGGCTCTTAAAACCGCATTTGAAGGCGTTCTCGGCTTTAGTGTAACCATAACGGTCGACGCAAACGAAAAGACCGTAACGGTCGTTCCCGCCGACGCTTCCGAGTCGGACGGTGCTTTTTCCGAGCAGAGTCAGACCGACCTTGCAGCCGTTCTTTCGGACAACGGCCTCACCCTGAAAGAGGCTCGCTACAATTCGGTCAAGCTTATCACCTCCAACAGCGTTAAACCCACGGTCGGTAAGGGCTTCTTTATCAAGTGCCTTGTGGCCATGGTCATCGGCGCTCTCATAATCACCATATACATTTCTCTCCGCTTCCGCAGAATCGGCGGACTTTCGGCGGCAATATTCGCGTCGCTTGCCCTTGTCCACGACATTCTCATTTCCTACTTTGTATATGTTGTGTTCAGAATTCCCCTTGACGATAACTTTATCGCCGTCGTGCTTACCATTCTCGGTTACTCCATCAACGGTACAATCGTTATCTATGACCGAATTCGTGCCAACGAGAAGAAATACGGTTCTACAAAGACCGTTTCCGAAATTGTTAATATGAGCGTCAACGGCTCCTTCACACGAAATGTATACACCTCTCTTTCGACCCTCATTGCGGTCGTTGCAATCTGCATTATTGCCAAGATAAAGAACCTCGACTCGATCATCAGCTTTGCCTTCCCGATGTGCGTAGGTATCTGTGCCGGCTTCTATTCCTCCCTCTTCCTTTCCAGTCCCCTGTGGGCGATGTGGAGAGATCACAAGCTTAAAAAGCAGGCCGAAAACGGCGGAAATGCCAAAAAGAAATAATTTTCCTAAATCAAAGAGACCCGATTTATCTCGGGTCTCTTTTTTCGCTGTTTTTCATGCGGGTGTTGGACTGATATAGCGCCCGCCGAAACGATCTTGTTTTAACTTTTCAAGACAAGATAGAGGGACGGAAATAAACATTGGCAAGCAAAGAAAAACGGCCCCGTATGCTTTTAAACAATCATACGGGGTCGTTTTATATAGCTTGTGTTGCTTTGACGAATATTAATCAAAACCGTTTTGCAAAAGCACCGTAGACGACAGATTAAAATCATCAAATCAACTGCACATGTCGGCCTGTTATCGGCCGAAAATGCGGTAGCGCTTAATTAATGCAGATTGCTTGCGGACGATTTCAAATCAGACAATGCCCTGAGCCATCATGGCATTTGCGACCTTTTCAAAGCCGGCGATGTTAGCACCCATGATGTAGTTGCCCTCGTGGCCGTAGCGGGCTGCGGCGTCGATGGCATTGTTATGAATGTTAATCATGATGTTGTGGAGCTTCTTGTCAACCTCGTCGAAGGTCCAGGAGAGTCTCTCGGAGTTCTGGGACATTTCAAGAGCAGAGGTTGCAACGCCGCCAGCATTGGAAGCCTTGCCGGGGGTGAAGATGAGGCCGCCGTTTACAATGATGTTGGTGGCTTCGAGGGTGGTGGGCATGTTTGCACCTTCGCAGACTGCCATGCAGCCGTTTTTAACAAGCAGCTTTGCGTCGTCCTCAAGCAGCTCGTTCTGGGTGGCGCAGGGAAGTGCGATGTCGCATTTTACGCTCCAAACGCCCTTGCCATCGGTGTATTTGGCGTCGCCGTGATAGTTGAGATAATCTTTAATTCTGCCGCGCTTGACTTCTTTGATTTCTTTAACTGCGGCGAGATCAATGCCGTTTTCGTCATAGATCCAGCCGTTGGAATCGCTCATGGCAACAACCTTTGCGCCGAGCTGCTGAGCCTTTTCGCAGGCATAAATGGCAACATTGCCCGAGCCGGAAATTGCAACGACCTTTCCGTCGAAGCTTGTGCCTTTAAGCTTAAGGGCTTCGTCGGCGAAATAGATAAGGCCGTAACCGGTGGCCTCGGTGCGGGCGAGAGAACCGCCGAAGGTCAGACCCTTACCGGTGAGAACGCCCTCGTAATTGCCGGTGATGCGCTTGTACTGGCCGTAAAGATAGCCGATCTCGCGTCCGCCGGTACCGATGTCTCCTGCGGGAACATCAACAAACTGGCCGATGTGCTTATAAAGCTCGGTCATAAAGCTCTGGCAGAAACGCATAACCTCATTGTCGGACTTGCCCTTGGGGTCGAAATCCGAGCCGCCCTTGCCGCCGCCGATGGGCAGACCGGTCAGAGAATTCTTGAAAACCTGCTCGAAACCGAGGAATTTAAGAATTCCGAGATTTACCGAAGGATGAAGGCGGAGACCGCCCTTGTAGGGTCCGATAGCGCTGTTAAACTGAACGCGGTAACCTTTGTTTACATGTACCTTGCCGTTGTCGTCAACCCAGGGAACGCGGAACATAACGATGCGCTCGGGCTCGACAAGTCTTTCGAGCAGCGCGCACTGCTCGTATTCGGGATGAGCATCCACAACGGGGGAGAGGGATTCGAGAACCTCCGTGGCTGCCTGGTGGAATTCTTTTTCGCCGGGGTTTTTGGCTTTGAGCTCTTCAAGAACTCTTTGAGTATATGACATTATTAACACTCCTTTAAGGGATTTTTAACTGTATTATTATATTGCTAAAAGTAATTTTTTTCAATAGGTTTTTGAATAAAAAACCGTAACCAAATGCATTTTTAACACAATGTTCATTAAATAATACCCATTGTAATTCAATTAAAACCGTTACTGCTCGCCGAACGGCTGATTTTTAAAACAGAACGGCCGTGAATTTTTATACATTAAATCTGAAGAGAATAATATCTCCGTCCTTAACGACATAATCCTTGCCCTCGCTTCGCACAAGACCCTTTTCCTTTGCGGCGGCCATTGAGCCTGCCGCCATAAATTCGTCGTACCCGATGACCTCTGCCCGTATGAAGCCCCGCTCAAAGTCGGAATGGATCTTTCCGGCTGCCTGGGGTGCTTTGGTGCCTTTTTTTATGGTCCACGCTCTGACCTCGGGCTTGCCGGCGGTCAGATAGGAGATAAGTCCGAGAAGGTCGTAACAGGCCGATATAAGGCGGTCGAGTCCCGATTCTTTAAGGCCAATCTCGTCGAGAAAGGCTCTTTGCTCCTCGCGGTCGAGAGAGGCAATCTCGGCTTCGATCTCGGCACAGACGGGAATAACGCCGGCGCCCTCTTCGGCTGCAATTTCCCTGACCGTCCGGTAATATTTATTGCTGTCAAGGTCTCCGGCAATCTCGTCCTCGCCCATGTTACAGGCATAAATGACCGGCTTGTCGGAAATGAGAGCTACTTCCTTTATCATCTTGTCGCCGTCCTCGTCCCGCTCAAAAGAACGAGCGGTTTTTCCGCTTTCGAGGTGGGCGTAAAGCGCCTTTAAAAGGTCAACCTCTTTTGCAAGGGACTTGTCTCCCTTCATCATTTTGGAAACGCGGTCGATTCTGCGCTCTAACATTTCCATGTCGGCAAAGATAAGCTCTAGGTTGATGGTTTCGATGTCTCTTGCGGGATCAACGCTTCCCTCAACATGTACGATATCGTCGTTTTCAAAGCATCTGACCACATGGACAACGGCGTCTACCTCGCGGATATGGGAAAGAAATTTATTGCCCAGTCCCTCGCCCTTTGACGCACCCTTAACAAGGCCGGCAATGTCGACAAACTCCACCGTGGCGGGAGTTATTTTGTCGGGCTGATGAATTTTTGCAAGCTCATCGAGGCGCTTGTCGGGAACGGCCACCATTCCCACATTGGGTTCAATCGTGCAAAAGGGGAAATTGGCCGATTGCGCTCCCGCATTTGTTATGGCGTTAAAAAGTGTGGATTTACCCACATTGGGCAGACCTATTATTCCAAGCTTCATTTAATTCGGCTCCTTAAAAGTATAAAATATAATAAAACATATTAAGACCATTATAAACCACAACCGCTGCAATTTCAACATTACGGGAGAAAAAATCATTAAAAAACAGAGAAACAAAGCAAAAGGAAAAAGCTCCTGCGGAGCATCTCGTTTAAAAAGAATGTCCGAAGGAGCTTTTGAATTTTAAGGTTTAAGTCGGTAACAATCGAACTTTGCAGAGCAAACGACCGCTGTCGGCTTAACGGTTACATGGTCTCGATGGGGAAGATGTCGATGATATTAACCGTATACTGAAGAATTGAAAGTGCGTCGGAAGTGTCGATTTTTTTGCTTCCGTCAACATCGGCGGCCTTCGACTGTCTTTCGTTGAGTTGGACGATACCAACGACCGACTGAAGAACGGTCAAAGCATCAGACGAGTTGATTTTTCCGTTTTCGTCAACATCTCCGTAGGTGACATCGTTGATGTCCTTAAAGGTAAGACCGTTATCATTTGCATATGTCTCGGCATAGCTTCCGGGAACGCCGATGATGATAATTCCGTCGATGTCTTCAAAGTTTCCGGTGCCGATGGAAGTGACCTGCTCACCGATGGTGATCTTTTTTATATCCTTGCCGGCAAAAACATCATCGGCAACGGTGAATACCTGCTGGGGAAGGGTGAAAACCGAGTCGGTTCCGTTGTATTTGACCAGATTGTTGACATCGTTTATGTCATATTCATAGGTCTTAACAACAGGAGTAAAGTCGAGGGTATCGGCCTTTGCGGGCGCATCTCCTCTGGTGATGCGGAGATCGTCAAAATAGAAGTAAACCTCCTCGGGACCTTCGCCGGTGGTGGGATCGGTTGCATAGTCTATTTCGAAACGAATACGCTGCGCGCAGGTGAGACCGAATTTTGCGTTACCGTCGGTGGGGGCTTCGGTATCGGGGTTTCCGCCGAAGAAGCTGTCGGTGCCGTATTCAAAGTCGTTTACGGGAATTGAAACGTGATACCAGGTCTTGCCCTTGAATTTAACATTTGTTCTTGTGGCGTTGTAACCGTGCCAGGCTTCAACATCGCCGCAGAGACAGACCATAAGTCTTCCGACATTAATGTCATACTCGGAAGCTATGTCAAATTCGAGATACTTGTATCCGTTTCCGATAATGTTAACGCCGTATACACCTTCGCTGCCGTGAGGCTCCTGCTGGATAAGGGCGGTGTCCTCATTCCAAACAAAGTTATGGAAGAAGGAAGCACGGGGGATAAAGGGAGCCTGGATACCGCAGGAGTAGCTGCCCTCGGTGAACTTGTTTACGGTTTGGCCGTTAACATTCCACACGCCGCCTTCCTGGCCGGTAAGGTTTCCCCAGTTTTTGTTTGCACCGTTTCCGACATAGTTTTCAAAGTCGAAAAGCTGGAGATTGTCCTGGGTGTAATCGGGATCTGCAGAGGCCGTCAGATTTACGCAGAAAACAGTGACGGTAACTGCTATCGCAAGCATTATCGAAATGATTTTTTTCATATAAATATCCTCCTTGAAGTGAATGTCATTTCTCGTGTAATATAATAACCCACAAAGCCCCCCTGTGTCAAGAGAAAAACGCTAAAATGCACAAAAAAACAAAGCTTTATAAAAATAATATTCAGCAATTTGAGGTTAAAGAAAATAAAAAAAGATAAAACGAAAAAACCGCCTCGAAAAGGCGAGAAATCTCTCCGAAGCGGCTGATGATTTTTTTCGGTTAAAATCGGACGGATTTTCGGTTTTAACCCGATATTCACGATAATCAGAAGTTGATTATTATACCGACCGCGTACTGAAGAATGCTCAAAGCGTCGGTAGAATCGGTTTTTCCGTCCTTGTTGACATCGGCACGAGCCTGCAGCGTCTCGTCAAAATCTCTTATTCCGACCACGCTCTGGAGGACGAAAAGGGCATCGGTTGCCGAAATTTCGGTGTTGCCGTCGACATCGCCGATACGGTTGTTATAATCCACAAAGGTGACACCGTTTTCATTGCAATAGGTTTCAAGGTAGGTGCCTCCGAACCCGTATACAACTACGTTTTCAAGACCGTCAAAGTTATTTTCGCCGATGGAGGAAATTTTTGTGGCATTGCGGGCTTCGACCTTTAAAAGACCGTCCTTTCCGGCGAAAACATTGTCGGAAATATTTGCGATCTGCTCGGGAAGAATAAGGGTGTTGCCGGTACCGTTGTACTCAACAAGGGTGGACTCGTCGTTTTTGTCGTAAACAAAGGTGGGGCGCTCGTAAACCATGGTGTCGGCCTTGAGGGGCTGATCGTATTTTGTTATTCTCAGATCGTCGATGTTGAAGTAAAGCTCCTCGGGAACATCTCCGTTGAGATCCTTGGCAAAGTTTACTTCCATACGCATACGCTGAGTGCAGGAAAGGCCGAATTTGGAATACTGGTAAGAGCTGCTGGGATCGGGAATGTCGGGGTTGGGGGAATAGTTGTCGGGCTGGAAGACAAAGTCCTCTATTTTCATGGCCACATGATACCATGTGCCGGCCTTGAACTCGGCGTTGTTGCGGGTCTGGTCAAATCCGTGCCAGGCATCGGTGCTTCCGCAAAGGCAGAAGGAGAATGTGCCGGCCACAACATCGTATTTGGAGGCAACATCGAATTCCACATATTTGTAGCCGTTTGCGAGGAGGTCAAGACCCTCCTTGCCGACATTCTGGGTGGGCTCGGCTTTTATAAGGGCGCCGTCCTCGTTCCACACGAAGTTGTGGAAGAAGGAAAGGTGGTCTCTGAAAGAAATGTATATACCGGCGGATTTTTTCCCTTCGGTAAACATGTCTGTGCCGTTTGCGTATTTGCCGTTGTCGCCGCCCGAAAGGGTTCCCCACTGGTCGTTGGCGCCGTCGCCGACATCGTTTTCAAAGCCGGTAAGCTGGAAGTTGTCGGGATACTCAATGTCTGAAGCGGCAGAGACCGGCACAACAAGAACCGTTAAAATAACCGCCGCCGCAATAAGTACGGAAATAAGTTTTTTCATTGGATTTTATCCTCCTTTAGTGTTATAAAAATGATACATCATAAACAGAAATATGTCAAGCCAAATATATATTTTATAATGACAAATCTACCAGAAATATGGTATAAGACAAGCGGTAAAAAGCGGGGTTAAAAGCTGTGGTTATTCCTTCTCATACAAGGGATCGAGAGGATTTGCAACAATTTTTCCTCCCGAAAGCTCAAATATCAGGGCGGAAAATTTTTCGGATTGTTCGGGAGGAAGAGAGACCGATAAAGAGACCGAGTTTGAAAAGTCGGAGGTGAGAATTTTTCCGCCGTATTTCGATAAAATGCTTGGAATACGGTTGTAAAAGGTGTATTCACAGCATAGGGAAAATCTGTTTTTAAGTATCATTTTAACGGGGTCACATTGCTCTATGGCGCTTGTCGCCGCCGCCGAATAAGCCCTTAAAAGGCCTCCGGTTCCGAGCAAAATTCCGCCGAAGTATCTTGTTACGGTCACGGCGCAGTTGCTAAAGCACTTCTTTTCAAGTATTTCGGTTATGGGCGCCCCCGCCGTTCCCGAGGGCTCGCCGTCGTCGGAATAGCGCTTTTTTCCGTCAATCAGCAGGTAGGAAAAAACCGTGTGGCGGGCGTCGCGGTGTTTAAGGCGCACCTCTTCGATAAAGTCCGCCGCAGCCTGCTCGTCGCAAATCGGGCGTATCTCGGAAATAAATTTCGAGCGCTTTTCGGTTATTTCACCAAAAGCGCTTTTTTGCGGGGTCCAAAAAAAATCTTTCACAAAATCACCCTTGAAAAAAGATTGGAAAACAGCCCGGGTCGAGGCTGCGTGCGGCGCCTGCCGTGACGGATGGGAAAGTCGGACTGTCGCATTCGGCCGAGCTGCCGGCCGAGCAGGCTGCCTTCGACCCGGGAAAAGCGGGAAATCCGCCGCGGCTTTTCCGGAAAAAACTTCGAAAAAACCTTCGAAAAAACCTCGGAAAAAGCAGGGGATAACGGCGGAAAAAAAGACCGTTCTCTTGGAAAATCCGAAAGAACGGTCTGCTTCGTTTGTTACTTGGAGATGTTGAAACGCTTGTTGAAACGCTCAACGCGTCCGCCGGTGTCGACCAGCTTCTGTCTTCCGGTAAAGAACGGATGGCAGTTTGAGCAAATATCAACACGGATGTCCTTTTTTGTGGAACGAGTTTTAATCTCGTTGCCGCAGGCACACTTGATGGTGGTCTCCTCATAAGCGGGGTGTATTCCTTCCTTCAAACCAGTCACCTCTTTCTCTACTTCAAATAAACAGTGCTATCATACTATCACAGTCGGCGGGAAATTGCAAGCCTTTTTTTCAAGTTTTTTTATTTTTTTATTCGGGAGGTCGCCTAAATATCGGTGCAGCGCCGCCGAAGCTTCGGCCAAAAGGCCTTTTTTGTCGATTAAACGCTGCTTGCCGCGCGAAGCACTCTTGACGCTATGCTTGA
Organism: uncultured Eubacteriales bacterium; assembly: GCA_934486455.1. Lineage (GTDB taxonomy): Bacteria > Bacillota > Clostridia > Oscillospirales > Acutalibacteraceae > UMGS1484. Next base: position 39,996 of record CAKSPR010000010.1, read on the forward strand.
CGCAACACCCAGTCCCGAGCCTGCGTTTTCGGCTACCACCACAAAGGCATAGGGTTTTTCGGGCAAATCGGAAAAGCCTACAAACCACGAGTGGGGTGTGGCCTTTTCTCCCACCTCGGCCGTGCCGGTCTTGGCGCAAAGCTCAAGCCCGGGGAAGGAGGAATCGCCGTAGGTGGTCACAACATTGTTTCGCATATATTCTTTAAGCACATTTGCGCTGTCGGCGCTTATAAGACGCTGCTCGGACGAGTTTTCTCCCCTTATTCCGGCGCCGTCGGGGGAGGTTATGGATTTGACGATGTGGGGAGAAACGCTGACCCCGCCGTTTGCCACGGCCGCCATAAACCTCATGTACTGATAGGGATTTGCAATGTCGTTATACTGACCGATTCCCGCCCAGCCCAAATCAATATCAGGGGCGGAAGAAACGTCAAATTTACTTTCGGCGCATTTTATACCGTCCATATAAAGAGTTTTGTTAAAGCCGATTTCGTTTGCAGTGTTTGTGAGGGCGGTTTTGCCGACATCAAGAGCAACCTGAGAAAAGACCGCGTTGCACGATCGGGCAAGGCCGTCCTTTATGCCGAGGGTGCCGTGGTTTGAAAGACAGCTCAGCCACTCGTTCGACAGACTGACGCCGCTTTGGCAGGTATATTTCCGCTGAGAAAAGTCGGAAAAATTCTCGATCGCCGAAAGACAGGTTACAAGCTTGAAAACCGAGCCGGGGGTATATTGTCCCGAAAGCAGACGGTTGACATACACGCCCTCCTTCTGTTCGTCCAATGTGGATTTTTCTTCGGGGTCGAAGGTGTAGGAGCTTACCATACAAATTATTTCACCGGTTTTGTAGTTGCACACCCCCACCGTGCCGGCGCGGTTTCCGAGGCTTCGAAGGGCGGTTACGCAAAGGTCGGAATCGATGGTAAGGGTAATGTCGTTGCCCTTTCCGCTTTCGTTGTATGTTCCGTTTATTATATCGTATCCGGTAAGCTCGGGCAAAAAGGCTGAATGAACTCCGGTGGAAACAAAGCCCTCGAGATCGCCGACGGCGTGGGCGGTGGCAACCCTTGTGTAATAATTTTCGTTAAAATGCCGCTGACCGTCCTTGGTGCTGGCAAGCACTATGCCGCTGCGGTCGGTTATGTCGCCGGCTCTGAGCAGGCGGCCGTCGGAATAGAGGTGGCTGTTTGAGGGGTGGGTGGCCCATTTTCCGCCGTTTATGAAAAGGCGCCCGTAATAAAAGAATATTCCGGCAATAAAAAGAACGGTTATAACAATGACCGTGAAGGAGCGGGTAATTACCTGTTTCAGAGCGCTTCATCTCCCTTCCTTGAAAGCTTAGAGGAATATTCGGATATGGGACGGTCGCCGTCCCGGTCGTCGTATTCGTCTCCCGACAGCTTCTTCGGCGGCACTTCGGCACCCTTGAAGAAGGCCATTAACAGGAAGGCGGCCACAAGGCTCGTTCCGCCGCGGCTTACAAACATGATCGTAACGCCGGTGAGGGGGAGAATGTCAGACGAGCCGAAAATGTTAAGGGCGGTCTGGAAAACCATTATTGCGGCTGCCGCACAAACCGAAATGGCAAAATAGGGCGAGCGGCAACCCTTTGCAAGCCTTACGGCATAAAACCCCAGTCCCACAAAGCATGCGGCTACGCAAAAAGCGATAAGCCAGCCCCATTCTTCGCAAACAATACCGTAAACAAGATCGGTGTCGGCCGCGACGATTTTATAAAGCATGCCGTTTCCGCCGCCGAGACCTAAAAATCCTCCGCTTGCGGCGGCCACAAGGGTGCGCGTCTGCTGATAACCGGCGTCGTTTGCCTGCTCCCATATGTGCCCCCATACGCCGAAACGGGAGGCAATGTGGGGAAAAACGGCAATGAGCAGCGTGGCGGCAAGCACGGCTGCGGCGATGATGGCTAAAACAAATTTAATGTCGGTCTGGCGCATGAGCAGAATGACGATCATGGCCACGAAGAATATGGCAACGGCGCCGAAATCCACCATTTTGGCAAGAGCCGCCATGCAGGCCCCCGCAAAACCTAAGAAAAACAGTCGGCTTTTAAGCTTCAGGTCGGCAGGGTAAAGGGCGGCCGAGCCGGAAAAAACAAAGGCCACCTTGGCAAATTCCGAGGGCTGAAATGTGAGCCCCCCGATGTTGAGCCAGTTTCTCGAGCCGTTGATGTTCACCCCGAAAAAAGCCGTTACAAAAAGAATGATTATCGTGAACACGGCCACATACGGGCGAAGGGTCAGGGCAAGACTTTGGTGGGTCAGCACAAGGGTCAAAAGCAGAAATCCCACAAAGCCCATAAATACACAGGCCACCTGCTTTACAAGGCTGTCGGGATCTATGCAGGCGGTTATGGCAAGGCCGACGGTGCAAAGGAAAAGCACGGCGCTTTCGGCTATTATCGAAAAGCTTTTAAAAAATCGGGTAACGGTGAAATACAGCCATTGGGTGGCTATGAGAAGCCCGAAGGAAAGGGGAATGTTCATGTTAAGGTCGGCTTCAAAGCGAAGGCATATCTGACCGCACATAACAAGCTGAAAAAGGGTTAAAACGACCAGAAGAAGACCGCCCGAGGGAGGTCGCTCGACTTTTTCTGCCGACAGCGGAGCGCGCAGGAAACGAAAGGCCGTTCCCGCAATTTCAACCGTGTCGTTTTCGTAAAGCTCGGTGGGCTCGTCTGTCTCCTGCCCGTTTAAAATAACCGAGCCGTCAAGGGGGCAGATAAACCACCCGCCGTCCCGCTCGAAAAGCATGGCGTGCTTTCTCGAAACAGTCCGCGCGGGAATTTGTATGTCACAGCTTCTCGAGCGGCCGATTATCGACTGGGCGGCGTATACGCAAAAGGAGTTTTGCCCCGCCGAAAGCTCGCACAAAACGGTTTTTTTCTTTTTGGTTCCGATGTAAAGTCTGCACCACAAAAAAGCGCAGAGCACGGCCAGGGTGGGAAGGACTATGCGGGAAATTTCAAGATATATTCGGTAGGTATCTGACATAGACGGTTTCCTCCGTTTAAAGGTTGGACAGAGCGGAAGACGGCTTTTTTACCCGACAGGCAGTGTCCGCCTTGCAAATAATGATAGATAAGACTGAAATGGGGCACCCGCCGAGCCACCGTTTAAGACTGCTTATCGACGGGCTTTTTTGCATTTTGGTTGATTTTCGAGGGATCCTCATCCGTCCAGCCGTCGATACGGCGGCGTTCAAGAGCGCCGATGACCTTTTCATAGACTTTACCGTAGGTTTTGTCGAGATTTTCGGTGAAAATTTTTGCCTGCTCTCTGGCCGTGTTTCCGTCGGCGGGGCAGGGGCTTTTTATGACCGGAAGGTGGAGCTTTTTTGCCATATTTTCGGTCCGCCGTTCGCTGACATAAATAAGGGGTCTTATCATGGTTATATCTTTTCTCGAAAGATATGTTATCGGCTGAAAGCAGCCTATTTTGCCGCCCTGCAAAAGGTTCATGAAAAATGTTTCGACCGCGTCGTCGGTGTTGTGTCCGAGAGCGATTTTGTTACAGCCTGCGGCCTTTGCCGCATCATGGATAATGCCCCGTCTCATTCTGGCGCACATGCTGCAGGGATTGCTTTCTTTTCTCACTTTAAAAATGATTTCATAAAGCTCGGTGGTCCTTATAATAGGCTCGATGTAAAGACGGCGGCAAAGCTCGATTATCTCGGAATAATCGGTGGGTTTTCCGAAAAAACAGGGATCGACCATAATTGCCTTTAGGGTGAATTTTTTCGGATAAAATCTTTTCAGTTCTCCGAGAGCCGCCAAAAGGCAAAGGGAGTCCTTGCCTCCCGAGACACCCACCGCAATGCAGTCGCCCTCGTCGATCATACCGTATTTGTCGATTGCCTTGCGGACAATGCTTAAAAATTCGTTCAGCGTCGGTTCCTCCTATTGATTAAGGCGGCGGTCAAACACCGTCTGCTTAAAATTCGTCGAAAGTTGTAATAAAAACAAAAAAACCGCATCAAAGCAAAAAGCCGATGCGGAAAAATCATGGAGCGGATTACGAGGCTCGAACTCGCTACCTCCACCTTGGCAAGGTGGCGCTCTACCAGATGAGCTAAATCCGC
>CAKSPR010000011.1 GCA_934486455.1 uncultured Eubacteriales bacterium
ACAGTTCAACAATTTTTTAAGCAAAAATATCACCACCGAATTTGCCGCCGCTTTTGAATTCGACAACAAAATAACGACCGACGGATACATCATCCGCGACGAGGAGACCGTTGCTTCTCCCGCGTCGAGCGGAGTTATCGGATACTGTCAGCAAAGCGGGGACAAGGTTGCGGCTCAAAGCGTTGTGGCCGAGGTCTTTTCCACCGAGGAGGAGGCCGCGGCCAAAAGCCGCATAAACGACATCGACAAAATTCTGACCCGCCTGGAGAAGCTTCAAAGCTCCAATCGGCAGATGAACGCCGGCGCGGAATTTATCGACTCTAAAATTCGACAAAGCATTTACGACATGCTGGAGATAACCGACACCGGCAAAATGAGAGGATACAGCGAGCTTGCCGAGCAGCTGCTCGAATATATCGACAAAAAACAGATGGCCTCGGGCGGCTCCTCCGACCTTAATCTCAGCATTTCCTCCCTTGTTTCCGAAAGGGAAGCGCTGCTTTCGTCCATCGGCTCGGCACAGTCGGTCACATGCGAAAGCGCAGGGTATTTTGTCAGCTCGACCGACGGCTTCGAGGGACGGCTGACCGGTGCAGACATAAGCGGGCTGACGGCCGGGCGGCTTGAAGAAGAGCTTAACTTCGAGGCCGAAAAAAGCAACGGAAATATCGGGAAAATCATATCGGGTAACGAATGGTACATCGCCGTTAATATGAAAACCGAGCAGGCCAAGAGGCTCACAAAAGGGCAATCCGTCAACATTTATCTGCCCATGGTCACATCCGAAAAGCTGCTTTGTACCGTTTCGGCCATTAACCAGGATTATTCGGCAGACAGGTGCATGGTGGCGTTTATGTGCGACCGAATGAACATCGACCTGACCGACATAAGAAAAGAAACGGTGGAAATATGCGTCGGAAGCTACAGTGGCCTTAAAATTTCCAACACGGCGGTCAGGGTCAGCGACGGGGTGACGGGAGTTTATGTGCTTTCGGGAATAAACGCCGTTTTCAAGCCCATCGAGATACTTTATTCCGATTCGGCATATGTCATTTGCAAAAACGATGTGCAAAGCGCCTCGGGACTGAGAATATACGACGAGGTAATTGTTAAGGGCAAGGACCTTTACGACGGAAAAACGGTTAAATAGCGGTAAAAAACGCCTTGTCCCGCCCGTAAAACACGGCGGCGCGCCCGACATGCAACGGGCGGCATAACCGATTTTTAAAGCAACTGCAAACAAAGGAGCGAAGGCTTATGGAAACCGAAAAATTATCTCCCGAGGTTTTGGAACAAAAAAAACGGGATTTTGATCATAACTATGAAATAATCAAGCAGCGCATTAAAGAGGCGGCCGAAATATCGGGAAGAAAATATGAGGATATACAGCTCCTTGCGGCCACAAAAACCGTCTGCCCCGAGCTTATCAATTACGGTGTTTCAAAGGGAATAAGCCTCATCGGCGAAAACCGTGTCCAGGAGCTGCTTTTGAAAAAGGACAGCCTTAACATCGGCAAAGAACACACCCACTTTATCGGTCATTTGCAGACCAACAAAATTTCTCAGCTTATCCCCTTCGTTTCGATGATCGAATCGGTGGGAAGCCTGCATCTTGCCGAGGAAATATCCAAAAAGGCCGTTAAAAACGGTATTGTAATGCCCGTGCTTGTGGAAATCAACGCAGGGGAGGAACTTTCGAAATCGGGAATATCCCCGAAGGAGGCGGTCGACACGGTTGAAAGGATCATGTGCCTTGAGGGAATAAAGGTCAGAGGACTGATGACAATTCCCCCGGTTTGCCAAAATCCCGACGACGCAAGACGATTTTTTTCGATTATTTACAAACTGTTTGTTGACATACAGGAAAAAAACAGAGATAATAAAGATATTAATTTGCTTTCAATGGGTATGTCGTCCGATTATTTCGAGGCGATAACCGAGGGTGCCGACATCGTCCGTATAGGATCGGCGCTTTTCGGCCAAAGAATATATAAATAAAAAAACAAATATAAAAACGGAGGAAATAGGTTATGGGATTTTTTGACAAGATTAAAGAGGTTATGAATGCTCCCGGCGATGATGATTACGAGTATGAGGATGAGTATGAGGAAGCAAACGAAAATTCCGACTTTATGAATTATTCTTCCCGCTCGGAATCGAGCCGCTCGGAAAGAAGCAGCTCTTCTAAGGACAACAAGGTCGTGAACATACACGCCACGACCCAGCTTCAGGTTGTGCTTGTTAAGCCCGAGGAATTTTCCGAGGCTCCCGCAATCGGTGACCACCTCAACAACAAGCGCACGGTTGTGCTTAATCTCGAATCCACCCCCAAGGATGTTGCAAGGAGACTTGTCGACTTTTTAAGCGGCGTCGCCTATGCCAACAACGGCACCTTAAAGCGGGTGGCCAACAGCACCTTTATAATTACCCCCTATAATGTTGACATTATGGGAGATATGCTCATCGACGAGCTTGAAAGCAACGGACTTTATTAATTTTCGAGGGGGATAACATTATGCTTACCGCCAAAGAGGTCAGAGAATCGACATTTTCCCGTTCGGCAAGGGGATACAGAGTCGACGAGATCGATGAATATCTCGAAAGGGCAGCCGATACCATCGAAAAGCTAACCGAGGAAAACCGTTCTTTGGTCAAAAAGATTGAAATTCTTGCGGCCAAGGTGCAGGAATATCGTGAGGACGAGGACAGTATACGCGCCGCCCTCGTCACGGCACAGCGCTCGGCCGATTCCATTATCAAGGAGGCCAACAGCTCGGTTGAGGGACAGCTTGCAAGGGCAAAGCAGGAGGCCGACGCCGTTACCGAAAAGGCGCAGAGCGAGGCCGAAGCCACCCTTTCCCAGGCCAGACTGAAGGCCGAGACTCTTGTTGAGGAGACCAAGAAAAAGGCCGCTTCGATACTTATCGAGGCCAAAACCAAGGCCGACAGCATGCTTTCCGACGCAAAAGAGGGAAGCAGAGCCGAGACCGAAAAATTCGAACTGATGAAGAAAAAAGCTCTGGATTTCAGAAGCGCCCTTCTCCAGCTTTACAAGGAGCAGTTTGAAATTATCAAGGACGGCAGATTTATAAAGGAAAAAGCCGACGAGTCCTTAAAGACCGACGATATTAACGAGGGCGCGGAGGAACAGACAACCGTCCCTTTTGACGAAGCCGCCGCCCTTGCGGAAAACAAAGCCGCAAAGACGGATGAGCAAGCCGCCGACGGGGCGGACGGTCGGGCAATCGGGCATTTGAACGACGAGCCTGCCGAGCCGTCGGACGGTAAGCCCGCCGACATAAAGGCCGGACAATCGTCAGAGCCTTCGGCAGAGAAAAATCCCGAAACCGACGCCCATTTTGACGCACATTCCGCCGACGGGCAGACTACCGTCGATAATTCGGACGGTACCGTTGACACTGCCGGCACCGATGTCACCTCCGAAAAAGCAATATCGTCCGAGCAGGGCGAGGCAGCTTCGGAAGACGGCTCGGGCGACGGGGACAAGGGCATCTCAAACGGATTTAAGATAAACGCCTCTCCCGTCGAAAACAAGTTTTCCGATTTAAAATTCGGCGACGATTACGACATTTCCAAGGATACCGACGGTGACGGCGGCGAAAGAAAGGTCGGCTTTTTCGGAAGAAAAAGAAAATAATAAATACTGCGATGCCGTAATGCGGCACTGCGATATTTAAAAAGCAACAGCACACAAATAAAAATTCAAAATTCAAAATAAGCATTGCACCGTGATTTTTTCGGTGCCTGCCGCCGTGCTTTTCGTGCGGCGCATGAGCTTAAAAAAAGGGGAACCAATAAAAATGTCTCAGGATTATAACAAGACCCTAAACCTGCCCTCCACAGATTTTCCCATGAGGGCGGGACTGCCCCAGCGCGAGCCTGTGGTGCTTGAGGAATGGGAAAAGGAAAACGTTTACGAAAATGTTCTTAAAAAGAACGAGGGCAAGCCGCTTTTCGTGCTTCACGACGGCCCTCCCTATGCCAACGGCGATATTCATATGGGCACCGCGCTCAACAAGGTTTTAAAGGATTTTATCGTCCGCTATAAAAACATGTCGGGCTTTAAGGCGCCGTATGTTCCCGGCTGGGATACCCACGGACTTCCCACCGAGCTGAAGGCACGCGCAAAGGCGGGAATTACCGCCGATTCCACCATTTCCGACACCGAGCTTCGCGACATCTGCCGTGATTTTGCCCTTTCCTATATCGACGGTCAGCGCAACCAGTTTAAAAGGCTCGGCGGAATAGGCGAGTGGAACAACCCCTATATAACCCTGACCCACGATTTTGAGGAGACTCAGATCAAGGTTTTCGCCGAAATGGCCGACAAGGGCTACATCTATAAGGGATTAAAGCCCGTCTATTGGTGCCCCGAGTGCAACACCGCTTTGGCCGAGGCAGAGATCGAATATGCCGAGGATCCATGCCACTCGGTCTATGTTAAATTTAAGGTGACCGACGATCTCGGAAAGCTTAAGGCTCTCGGCGCCGACCTTGATAACACCTATTTTGTCATTTGGACGACCACCACCTGGACGCTGCCCGGCAATGTGGCAATATGCGTCGGTCCCTCCTTCGACTATTGCCTTATTAAGGCGGGAGACGAATATTATGTCATGGCCGACGGACTTTATAAATCGGCCATGTCCGCCGCGAAGATCGACGACTATGAGGTGGTCGGAAGAATCGTTGGTTCCGAGCTTGAGGGCATGAAAACCGCTCATCCCTTCCTCGACCGTACCTCCCATGTCATTGTCGGCGACCATGTAACCCTCGAAAGCGGTACCGGCTGCGTTCATACCGCTCCCGGCTTCGGAGTTGAGGACTTTGACGTTTGTAAAAATTACGACTTCCTTAAGGTTGTTGTCCCGGTAAACAACAAGGGCATTTTAACCGAGGAGGCGGGCGAAAGATTTGCCGGACTCACCACCGACGAGGCCAACAAGGCTATCGCAATTTATCTTGACGAGACCGGCGCGCTTCTTGCCATGGAAAAAATAATCCACCAGTATCCCCATTGCTGGCGCTGCAAAAAGCCTGTGCTTTTCCGTGCCACAAGCCAGTGGTTCTGCTCGATTTCCGATTTCCGCGAGGACGCTATCAAGGCGGTGGATTCGGTCAAATGGATTCCCGAATGGGGTCACGACCGTCTACAGTCGATGATCAGAGACCGCAACGATTGGTGTATCTCCCGTCAGAGAAAATGGGGCGTGCCCATTCCTGTGTTTTACTGTGACAAGTGCGGCAGGGAAATCGTCGACAAAGCCGCGATGCTCAAGGTGGCCGAAATTTTCGGCAAAGAGGGCACAAACGCCTGGTTTGAGCGCCCCGCTGAGGACTTTTTGCCCGCCGGCTTTAAGTGCCCCCACTGCGGAAACGATCACGGCTTTACCAAAGAAAAAGACATCATGGATGTGTGGTTTGACTCGGGCTCGAGCCATTTCGCCGTCTGCAAAAACCGTCCCTACCTTAAATGGCCTGCCGATGTTTATCTCGAGGGCGCCGACCAGTACAGAGGCTGGTTCCAGTCCTCCATGCTCACATCGGTTGCGGTCGAGGGCAAGGCGCCCTATAAAACTGTCATCTCCCACGGCTGGGTGGTGGACGGCGAGGGAAGAAAAATGTCCAAATCCCTCGGAAACGGCATAAATCCCGACGACATCGTAAAAAAATACGGTGCCGAAATTCTTCGCCTGTGGGTGGCCTCCTCCGATTATCACGCCGACATCCGCATTTCTCCCGAAATTTTAAAACAGCTTTCCGAGGGCTATCGCAAGATCCGCAACACGGCCAGATTTATTTTGGGCTGTATCGGCGACTTCGATCCCGATAAGGATGCGGTGCCCGACGACGGCCTTGAAAGCATAGACAAGTGGGCAATTCTCAAGCTCGACAGCCTCATCAAAGAGGTCACCGAGGGCTATGAAAACTATGAATACCACAATGTCTATCACGCAATTCATAACTTCTGCATCGTTGACATGTCCAACTTCTACCTTGATGTTTTAAAGGACAGGCTTTATGTTGAGGGCACAAACAGCCCCACCCGCCGCGCCGCCCAAACCGCCATCTACCGCATTCTCGAAGCGCTGACCCTGCTTATCTCGCCCATACTTGCCTTTACCTCCGACGAGATCTGGCGCAGCATGAAGCATACCTCCTCGGTCAACGCCGACCGCGCCGTTTATAACGACATGCCCAAGGTCAGCGGCCTTGCGGTCGAGGACGGATTTGTCGAAATGTGGGACAAGATCCATTCCCTGCGCGACAATGTACAGAAGGCTCTTGAGGAGGCCAGAAACGCCAAGGTTATCGGCGCCTCTCTCGAGGCTAAGGTCACCCTTTTCGCAAAGGGCGAAACCCTCGATTTCCTTAAAGCATGCTTCGACAAGCTTGCCGATGTGTTCATCGTTTCGGCCGTCGAGCTTAAAAGTGAGGGCGAAGGCTCCTTTAAGGGCAGCCTTGAGGGTGTGAGCGTCAATGTCGAAAAGGCGGGCGGACACAAGTGCGAGCGCTGCTGGAAATATACCGAGGACATCGGCGCAGATCCCGCCCATCCCGACATCTGTGCAAGATGCGCCGGGGTCGTTTCGGAATAACAACCTAAACCAATGAACGGAAATAATATGAGCATAAAAAAACACAGAATTATTTCTCTTGCTGCGTCGGCGGTCGTTTTGATCGTCGACCAGCTTGTAAAATATCTTGTGGCGGCAAATTTCGAGCTATTTTATACCACCCCCATCATCAAGGGACTGCTTGAATTCTGCTACCTTCACAACGACGGCGCCGCCATGGGAATGCTTTCGGGAAACCGAATCTTTCTTATTGCCCTTCCCGTTCTTATGATTGCCGCCATTCTTTTCTTCGAATTTTCGGGAAGGATAAAATCTCCCTTTCTTATGTGGGCCTTAAACCTTGTGGTCGGCGGAGGGATAGGCAATCTTATCGACAGAATACGGTTCGGCTATGTGGTCGATTTCATCAGATTCCCCGTCAGCTTTTTCAACTATTCCTTCAACATTGCCGACTGCGCCGTTACGATCGGTGCCGCAATGATGATAATATATCTTATAATCGACATTTTCAGGTCGGGCAAAAAAGATGGAAAAGAAAACCTTTCAAATTGAAACCGAAATTGACGGAACAAGGCTTGACAAGGCTCTCTGCCTGCTTGATGACACTCTGACAAGAGCGGCCGCCGTGCGGCTTACCGAATCGGGCGATGTCACCATTAACGGCAGAGCCGCTTCAAAAAGCGAAAAGGTCAGAATCGGCGACATTGTCGAAGTGACCTATCCCGATCCCAAATCCTCCGAGGCCTTACCCCAGGACATACCCCTCGACATAATTTACGAGGACAGCGATCTTTTGGTGGTCAATAAACCCAAGGGAATGGTGGTGCATCCTGCGGCGGGAAATCCCGACGGCACCCTTGTTAACGCCCTGCTTTACCGCTGCGGAGACAGCCTTTCGGGCATCGGCGGGGTGGTGCGCCCCGGCATAGTCCACCGTATCGACAAGGACACAAGCGGCCTTTTAATGGTGGCAAAAAACGACGCCGCCCATTTAAAGCTGTCGGCTCAAATCAAGGAGCATTCCTTTACAAGGGAATACGAGGCGGTCATTATCGGTCATCTTAAAGAGCAACGGGGCACGGTAGACGCGCCCATCGGCCGCAGCAAAAACGACCGAAAAAAAATGGCGGTCACCGAGCTTAATTCCAAAAACGCCGTCACACATTATGAGGTGCTGGAGGAATATCCCGGCTTTTCCTATGTTCGCCTAAGGCTTGAAACCGGCCGAACCCACCAAATCAGGGTGCATATGGCCTACCTCGGACATCCCCTTGCGGGAGACGGGGTATACGGCGGAAAAAACGCCGAAAGGGTCATGGAGGGAGGACAATGCCTCCACGCGAGAAAAATAGGATTTATACACCCTTCTACAGGGAAGTACATGGAATTTACCTCTCCGCTTCCCGAATATTTCACCGAAATTTTAGAGAAGCTGCGAAATGAATGATTTGATTTTTGAAAACACCCTTCTTTTTTCCGACATAGACGGCACACTTTGTACCTACGATAAAACAATTCCCAAAAGAAACCTCGACGCCATAAACCGCTTTAAGCTTTTAGGCGGCAGGTTTTCCGTCTGTACCGGACGCTCGGCGCTGTCGCTGAGAAGAGCGGTGGATGTGTCTGTTCTCAATTTTCCCGCAATTATTTTTAACGGCGGCGGAATATACGATTATTCAAAGGACGAATATATTAAGGACAGCAGCCTTTCTGTTGACGTTACCCCGTTTATTAACGAAATTTTTGAAAAATACCCCGGCGTGGGGCTTGAGGTTAATGTGGACAATGTGCTTTACTGCGTTAAGTATTCCGAGCGCTCGGGACGCCACATTTTAACCGAAAACAGCGAATTTAAGCTTTATGATATGAGCGAGCTTCCTAAAGGAAAGTATAAAAAGGTGCTTTTCACGGGAGACAGCGACGATATTGACCGACTTTCGGCCGATTTTTTGAAGAGAAACGACGACGGCAACGACTACTATTTTTTAAGAAGCGAGCCCGGTCTTTTCGAGCTGCTGCCCAAGGACGCGAAAAAGGGCATCGCCATTAAGGAAATTTCAAAAATGTACCGCATACCCATCGGTAATATTTACGCAATCGGAGACTATTACAACGACGCAACAATGCTTGAGGCGGCCGGCTGCTCCTGTGCCGTTTTCGGTGCGCCGGCGGAGATAACCGACATTGCCGATTATATTTCCTGCCCCTGCAACGAGGGGGCTGTGGCCGACTTTATAGATTTTATCGAACGCAGAATAAGAAAACAAAGGCAAAACAGGCCTTTAGCATAATTTAAACAGATAAAATACCTTTGAAAAGGAGTGTATAAGCTTTGGACAAAAATGAAAAGAAAAGGCTTCAGATCACTGCGACAAAAATCAGAATGGGCATAATCGAAGGGGTGTATAACGCCAAATCCGGCCACCCGGGCGGATCACTTTCCATAGCGGATGTGCTTACCTACCTTTATTTTAAGGAAATGAAAATCGACCCCGAAAATCCCAAATGGGAGGACAGAGACCGCATGGTGCTTTCCAAGGGTCACACTGCCCCCGGTCTTTACTCGGCTCTTGCAAACCGCGGATATTTCCCGGTCGAATACCTTAAAACGCTAAGAAAAACCGACTCCTTCCTTGAGGGACACCCCGACATGAAGGGGACTCCCGGCGTTGACATGAGCTCGGGCTCTCTCGGTCAGGGCATATCGGTTGCCTGCGGAATGGCTCTTGCTTCAAAGCTCGACGGCGACCGCTTCCGCGTTTATTCCATTCTCGGCGACGGCGAGCTTGAGGAAGGCCAGGTGTGGGAGGCGGCAATGTTTGCTTCTCACAAAAAGCTGGACACTCTCACCGCCATTGTCGACAACAACAATCTCCAGATAGACGGCGAGCTTGAAAACGTCAATTCTCCCTATCCCATTCCCGAAAAGTTCAGAGCCTTCAACTGGCACACGGTCGAGATCGACGGCAACGACTTCGACCAAATGGAGGCCGCTTTTGAGGAGGCGAGAAAAACCAAGGGCCGACCCACCGCCATCATCATGAAAACCACCAAGGGCAAGGGCGTTTCCTTTATGGAAAACAAGGCCTCCTGGCACGGCGCAGCTCCCAACGAAGAGCAGTATAACATCGCCATGGGCGAGCTTAAAGCGGCGCTTTGCGAGCTTGAGAAATAAGAAAGGAGAGAGAACATTATGGCAGAAATCAAAAAGCAGGCCACCCGCGAGGCTTACGGCGAGGCGCTGGTCGAAATCGGACATAAATACGATAATCTTTACGTGCTCGACGCCGATCTTTCGGGCGCCACCAAGACATCCACCTTTAAAAAAGAATTTCCCGACAGATTTTTTAACTGCGGAATTGCCGAGCAAAACCTGATCGGCGTTGCCACCGGCCTTACAGCGGCGGGAAAACTGGTTTTTTGCAGCTCCTTTGCAATGTTTGCGGCGGGACGCGCCTTTGAGCAGGTCAGAAACGCCGTGGGTTATACCCACCTTAATGTTAAAATAGCCGCAACCCACGCAGGTCTTTCGGTGGGCGAGGACGGTGCAACACACCAGTGCAACGAGGACATCGCCCTTATGCGCGTTATCCCCGGCATGACAATTTTAAGCCCTGCCGACGGATATGAGGCCAAGGCATGCGTTCGCGCGGCGGCCGAATATGAAGGCCCTACCTATCTGCGCTTCGGCAGAATGGCCGTGCCCTTTATTTTCGAGCCCGATTATAAAATCGAAATCGGCAAGGGCGTTACGCTTAAAGACGGCAATGATGTTACGATAATCGCAACGGGTCTTATGACCGGAATGGCTCTTGAAGCGGCAAAAACCCTTGAAAACGAGGGAATAAACGCCCGCGTTATAAACATCCATACCATAAAGCCTCTCGACAAAGAGCTTATCATCAACGCCGCAAGGCAGACCGGCGCATTGGTCACCTGCGAGGAGGCCTCCGTAATCGGCGGACTCGGCTCGGCCGTTTGCGAGGCTTTGAGCGAGAGCCTTCCCACACCGGTTATAAGGGTGGGCGTCGAGGATAAATTCGGTACCTCGGGACCTGCGGGAGAGGTGCTTAAAAAATACGGTCTTTGCCCCGAAAATATCGTCGCCAAGGCCAAGGCGGCCATTGCTCTTAAAAAATAAGCGGCAGCTCGGTTTATCGGATTTTTCCGTTGTAATTTAACCCCTTTGCCTGCCCTTTTCGACGGGCAGTCGGAAAATCCGTTAAATTAATTGCAAAAATAAACAATTCCCCTGCGGTTGGTTGCTTTTACCGATGCCGCAGGGGTTTTTTGCGGTTTCTGCCGTTGACAAAGGGGCTATATATGGTTATAATATAAATCGTAATAAAACATGTGTTTTAAATTGATTTTAAAAACAGGGGGAAAGCATATGCCGCCCAAGCCCAAATTCACAAGGGAGCAGATTGTTGAACACGCCCTTAACATCGTTGAAAGAGACGGTATAAAGGCGCTTACGGCGCGGGAGCTGGGCAAGGAAATGGGAAGCTCCCCACGACCCATTTTTACGGTTTTTAAAAGCATGGACGAGCTTTGCACGGAGGTGTTTTCGGCTGCGAGAAATCGGTTTGAAAAATTTGTGCTGTCAAAACATGATCCCGGGCCTTTTTTCAGAAATGTGGGAATGAGAATGGTGGCTTTTGCCGCTGAAAGTCCCAGGCTCTATCAGTTGCTTTTTATGTCGGAAACTGGCGCGGTGAGCGACGGCTTTGACCGACTTTACGGGCGGCTCGGCAAAACCGCCGATGTGTGCGTTGGGTCGATTATGGCCGAGCACGGCATTAACAAAGAGCAGGCGAAAAGGGTGTTTGAAATCCTGTGGATATATACCTTCGGAATAGGGGCGCTTTGCGCCACGGGGGTTTGCAGCTTTTCAAAGGAAAAAATCGGGCAGATGCTTGCCGTCGAATTTAAGTCGGTCTTATATCAGGTCGTTAATCCCGGGCTTGATTTTTTAAAAGAGAAGAAATAAACCGTTAAATCAGAAAACTTTTTTTAGAAAAAGGAGCGTCATCATGCTTAAAATCGAGCATTTAACCAAAAAATACGGCGACAAAAGGGCGGTGGACGACCTTTCCCTTGAAATAAAGGCAGGGGAGATATGCGGCTTTATCGGCCACAACGGCGCCGGAAAAACCACCACAATCAAAGCGGTTTGCGGAATACTGGGCTTTGAGGAGGGGCAAATTTTCATAAACGGAAAATCGATTG
Organism: uncultured Eubacteriales bacterium; assembly: GCA_934486455.1. Classification (GTDB taxonomy): domain Bacteria; phylum Bacillota; class Clostridia; order Oscillospirales; family Acutalibacteraceae; genus UMGS1484. Next base: position 11,829 of record CAKSPR010000011.1, read on the forward strand.
AAAAGGACCCTGTGGCGTGCAAAAGAATTATCGCCTATATTCCCGATAATCCCGATTTATATGATTTTATGACCGGCATGCAGTTTTTAAATTTCGTCGCCGATATTTTCGAGGTCGAAAAGGAAACGCGGCAGCAAAAAATCGCCGAATATGCCGAAAAATTCGAGCTGACAAACGACCTTTCCAAGCCTCTTTCGGCCTATTCCCACGGCATGAAGCAAAAGCTTGCCGTAATCTCGGCGCTGATACACAGCCCCGGGCTCATAATCATGGACGAGCCCTTTGTGGGGCTTGATCCCAAGGCCTCCCACGCCGTTAAGCAGATAATGCGGGAAATGTGCGATAAGGGCTGCGCCATATTTTTTTCCACCCATGTTCTTGAGGTGGCCGAAAAGCTCTGCGACAAGGTGGCCATTATAAAGCAGGGTCGTCTTATCAGATACGGTACAATGGAAGAGGTCAGGGGAGACAGCTCGCTTGAGAACGTCTTTCTTGAGCTGGAGGGTTAAATATGACGGGAGCTTTGTTTAAAAAGCAGATGCTGGAGGTCTTTTCATGGGTCTTTAAGCAGCGCAAAACCGGCAGGCTGAGAACAAGGAGCGGCGCCGTAATTTGCGGACTTCTTTATCTCCTTCTTTTCGCTTTTGTGGGGGCTTTCTTTTTCTTCCTCGCCACGGCGCTTTCTCAGCTCATTAAAACCGACGGGGTAGAGTGGCTTTACTGGGGCGTTATGGGCAGTGTGGCGGTATTTCTCGGAGTTTTCGGAAGCGTGTTTAACACATACAGCTCTCTTTATCAGGCCAAGGACAACGACCTGCTTCTCTCTATGCCCATACCCGTGCGCTCGATAATGCTTGCGCGGCTGTCGGGGGTTTACGCCATGGGTCTTTTATACGAGCTGATAGTAATTATTCCCGCCCTTATCGTGTGGTTTATTTATGCCCCGTTTTCACTGTCGGGTACTGTTTTCACTCTGCTCATTCCCCTTGTGCTTTCCTTCTTTGTGCTTGTGCTTTCCTGCATTTTGGGATGGGCGGTTGCTCACATCGTCCGCAGGCTGAAAAACAAAAACCTTATGACCGTAATCGTTTCGCTGGTTTTTATCGGGGCATATTATTACCTTTACAGCAGAGCATACAGTATGCTCGGCGCTCTTGTCGCCGCCGCAGAAAATCCCGGGTTTTCGGGAAAAGCGAAAATTATTTTATATCCCTTATATCATATGGGCAAAGCGGCGCAGGGAAGTCTTTTTTCCTTCCTCATCTTTACGGCAATCATCGCAGCCCTTTTGGCAATTACCGTTTTTGTCATTTCAAAGAGCTTTTTAAAGCTTGCAACGGCAAATTGCGGCTCGGAGAGGATAAGGTCTAAAAAAACCGGGGGCGCAAGGGTCAGCTCGGTGGGGCGCGCTCTTTTCAATAAGGAGCTTTGCCGATTTAAGGGCAGTGCGGGTTATATGCTCAACTGCGGAATGGGACTGCTCTTTTTGCTTGCGGGAGCGGCAGTCATGCTGTGGAAGGCCGATGTCATACGGGAATTTGTCCCTTCGGTAATTCCGTCAAACGGGGCGGCCGTTATTGCATGCGGCGTCGTCACCATGATAATCGGGATGGTGTATATCACCGCGCCGTCGATTTCCCTTGAGGGTAAAAGCCTTTGGCTGCTTCGCTCCTTCCCCGTAAGCGGGAAACAGGTGCTGCGCGCCAAAATATCCCTTCAGATCGCTTTGACCCTCCCTCCCGCGGTGATTGCTGCCTCGGCGGCAGTCATTGTCATAAAACCGAGCGCGGCCGCGGCTGTTTTTATGCTCGTTTATGTAATGATATATACGGTTTTGACGGCGGCGCTGGGGCTGTGCCTCGGTCTTTCAAAGGCCGATTTTTCATGGACAAGTGAGATGATCCCCATAAAACAAAGCTCTTCGGTAATGCTTACAATGCTTCTCGGCTGGGCGATGGCCTTGGTTTTCGGCGCGGGCGGCTATCTGCTGTCGTCCCTGATCGGATTTTGCGGAGCAATGGCGGTAATGTGCCTTTTGTCGGGCGGAGCCTGCTTTGGACTGGTAAGGTATCTCTTTACAAGAGGCGTCGGAAAATTCGAAAGCCTTCCCGCTTAACCGTCGGTATGCTCCTCATTTGATGCCCGTTTTGTTTAAAAATAAAACAGCTCTGCGCCGTGTAAAAACATCTTTCATCCGGCACAGCGCATAAGAAAACCCGCAGTCGGAAGTGCCGATTGCGGGCGGTTTTTTGCGGAAAAATTTTTTCAAAAAGCCGCATTTTAAATTGAGTTTTAAAAAAAGTCATTTCCCTTTAGCCTTGCTTTTGCAAAGGGAAAAAAGGGGACAGCAGTCGCATTTCGGGGCTCTTGCCGAACAGACATCTCTGCCGAAAAGTACTATCCTGTGGCAAAAATCGTTGGATTCTTTAGGATCGAGAACTGCCCTCAGCTGCATTTCCACCTTGTATGGGTCGGTGGTGTCGCAAAGCCCCAGGCGGTTGCTTATTCTGATCAGATGGGTGTCGGCCACGACGGCGGGAGCGCCGTAAATGTCCCCCATAATAAGGTTGGCGGTCTTGCGGCCGATGCCGGGAAGTGAGGTAAGATCCTCAATTGTGGCGGGTACCTCTCCGCCGAATTTTTCGCAAAGCATTTTGCTCATTTCTACAAGGCTCTTCGACTTGGTTTTGTAAAGGCCGCAGGATTTTATGTATTCTCCCACCTCGTCGCAGCTTGCCTTGCTCATTTCAAAAGGGGTGGGGAAGCGGTCGAAAAGGGCGGGGGTGACTATGTTTACCCTTGCGTCGGTGCATTGAGCCGACAGTCTTGTTGCCACCAGCAGTTCAAAGGCGTTTTTCGCTTCGAGGGAGCATTTTGCCCTGGGGTACAGCTCTTTAAGGATATTAACGCACCCGGCGGCTCTTTGCTTTTTTGTCATTTGCTTTCCTTCTTTTTTTATATTTATATAATCGTTTGAAGCTGCAAGGTTTTCTGCACGGCTGTAGGAAGCCGAGGCAGTCGGCGTAAGCCGACAGGAGGGAGGCTTCGATGAACCTTATGGATGTTGTAATTTTAAGAGGCGTTGCTTTTTTTCGCAAGGGGCGCGGGATTGCTGCTCCCTCCGTTCTCGGCAAAGCCGAGAAAGCCTCGGCGGCGGATAGGTGATACCGTCGCTGCACCGCTACAAGTGTGCTACGGCGGCGATGCTTTAAGATCGGCCTTTGACTATACGGCGCTTTCCTTTATCTTTTCGATATATCCCGTAGCAAGAGCGTCACAGCGCTCGTTTTCCCTGTGCCCCGCGTGACCCTTTACCCACACCGTCTCGACCTCGTGAATGTCGCAAAGCTCAAGCAGCCTTTCCCACAAATCGGAATTAAGGGCAGGCTTTTTATCGGCCTTTTTCCAGCCGTTTTTTTGCCACGATCTCGCCCAGCCTTTTGTCAGCCCGTCGGCGGCATATTTGGAATCGGTGGTTAAAATCACCCTGCATGGCTCGTTAAGCTTTTCAAGGGACTTTATTAGGGCGGTAAGCTCCATGCGGTTGTTGGTGGTGTCCTTTTCTCCGCCCGAAAGCTCAAGCTCATGACCCTTGTATCTGAGTATTGCGCCCCATCCGCCGGGGCCGGGATTGCCCGAACAGGCGCCGTCGGTAAATATTTCCACAGTCTTTTTGCTCATAATTCTCTCCGAAATTTATATAAATTACATAGCGGCTCGAATGACGAAGCCCTTCATGCGCTTATTACCCGTTTATTACCGTCTCGTGCGGTGCGGGGCAGCGTGTGCGCTATGGTTAACAACTAAATTTTATAACATACCGGCCTTAAAAACAAGAGTTTTTTTGATTAAAAATTTTTCCTCGTGGCAATAATAATTTTGAAAAATGTCTTTTTGGAGGAAAATTTTATGAACAGTGTTATTATGGCGGGCGGCGAGGGAAGCAGACTGCGCCCCATCACCTGCGATGTCCCGAAGCCCCTTACCCGACTTGCGGGCAGGCCGGTTATAGAATATATTCTCGACCTTCTCGAAAAGGGCGGGTGCGAAAGAGCGGTGCTTACCCTCGGCTATCTTCCCGCCGAGATAACCGATTATTTCATCACCGAAAAATATAAAAGCATCGACCTTGAATTTTCTGTTGAAAACACCCCTCTCGGGACGGCGGGAAGCGTTAAAAAGGCGGCGGGAAGCTTTAAAAACGATTTTCTTGTCATAAGCGGAGACTGCATTTGCGACTTTGATTTAAAGAAAATATACGACAGCCACATTTCAAAAGGCGCCGACATTACCGTTGTCACAACCGAGGTGGACGACCCGAGAGAATACGGCCTTGTTTGCACCGACGGTAACGGCTTTGTCGAAAGCTTTATGGAAAAGCCGTCCTTTAAAAACGCCTTTACAACCAAGGCAAACACCGGCATTTATGTCCTTTCTCCCAAGGTGCTCAAGGCCGTTCCCGAGGGCGTCCCCTTCGATTTTTCAAGAGATCTTTTTCCCCTTTGTTTATCAACGGGCGGGAAAATTTCCGTTTACGAGGCCGATGGCTATTGGTGCGATATGGGGGACGGAAAAAGCTATCTGAAATGCCAAGGCGACATTTTAAACGGCAGGGTTAAAACAAATCTTTGCCCCGACAGCGACAGCGGCTGCTTCGGAAGGCGGCCGACGGGAAATTATGTGCTTTTTCCGCCGGTATATTTCGGGGAGAAGGTAACGATTGCCGACGGGGCGGTTATCGGCCCCGATACCGTTCTTGACGACGGGGTAACGGTTGAAAAAAATGCGAGGATAAGGCAAAGCGCCCTGCTCAAAGACGCCTATATCGAGCAGTCGGCGAGAATTACAAGCGCCGTTGTATGCCCGAGGGCGACGGTCAAGCGGGAAGCATCCCTTTTCGAGCATTCGATTTTGGGCAGCGACAGCACGGTGGGCGAAAGGGCGGCCGTTATGCCCGATGTGGCGGTATGGCCGAAAAAGCTGGTTGAGGAGGGCACCTCCCTTAACTCCAATTTAAAATACGGAAGCGCTAAAAAAGAATTTTTCGACGACGGCGGAATTTACGGAAATGTCGGCAGCGACATTACCCCGCGTTTTTGCGCCGATCTCGGCTGCGCCGTCGGATCTCTTTCCAAAAACAACAAAATAGGGGTGGCCTTCGACAGCTCTAACGCCGCCCCCGCCCTTTGCAAGGCGGCGGTGAGCGGAATACTTTCGACCGGGGCGCAGGTGTGGAATTTCGGAAGACTTTTAAAATCTCAGATGTCCTTTGCCTGTTCCTTTTGCGGAGTGGATTTAGGGATATATATATCGGTAAAGGAAAAGGGCGTTATAGAGCTTTTTTCAAACGACGGACTGCCCGTATGCCGTGAGACCGAGCGAAAAATCGAAAAGCTTACCGAAAAGGGAGAATTTGTGCGGGCGGGCGCCGCCGACTATCCTTTTGAAACCGACATGAGCGGCGTAAGGCTTTTATATCGGCAGGAGCTTTTTCGCCAGTCGGGTAACGGCCTTTTCGGCAAAAGGGCGCGGGCTGTCTGCACAAACGCCGAGGGGCAGGCAATATTCAACGACACCTTAACAAGGCTGGGCTGTGACACGGCGGGAGGTATCTCCCTGATGCTGTCGCCCGACGGTACTGGGCTTAACATCAAAACCGAAGGGGGAAGGGACATTCCCTATGACAAGCTGCTGTGGCTTTGCTGCCTTAAAGAGCTTGAAAAGGGATATGATATAATTCTTCCTCCCGACGCACCGGCTTTTCTCGATACTCTCGGCAAAAAGGCGGGTGCAAGGGTGCGGCGTATCGACACCGAGGGCGAAAAAGAGGGCAGCGAGCTTCGCGGCAGCGTTAAGGCGCGTTATTTTTTGCGGGACGGAATGATGCTCGGCATACGGCTGCTTGACAGCTTTAAATCGGAGCAGGAGCTTGAAAGGGCGGCCGAAAGCATTCCCGAATTTTCGGTATATTCCGGGGAGCTTGAGCTTGAAAGCGCCCCTGCGAAAATCATGAAGGCGCTTTCTCAAAAATACAGGGTGACCGGTTTCGGAATAGAAATTCCCTTCAGAAATTCGAGGGTATATGTACGGCCGAGAAAATCGGGGAAAAGCCTTAGATTTACGGCCGAAAGCAAAAGCCTCGAGATTGCCCGCGCCGCTTGTGAACAAGCCGAAAGCAAGGTGAGGGAAATACTTGACAAAGAGGGAAAAAGGTAGTATCATAGGAACTAAAGTTATGTGACCGATATAAACCGACCGTCGGCAGTGCTTATCGGGCAAGGCGCAGGGCACGGTTTATTACTTTAAGATTTAGGGGCAAGAGGCCCCACTACATAAAATTTATTTTTCGGAGGTATGTTTCCTTACTATGACAAAACAAAATAACAAAAAGGTTCCTTCCGCGGAAAAAGCGAAAGCTGCATCTGTCGGAAAGAGCCGTTCTTCGGGTACTGAAAATTCCGTCGTGAAGAGAAGCCCGGCGGCAGGCGCTTTTGCAAACGGCGGAGGCGCGGCGGGGGCAAGAGGCAATTCCCAGGCAAAGAAAAACGGAACGGCCGCAAAAAAGACACCGTCGGCAAGGGGATCGTTGACCAAAAATGCCCCGGCAAACGACAGGAGAAAAACCTCAAGGGGCGGTAAAAAAGCCACCCCGTTAAAGATAATTTCTCTGGGCGGTCTCGACGAGATCGGCAAGAACATGACCGTTTACGAATACGGCAGCGACATTTTTATAATCGACTGCGGCATGACCTTTCCCGATGCCGAAATGCCCGGCGTAGACATCGTTATCCCCGATTTCAGCTATGTTGTTAAAAATGCCGACAGGGTAAAGGGACTTGTCATTACCCACGGCCACGAGGATCACATCGGCGGAATACCCTATCTTTTAAAGATGCTTAACTGCCCGGTTTACGCCACCAAGCTGACCGTCGGACTGATTCAGGGCAAGCTCAGAGAGCACGGGCTTCTTTCCAAGGCCAAGCTCAACATCGTTAAACCCGGAGACAGCGTAACCCTCGGCTGCTTTAAGGCCGAATTCATACATGTTAACCATTCCATCCCCGACGCCGTTGCTGTGGCCGTTAAAACCCCCATCGGCGTAGTAATTCACACCGGCGACTTTAAAATAGACAGCACTCCCATCGACGGGAAAATGATAGATTTCGCCCGCTTTTCCGAGCTTGGCAAAAAGGGAGTTCTTGCCCTTTTAATGGACTCGACAAACGCCACCCGCCCCGGCTTTACCATGAGCGAAAAGACGGTCGGCGCCAGCCTTTCTCACATCTTTAAGGACGCGGAAGGCAAGCGCATCGTCGTCGCCACATTCTCCAGCAATATACACCGCGTTCAGCAGATTGTCGACGAGGCGGTCAAATGCGGCAGAAAGGTGGCCGTTTCGGGCAGAAGCATGATAAATGTGGTTACCATAGCCACCGAGCTTGGCTACCTGAAAATCCCCAAGGGCGTTCTTATCGACATCGACCTTATTAAAAACTACACCGACGACAAGCTGGTCATAATAACCACCGGCTCCCAGGGAGAGGCAATGTCGGCACTCCACCGCATGGCCTTCGGCGACCACCGAAAGGTGACGGTCGGTCCCAACGACCTTATCGTCATTTCGGCCAACCCCATTCCCGGCAACGAAAAAACGGTCAACATCGTTATAAACGAGCTTATGAAGCTTGGGGCGGAGGTCGTTTACGAGCGCATGTACGATGTGCATGTCTCGGGTCACGCCTGCCAGGAGGAGCTTAAAATGATGATGGGAATGACCGATCCGAAATACTTTATCCCCGTCCACGGCGAACAGATGCACCTGAGAAAGAGCGCCTCTCTTGCCGTTTCAATGGGAATTCCCAAGGAAAACATCATCATTTCCGACATCGGAAAGGTCATAGAGCTGACCTCCAAATCCATAAAGATAACCGACGAGGTGCCCTCGGGCAAGGTTTTTGTAGACGGACTGGGCGTTGGCGATGTGGGAAGCATTGTTCTGCGCGACCGAAAGCATCTTTCGGAGGACGGAATTATAATCGTCGCAATGACCATGGACAAACAATCGGGAGACATCATATCCGGCCCCGAGCTTATATCCCGCGGATTCGTTTATGTAAGGGAAAGCGAGCAGCTCCTTGAAAGCGCAAGGAATGTGGTTAACCGCTCTCTTGATTATTGCTACGACAACGGCATTTCCGACCGCACCGCCGTCAAAAACGAGGTCAGAGATTCTCTTTCCCGCTTCCTTTACCAGAAAACAAGAAGAAGCCCCATGATTTTGCCTGTTATTATGCAAATATAGCTGCGATAAAATTATAATTTGCCGAAACGGCAACTGTTATAAATTTTCACCGAGCATTTTCAGCTTTACTGACAACTGCAACCACAATTACGATTGTAATTATATTTTATTTTCTTTTATAATTACAACGAACGGGAGGTCTGCCTCTTGAAGAAAAAATCGCACAGCGGCCGTTCCTTTTCGGCATATAAGGCCGCAATAATAATTTTTTTCGTGCTTTCGCTTGTCGGAGACGCGGCGGTGTTTTTGCTGTCTGAAAGCCTTAACGCCCTGCTTGCCTCGCTGCTTTGCACCGCTCTTTGCGCTGCCGTTCTGCTTTTTATCAGGGGGAGACTCAGCTCCTTTTTCTACGGCTTTTACAGGGGCACGGTTGAAAAGCTTAAATCCCCCGATTCGGACATTTTCAACAACTTCTCTCTGCCGGTGCTGGTGCTCAAGGATGGAGTTGCGGCGTGGTATAACGGGCGGTTTAAAACCGAGGTTTTAAAGGGACGGGATATTTTCGAGACCGTTCCCGACGACATTTTAACCGAGGCCGTGCGCTCAAATCTGAAGCTCAACGACAAATCCGAGCTTTTTTACGGCGGGCGGAGCTACACCGTTTATAAGACAAATTACCGTTCGGACGGAATCGACTACGACACCCTCTATTTTGTCGACAACACCGACCTCAAACGGGTGGCCGACGAGTTTGACAAAAGCCGTCCCGTGGTCATGATAATGTCGATCGATTCCTTCGAGGAGCTGACCGAAAATCTGGCCGAAAGCGAGAGAGCGTCGGTCAGAGGTCAAATCGAAAGAGAGATCGAATCCTTTTCCTCCAAAACCGACGGATTTATGAAAAAGCTCAACAACCACACATATCTTTTCATGCTCAACGAGCGAGGCTACGGCCTTATCAAATCGGAAAAGTTTGATGTGCTTGATAAGGTGCGTAATCTTAAGGTACACGGCGATAAAAACGCCACCCTTTCGATAGGCGTGGGCAGGGGAGGAAAAAACCTCAAAGACTGTGAGACAAGCGCCCGTCAGGCTCTTGAAATGGCCCAGGGACGGGGCGGAGACCAGGCGGCGGTAAAAACCCTTAACAACTTTGAATTTTTCGGCGGCATAAGCAGCAAGGGCGTCGAAAAGCGCACCAAGGTCAAGACCCGGGTAATAGCAGCCGCCCTAAAGGAGCTTATAAGGGGCAGCGACAGCGTTTTTATTGTCGGTCATAAGTACGGCGATCTGGACAGTCTCGGGGCGTCCCTGGGGCTTTGGAAGGCCGTTGACGTCATCGGACCGAAGGGCTATATCGTGCTCGACAGGGAACAGCACCTTGCAAAACAGCTCATCGAAAAAATTGATAAGGAATACAGCAAGGGAGTCATAATAAGCGGAAATAAGGCCATGGAGCTTATCACCAAAAAGAGCCTTGTCATTGTGGTGGACACCCACCGCAAGGATTTTATCGACGCTCCCGACCTTTTTTCGATTTGTTCCACCAAGGTGGTTATCGACCATCACCGCAAAAATGTTGATTTCATCGACGACGCAGTAATTTTCTACCACGAGCCGTATGCATCATCGGCCTGTGAAATGGTCTGCGAGCTGCTCCAGTACATGGGAGACGACATAATCACAAAGCCCGAGGCCGAGGCGCTTTTCTCCGGAATAATGCTCGACACAAGAAACTTTGTTTTAAGAACCGGAGTACGCACCTTCGAGGCTTCGGCATATCTGCGGGGAAGGGACGCCGATCCCGTGGAGGTCAAAAAGCTTTTCGCCGATTCCATGGACGTATACAGAGAGCGGTCGAAAATCGTTTCGACGGCCAAGCGCTTCGGAAGATGCGCCGTTTCGGTGGATGCTGCCGACGGCGGCTCCCGTGTTGCGGCATCTCAGGCGGCGGATGAGCTTTTAAACATCGAAAATATCGACGCTTCATTTGTCATATACCGCTCGGGAACGACGGTCAACATCTCGGCAAGGTCGCTGGGCGCAATAAACGTACAGGTCATTATGGAGGAGCTGGGCGGCGGCGGACACCACACCATGTCGGCGGCGCAGCTTAACGACTGCGATGTCATAACGGCCGAAAAAATGCTTTTACAGGCCATTTCAAAGCACGAAAAGCAGCCGGCCAAGTAAAGAATCGTTGACTTGCGGGCAAGCCGCCGGGACAACAATATATAAATACAAGCCCCAATCAAAAACACAAACGGCAAAGAAAGAAAAGAGGTTAAAATCATGAAGGTAGTGCTTACAAAGGATATAAAGGGAACAGGCAAGGCGGGAGAGCTTCACGAGGTGTCCGACGGATACGCAAGAAACTTTCTTTTTCCGAGAGGCCTTGCAACAGAGGCCAACGCACAGGCTTTAAACGAGCTTAAAAACCGCGAGGCTTCGGCGGCATTTAAAAAGAAGCAGGCCGAAGAGCAGGCCAAAGACTTTGCCTCCAAAATCGGCGGAAAAAAGATTTATATTTCGGCCAAGGGCGGCTCGGGCGGTCGGCTTTTCGGCTCGGTGACCACCGCGGAAATAGCCGAGGCCATTAAAAAGGATTTCGGCTGCGACATAGATAAAAAGAAAATTTCCCTTTCCTCCGACATTAAAAACTACGGAGAATACAGCGCCACCGTTAAGCTTTTCGGCGGGGTTACGGCCGATGTAACGGTCGAGGTCGGAGAATAGCAAAAAAGCAAAAGGATAACACCGCTTTTCGGTAAATACCTTTTTATAAGCCCAAAGCACCGTTATCCGCTTGATTTTTTACACGATTACCTACAACATTTTTCATACTAAAGCAAAGAGGCCTGCCGGTTTTACCCGACAGGTCTCTTTGCAGTGTATATGCAATTGGAATGATTGCCGATTTAATTAAAGGCTTTCGTCGTTTTCTTCGGCGGGCTTTGCCTTTTTGCCGATAAGGTTAACGATGATGCCGAGAATGAGAGCGCAGGCAACGGTCTTTAAGGTGATCTTTCCGAAGCTTAAAGCGAAGTTTCCGATACCGGCAATGAGAATGACCGAGGCGGTAAAGAGGTTGCGGTTGTCGTCCAGGTCGACCTTCTGGAGCATTTTAAGACCCGATACGGCGATGAAGCCGTAAAGCGCAACGCACACGCCGCCCATTACGCAGGCGGGAATGGAGGAAAGGAACAGCACGAAGGGTGTGAAGAAGGAAACGATGATGGCAAGCACCGCAGCACCGAGAATGGAAACAACCGAAGCATTTTTGGTGATTGCGACGCAGCCGACCGATTCGCCGTAGGTGGTGTTGGGGCATCCACCGAAGATGGCGCCTGCGATAGAGCCTACACCGTCGCCGAGAAGGGTGCGGGAGAGGCCGGGATCTTCAAGCAGTTCTCTTTCGATGATGGAGGAAAGGTTTTTGTGGTCGGCGATATGCTCGGCAAAAACAACGAATGCAACGGGAATGTATGCCACCGCAATGGTTGCGATGTAGGAGCCGGAAAGCTCGCTGAGTCCGTCGATAGCCTTAATAAAGGTGAAGTCGGGAATGTTGACAAAGCTGGTAATCGAGATTTTTGCAGCCGAGAAGTTTTCAACGAAGGGAGCAAAGTCGATAAGCTTAAGTGCTTCGTTGCCGGTGCTGTTGCCGATAGCAGTAAACACTGCGGCAACGGCATATCCTGCCACGATTCCGATTACGAAGGGGATGAGCTTCATCATCTTTTTGCCGTAGATCGAGCAGAGCATAACTACAAGCAGAGTGATGAGACCGCATATGATGGCCGCTCCGGTGTGGGCGTTTACGGGGAAGGCACCAATGTCGCTGTTATAGAATTTAGCTCCTCCGGCCAGATCGCCGATAGCGTTTCCGGCAAGAGAAAGACCGATTATTGCAACGGTGGGTCCGATAACAACGGGAGGCATGATTTTGGAGATCCATTTAACTCCCGCAAGCTTGACGATTATGGCAATAACCACATAAACAAGTCCCGCAAAGGCCGCGCCGATTATCAGTCCGAGATAACCGAGAGACATGGAAACGCCGCCCGCAAAGGCCGAAAGCATAGAGCCGATGAAGGCGAAGGACGAGCCGAGAAATACCGGGCTTTTGAATTTTGTAAAGAGCAGATAGACGATGGTACCGACGCCTGCACCGAAAAGGGCGGCGGAGGGCTGCATACCGTTTCCGATAATGTTGGGAACGGCAATTGTGGCCGCCATAATGGCAAGCAGCTGCTGGATAGCAAAGACCAACAGCTGGCCGAATTTAGGCCTGTCTTTTACATCGTAGATTAGTTTCATAACTTTTCCTCCTAATATTTAAGGCTTACGCCTTTTTTCAAAAAATCAAACGGGGCAAAACACATGCTTTTCACCGACGCCAGCACATGAGGCAGGCTTATGCGCGGCCCCTGTCGGCGGCATAATGCGGCGGGCGGGGTGCTGCCGCAAGCCCCTTTTGAGTCGTCCGCACGGTCAATCGCACGGCTTTCAGTCGCCTAAAATATAGACTCCCGTTTCGCCGTCGGTTTCCGAAAGCTTGACCGATACTATCTCGGATTTGGCGGTGGGAATGTTTTTCCCCACAAAGTCGGCGCGTATGGGAAGCTCTCTGTGTCCGCGGTCGACCAGCACGGCAAGCTGAATGGACGAGGGTCTGCCCATTGCCATGACCGCATCCATTGCCGCTCTGGCCGTTCTGCCGGTGTAAAGCACGTCGTCAACAAGGATTACCGTTTTGTCCACAATATCGAAGGGAATGTCGGTGTCGTTAAGCACCGGGTCGGGGTTGATTTTGCTTAAATCGTCGCGGTAGAGGGTTATGTCCAAAACCCCCACGGGAACCTTGATTTTTTCAAAGCCCTCGATATTTTCGGAAATACGCCTTGCAAGAGGCACGCCTCTGGTTTTAATTCCCACAAAAACGATTTTGTCGCAGCCGCGGTTTTTCTCGGTGATTTGGTGGGCGATGCGTATGAGGGCGCGGGAAAGGGTCTCCTCATCTAACACGGTGGCGTGAACTTTCAATCGGTTTTCCTCCCATAAAAAAAGCCCGAAAGCTTCACCTTAAAGCTTTCAGACCGCAAAAATTCCGTAACGCTATTGCATTTTTCTTTCCTGCATCACAGTACAAGCTTAAAGATCTTTAGTATAATAAACCTAAATTTTGTATTTGTCAAGACTTTTTTCCACAAAATATTCGATTTATCATCATAAATATATGTGATGATAAATTACAGACGCTTTTAAAAAAACAAAAAACGACCGCGGACATTTAATTTTGCCAAAGGCCGATTTTTTCTTTAAAGGGCGGCATTGCTGACAAAAAACAGGATAACCCGTCATATAATTGAAAGACCGTCCAAAAGCTCGGCGCGCATTGCTTTTTTAAAAATGCTGTGCTGCTTTTGTCGTATCCATCCGTCGGCGCCTTAAAGCGTGTATACCCGCCCTTTCACCCTTAAGCCTTCGGCAGCTTCGGCCGATCCCGCATCGAAAAAACGGAAAGAGGAACTGTTTAATGAACAAAAAAATCAAGCGCAACGGCTTTGTAGAAGGAACAATGATTGCCTATGCCGCAATAATCCTTTCAAAGCTCATCGGCGCCTTTTATTCCATTCCTTTTTATGCCATAATCGGCGAAAGGGGAGGGGTGGTCTATTCCTGTGCATACAATATATATAATCTGTTTTTAACCATTTCCACCTCCGGAATTCCCACCGCCATAAGCATTATAATCAGCGAATACAACTCTCTTAAAATGTTTGCGGCCAAGGAAAAAGCGCAAAAAACCGCCCGCAACACGGTTTTTATAATTTCCCTTGCCGCTTTTATTGTGCTGTTTTTGTCAGCCCCCTTTATCGGCAGATTTTTTCTCGGCTCAGACGCCGGGGGAGACGATGTAACCGCCGCAATCAGAACGGTATCCTTCTGTCTTTTGGTCGTTCCCTTTTTAAGCATTCGCCGCGGCTATCTTCAGGGTCACGCCTACATTGCTCCCTCCTCCGCAAGTCAGGTCATCGAGCAGTTTGTAAGGGTGTTTGTCATTTTGGTTGGCTCTTATGTAACGGTTGTCGTGCTGGGAAAAAGCCAAACGGCGGGCGTGTGCGTAGCACTGTCAGGCGCACTTGTCGGAGCGGTAGCCGCATATTTTTATCTTTCGGCCAAAATGAGAGCCAACAAAAGCGCGTTTTTACCCGCCCCGGGAGATGTGGTAAACAACACCGCCGTTTCGACCGGCGAGACCGTTAAAAAAATCGCCCGCATCTGTATTCCTCTTATAATCGTTGCAATTTCCTCAAACATTTACGATATAACCGACATGAAGCTTATAATAGTGGGGCTTTCCTCTCTCGACGGATTTTCCGCCGCCGACAGTGAGGTCATTGCGAGCATTTGCGCCACCTGGGGTCCGAAGATATGTGTGCTCATAACCTCTCTTGCCATGGGTCTTACCTCCAGCATGATTCCCCACATGGTCGACAGCTTTGTTAAAAACGACAGGGAAGGGGTAAACAGGCGCTTTAATCAGGCGATAGGCACAATACTTGTGCTGGCCGTTCCCATGGCCGTGGGCATGTGTCTGCTGTCCCATCCGCTCTATTATGTTTTTTACGGGGAGAGCCGCTTCGGTCCCACCCTTATGCGGGTGCTGCCCTTCCTCAGAATATTCGAAAGCGTAAGCATGGTGGCCAGCATGTGCCTCCAGAGCATAGGCCTTGCCAAGGTCGTCTGCTTCACAAGCGTTACCGGCCTTCTTATAAACGCCGCCTGCGATGTGCCCTTTATCTATCTTTGCAACGCCATCGGTCTTCCGGCATATTGGGGGGCGGGATTTTCCAGCATGCTGGGCTACACCGTCTCTATCGCCGCCGTGCTTATCCTTTTAAAGAAAAAATACGGCCTTAAATATATGCCTGTTTTAAAAACCTTTTTGAAGGTTGTCATGGGGCTTGTGCCCATGATCGCCGTGGTGCTTGTTCTTGTGAACGTGCTTCCCTTCGGCGGCGGACGGCTTGTTCAATTTGCGCTTATGGCGGTCGCGGCGATTGCGGGCGCCGCCGTCTACGGACTTGTGACATATAAAAACAAAGCAATAAAAGATGTTTTCGGAGATGATTTTTTAAGAAAAATACTGATAAAACTGCACCTTAAAAAGGCATAACAGTATCACGAAAGAATATTAAAACACAGATAAAAAACAAAGCCCCGAATAAGGGGTCTTTCGCGGGCGAAAGGGCGAAAACAAATATACGGCATCGCTTTTTCGGCGGCAATTTTCGGAGGGTATGAATTTTTTATGTGGAACGGTAAAAACAACGACGCTATAACGGAAAATCTGTCTTTTGAGGTTGTGGGTACGGCTTCTTCCCGATTCAAAAGCTTTTGCAAAACCGTGCTTAAAGCCGATGTGGACGACACTCCGTCACAGCAAAGCATCTTTATGCGCCAGAGCATGTCCATCGTTTATTATGCAACCATTGTTTTTCTCGTAACAAACGGCTTTTACCTTGTCAAAAACATTATCTTCAACACCATGATAGTCATCGACATGGTGCCTTTGTATATGATGGTGGGCTCCTGCCTTGCAATGCTGCTTTATCTGACCTTCTGCAAGGATTACGGCTCGGCGGCCTCCCGATTTGCCCTCCTTGCCTTTTACACGGTGGTCATTGCCGCCGTCACGGTGTTTATGGTCTCCTGCAACTTTCACAAAATAGGCCTGTCCATCTCCATGTGCTACCTCTTCGTAATTATGATTGCCCCGACCTACAAGCTTTTCGACACCGTTTTGATCTGTATTTTGATTTTTTTCAGCTGGTGGCTGCCGGGAATTCTTCCTTATTCGGATAACTACGATATGTTCAAGCATTTTCTTCTGCGCTTTGCAATAATAGCGGGACTGATTGCCGTTCGTTCGGTATTTATCCGTCAATCGGCCAACGAAAGACGCATAAGCGAAATGAACAATTCCTTTGTGTGGCTTGCGTACAACGACATTATGACCGGCACCCTCAACAAAAAGGCCATGGAGGTGTACCTCAAATTCGTTGCCGAGGAAATGTCTCCCGAAAAGGTCGGACTGATAATTTACGACGTCGACAATTTTAAATCATATAACGACCATTATTCCCATTTAAAAGGCGACGAGGCGCTAAAAAGTGTGGCCGCAAGCGTGGTGGGTGTTCTTGAGAAAAGCGACAGGTATCTTTTCCGCTTCGGCGGGGAGGAGTTTGTCATTGTTTTGCCCGATGTAGGGGAGAGGGAGGCCGAGGACATTGCCGCAGAGCTTCTTGATGTCGTGCGCGCCGCCGCCATTCCGAGAGATGATTTGAAGGAACAGATCATCGTTACCGCCACCTTCGGCGTGGCCTGCGGAACAGCCGAACAGCTTAAGGATATGTCGCTCATAACCATGGCCGACAGGCAGCTTTATTTAGGCAAAAGCAGCGGCAAAAACTGCGTCGCGTCAAACGGGAAGATATATAAATAGGAGAAGATGCAGGAGTTAAGTTTAACAGAAAAAGCGTCACCGAGACGAAGAATTGAATTCCGAGACGATTTATGCCTTTTAAAAGGTCTTTAAGGCTGCTATGTGCGGCTGTCGGGTTTTTTACCGAAAAGGTGATTAAACGGCCTTCACGGCGCTTTAAAGCAGTATTTTCCGACATAACAGAGTGCGCTTCAACCCCCTGCAGGCTGCAATTTTTGTGCGGCATCGCGGCACATTTATCAGCCATAATATTCCTGTTTTAACACATGAAAAAAAGTTTGTTTTTTTTAAAAATAACTATTGACAAACCTCCCTCTTTTTGATATAATCTTGCTTGCAGTCGCGAGAGTGCTGGAATTGGCAGACAGGCACGTTTGAGGGGCGTGTGTCTTTGGCGTACGGGTTCAAGTCCCGTCTCTCGCACCAAAAAGAAAAGCCGCTAAAACAGCGGCTTTTCTTTTATTTATGCGGGCTTCAGCGGTTTTATCAGTCCGAATTATATTGCCGAAACAACATGATTATTGCACACATAATGAAAAAAATGCACACGAAAGTTCACACGAAATTGCACACTACATCGACAGCATTTGCCGAACCCACGCTACACGCTCAACATATTCTTTATGAGCGTGATTCCACTTGTCAAGCATTTCAACAGGCGGAGAGTAAACTTTCTCAAGTTCTGCAATGTCTTTTGTTGCAAAATCATGTATGTATGAGGCGTGTTTTAATTCGTCCCCGGATATTTCCCGATATTTATTCGCATCGGTCATATTACCTTTTGCTTTTTGTTCAACATAACATTCGGCATAGTTTTTGGCGTCCTCGATTTCTTCGTTGATTCTCTCAACGTATTCTTTGATTTTTTTCATATCGTCACTCCGTTATCGTGGAATAGAGATTATCAATGTCCGACGGAGAAAATTTAAATGTGCCGAAAAGAGGGATCGTTATTTCGATTTTCCCCTTGCTCACAACCTGTTCTTTCAAATCCGCATAAAGTCCGTCGACATCTATTGTTCCGTTTTCATCGGATATTGCAAAGCTGCGAAGAAAAGGATTTTCACATAAGGACTTTTTCAAATTTTCGCTGTTCCTCATGACTCTTGCCACAGCAATTCGGGCGGCTATTTCCTGCCAGCTGTTCATCCTTGAGTAAACTTCCTTGTCCATGTATTTTAAAATGCCGTTAAGCACTCTTTCAAATTCCATATAAATTTCCTTTCAAAAATCAAGGGGCAGCGATTGCCGCCCCTCTTTGTCATTTTGTATTAACCGCCTGAGCGGCCGCCGCTGTGGGAGCTGTCCAGCTGTTGTAACGCTTCATCGGTTCGGGGCAAACATTGTCGATCGGAATGACCGTTTTTGTAAGTCCCTGAAGAGCTGCAACGGTGTTTTGCATACAGGAAAGATTTGCCGCAACCTGAGCATTGACAACACTCTGCTGACAGAGCTGTGCTTCAACCGTATTAAACTTTCCGTCAATGTACTTGTACATATCCAGCATTTTTTGATCGGTATAGGTGTTTGCGTCTCTCAGCTTTACTTCGGTTTCAAGCTCGGCTATTCTTGCCGACTGCTCGGATTCGTATCTGCTGACAAAGTGGTCCTCACTGCAAGTGCCGTTTGCCGTTCGGCCGAAAAGACCGTTGCCGTTAAGACCTCCGGCAAGCACTCCAAGCGCTGTTCCGGCAATTCCGAGTCCAAGCCCGGTACCGGCAATCCCTTTAGAAGCGTATCTGTTTTCGTATTCCATAACAATCTCCTTAATTTTATTTATAAATCGCTCTCTGTGCACCGAAAGCAATTTATATTCTGTGATTATCATACAACACAAAAGACATTCTTGTGGTTCGTTTACAGCTCAAAAAAAGGTCAAAAAAATACCCGTCCCCAAAAAATGAGGACGGATAAATTATAAATTCGGTGTTCAATTGTAAATGCAGTCGATTATTTTCAAATAAATGCGCTTAATTCGTCTTTTTAGCGTAGACAGGGAAACGCACAGCTCCGCCGCAATATCGGCTTGCGCCCACCCTCTCCTTAAAAATTTGACTATTTCAAGCTCATCATCGGTAAACCCGCAATGAGATACGTATTTTTCCCATTCGCTGTTATAAAACCGAAGCATGTGTCACACCTCCCGAAATTACTGTCCTTTGCATTTCGGCTTTTCGTATGTAAGTGCATTCACGCTATCGGAAATACCGGAGGTAGTGGGATCAATAACGGCGTTCCACACGCTGACAAGCACCGAGAAAACCACATACGGATTAAGGACGGCTGCTTTGAGGGTGGAAAAGAATATTCCCCACGAGGTTATATCCGAGCCGGTTATACCGTAATATGCCCCGATAGGAACCACCACGGCAAGGATAACCGAGAACCACCACTGCGGATTTTTAATTCGTACAAGCCAATTGATTTTCATAATTTTTTTCTCCTTTCTATTCATGCGCCTTTAACTTCAGGTGCTTATCGAGCTTATCTTTTGCAAGGGGTACGGTATGATTACAGCCTTGCTGTATAAGACCGTCGAGGCAGGCTGAAAGACCGTAGCATATAAGGGTGTTTTCCTCTTTTATCGCTCTGAATTCGTTTTCTGTGTGGTCTCTCAGCTCTTTTATGTCCGAAGCCGCTTTGTCGTCCTTGTTCTTAACATTGGCAAGCCAACGGAAAGCGGCAAACAATCCGCCGATTATTCCGGCGATGACGGTTATACCGGTGCAAACTTCAAAAATTACTCTAAGCGTTTCCATATTCTCGCCCCTTACATATTCACGGCCTTGTACAAAATAAGCCTTGCGTCGTTTGCGGTTAACTTGCCGTCTCCGTCAATGTCGAGCCGTTTCTTTTCCTCGTCGCTCACATCGGTAATATCCACGCTGACCTGTAGGGCAATCAGAGCATCGTCAACAGTATAGGTGTATACAGGCGTCGGAGTGGGCGCGGGTTGTTCCTTTTCTTTGAGTTCGAGCGCCGTAAGCCAGCACTGCTCTCCCCATATTCCATCGGCAGTAAGCCCGTGAGCTGCCTGCCAGCTCTTTATCCTGTCAACAGTACCGTCGCCCACATAGCCGTCCTCGCTCGCGCCGACGGTGTGCTGTACGATTTTAGCAACATTGGAATAGGCGGTTGATTTCTTGATTACAGAAGCTTTAAGAACATTTCTGAACTCTTCATCGTCCCCGTTGTCTGTTATGCCGTGCTGCGGGAAACTCCAGCCGTCTGCCATATGTACAAGCCGCACATTTTTCACATTGCAATCACAAGAGGGATAGTTCCCGAAGGTCTGCACGGGAGTCACGCTTTGATTTCTCCAGTAGGTCGGGAAGCCTCTTCCGTCTATATGAACAAAGCCGTCGTCATAGTAACAGCCTATACCCATAATCCAAAGCCCTTGGGAGAAGTGTGCTACATCGTAAGGGCTAACCCCCTGCACAACAATGTCAAAGGCTTTGCCTTTGGTGTGATAAGAGCTTGAAGCGCCGCCCACCTTGCGGTTATATTCGGGTGTGCGATATGCGCTTGTTACGGTGACAGGCTTGCCGAAATGCTGTCTTATAAGCTCGAGCTTGTACGCAAGGTCAATGTCGATCGGGATGTAGTCGCTGCCGTCGTGACAGGCAAATTCCGACACCTTGAAATGCTCGGTGAGATTGTTGTTCCCTTCGAGCTTTTTTGAATATTGCTTAATTGCCATTTTAATCTCTCCTTATTTCGATGCTATTTTGAACAGTTCAATATCAACCGTCCACTTGCCGGCAAGAGCGCTCCATTCGCACCTTGCCCGGTGCAAAGTTCCAACGGTGCAATTTACATATTGACCTGTGCCGAAATTGTTGCTCAAAATCGGTGCCTGAGTAGGCGTATTGGCCGAACTGACGGTACACCACTGTACCCTAATACTCGCCGTACCCGAATTGAAGTATTCAACCTCGATTACATCGCCGTCGCTCGCCGAATCCGGGAGGGTAAGAGTGAACGCCGCCGTTACAGTAAGCTTGTAATGCTTTCCTGCTGCGAGAACGGAGGGCAAGGTGGTTGATGTGGGCAGCTCATTAATAGATTCGGTCGGGCAATTGATCCACATAGCATAAGTCACATCGACCCAAAGAGCCATAGGCCGGTTTGAATTGATATATTTTCTCGGAATGTTTGTGGTATAGCTGTTACCGTCTCTCGAACAAACAATGTTTTTAGTTTTTCCGTCGGTAAAATTGATTTTCAAAGGGTTCCCGGTTTCAGCGGCAAGACTGTTCGGCGGACTGACCCATATTATTTTGTCCAAACAGTCGGCGCTTTTGAGATTGACATTCATATTATCCGCATCAGAACTCGAAGCATATACGACCTTACAAAGGGAATCGGCCTTCGCCAGAGCGTCAACAAGCGCCTTGAACTCATCCGCCGCTGTCACCGTTCCCGAACTCTCGGCGCTGCTTACCACCGAGACCTTAAAGGGCGCCGATTGCAGCTTGAACATTTTAGCCGTATTGTTATATTCATAAAAAATCACCGTTCCCTCAAGGGAGGTATAGGCCGAATCTATGATCGGCACATCGGCAACGATTTTCCCGTTGATATATAAACAGGTTATTGTTGCCACGATTTCGGTTTTGCCGTTCTGCGTTTTTGTCAGAACGAGCACCGGGTTGACCGTGTCCGACAGTACCAATGTTTCCGACCCGTTTTTTGGGGTCATAACAAACATTCGGCTGTTTTGGTCGGTGGATGCTATGTTGATCACCGGGGCGGTGCTTGCCGTTCCCGAAAAATCCACATCAAAGCGATAAACCACCTTGTTTTCTTCCATTTTCATCACCTCGTTAAATATAAAGGGAGCCCTTTTTAAAAGGCTCCCTTTCTCTTATTTACTTTTTTTCCGTTCTTCAGCCCGCTTTTCTTGTTCCTTCTTTTCCTTTGCCTCCTTTCGCCAGCTTTCAAGGGTACCGTTAAGGTCGTCATAAAGCCCGGTTTGGCTCAATATCGACTTTATTTCGGCCACCGTGTTGACATCCTTGTTATCAAAGGCCTCCACATATCTTGGTTTGAATTCTTCGGTAAATTTCGCCCTTACCTTTCCCCGCGCGTCGGAATTTACTTTGTTTTTCCTTTTTCCTTTCGTGCCGGTCAGCTCGTAAGGATCGGCGCCCTTATCAAGAAGCTTTTCCCGTTCGGCCTCGATTTCATCGCTTATCAGCTTTTTCATTGTTGTAAGGTCTTTTGCTTTGTAGGCCTTTTCGTATTTTGCGGTGATTTTTGACGCCTGCTTTGCTTTTGCGGCAGAGGCCTTTCCGGCTATTGGAATATTTGAAACAAATTCCGAAACAACCTCCTGTCCCGTGGTCGTGCTCGGACGCCCCAAAGAATTAACGGTGTTGTAAATTCCTCGTATGTCCCGCATAATGTTTTTAACGGGCAGCCCGGCAAAGTTGCAAAGTCCTCCGACAAAGGACTCAAGCTTTCGGTAAAGGCTCATATCCTCGTTGCTGAGAGCTTCGCAGGCATCAAAAAACGATGTTACCACCTCAAGATCCTGTCTTGTAACATCGTTACCGTCGATTATTTCCACAATGTCCTTCACAAAGGGGAGCATTGTCAGAGGATTAAGGTCTCCGGCGAGATTTCGGGCGAGTGCCTGAAGGTATTTATCCCAAAAGCTTTCGTCCTCGTCATCGTCACGCCCTGCCCCCACAAGGGATTTAAACACGGCGGCAAGGATAATAGAAGCGTATACCGCTGCCGTCACCCTGGCAAACCGCTTTACCGCTCCTGCTTTGCCTCTGCGAATGTCAATGGAAGCTCTGTAAAGCATATTGACCGAAGTGGTGGGCTCGCCCATAAACGCAGTGGCCATTTTCATAATTTCGCTGTCGCTTCTCATCATGGCACTGCGTGAAAGAGTGGAGTCGTAAACCTGTGTTTTAACTATCACTTCGGTAAACCGTTCGCCGCATTTTTCAAGGAATTCTTTGGAATTAAACTCGAGGTCGGTCGTGTCTGCAATTTCTCTTTTAACCGCATCCCAAATTCTGCTCCAGCCGAATTCATCGGCCTTTGCCGCGCCCCACATAAACAGCTCATCTCGGTAATATCTGTCGGTCAAAAGGCCCTTTATTTTGTCCTTTCCTTCGTATTCACGGGCTAAAATAAAGTCGGTTGCCGCCCTTCCCGAGCCGGTGTCGAAGCCGCCCATTTCCTTTATAATGGCGATAGGGGCATACTTTTGTATCTCCTTAAATCGGGAAACCGATTTGTTTTCCTTTGCGGCGGGGGTATTTGCAAAATACTTTCCGTCGATTTCGGCCATAGCTCTTACAATAGCCATTGCCTGCTGTATTTCCACCGAGAGATTGACCGCCACAGCCGTCTTTTTAAATCGGGCAATAAGCCGTATCGGCAGCTCATAAAGCGCGGCCTTTCTCACCGTTCCGCCGTTAAGATCCCGTGAAAAGTCCTCGAAATATTTAACGCTTTCTTCACCGAAAATGTTTTTAAGGGTGGTTTTGACCGACCGTGAGGTGTCCTCCTCGAGATACGGAGTAAAGCTTAGTATTCGGTTAAGATTTTCAATAGGAAGGACAAACCCGTGATAAAGCGCCATTTTGTTGATGTGACCGCTCCATACATCCTCAAAGCCTCTGAGCACAATGGGGTTTTTGGCGTTTTTCACCGTTTCTTTGGTCATTCCGCTGTTTTTAAGAAGCGTTTCCTGTCCCTGCTCGCTGCTCATGTTAAGAAAATCTCTGTCCGATTCGAGAGGGAAGTACACCTTTTCCTTAATAATATCTATGCCGTAAAGCTGTCGGGAGACCTCGTTGCCCTTTTCGCCGATTTTTGTCAGGTAATCCTGAAGCTCCTCAACAAATCTGCGTTGTTTATCGGTAAGACCGCCTTCTTCCGAGATCCCGAACATTCTGTTCATATCGTTCTCGGTTAAACGGTATGCCTCCTTGGCCGTTCGAACGACCCGCTTTTTCTTTTCGCCGTCCTTTTCATCGGTCTTAACTTCGGCAAAAAAGCCCTTTTTGTTGTCTCCGAAAACAAATCCGCCGTTTTCAATGTGCTTTCGGCCTTGCTCTCGGCGGGATATGGCATATGCCGACATAAGCTCGGAAAGCGTCACCGTAAACTTCTGCCCGCTTTCCAGGTTAAAGGTTTTTGCCTTGTCGAGGTTCCAGTCGTCATATCCGTATTTTTCCCTCATTCTGCTTAGCGTTTCTTTGGCTTCGGCTATATCTCTTGCATATGTGTCCTGACCTCTTATAAAGTCAAAATACATCTGCGTAAATTCCTTTGAGCCGGTCTTTTGAAATGCTGTATAAGGAGTCATCATCGACCATTCAAAGGAGCGTTTACCCGAAAGTGCCTTTTGGGAAAGAGGATGTCTGAAATCGGGAAGCTTGCTTTTCCTTGTGGCCTCCTTCATTTCCTCCATTGCCGTCAAGGCCGCCTGCTCGACCGTTTGCTTTTTGCCGCTCTTAAACAGCTTGTTTTGGGTCGTCATGGTGTGATAAACCATTTTATACGCGTCATAAAGCTGTGAAAGCTCGGCCTCGTTCATGCTCCGAATGCTTTTGTCCGAAAGCTCCTCCGCAATAGATTTAAGCTTTTCGGCGACAACATCGTTGTAAGCGTTCCTTATATATCCCAGCCCGGAATTTTTAAGCTCACAATATGCGTCATAAAGCCCCTGTAAGGCCTTTCCCACCGTCTGCCTGTTTGCGGCCGCTCTCTTTTCTGCAAGTATTCCCGAAAGAGCATCCGATCTTGAAAGGGAATAGAGCTTCGCCCTTTGCTTTTCCACAAGCTTCTCATATTCCGAAATTCTGTTTAAAAGCTCCTCTGATCTTTCTCCGCTTTCCTGTGACTGTTTGGCCTTTTCAAGCTTCGACTGTGCCGTAAGATAACCGTCATACAGCCTTTGCAGCTCTTTAAGCGCCGCCCTTTGCTCCTCGTTTTCCACCGAAGAGGGCGTTATTTCGGCCAGTATGTCATAGCCTGTCTTTTCATCCGCAAAAAGGAAATCTGCCGATTCAAGCACCTTTTCAACCGTCTTTCTCATTTCGGCCTTAACATTTCTATCCTTGCTCCCGTGGTTATAAATGTTTTTAAACCGTTTGATAAGACGGCGTATCTTTCGGCGGTCAATCGTTTGGGCGTTTCTTTTCCTTCGTTTTTCATTCTGCTGCCTGAAGCTTTCTTTAATCTCTAAGATCCTTGCGTCTCTCTGCTCTCTCAGCTTGGACAAGGCCTCCCGCTTTTCGGTTTTAAGCTCGGAGATTTTCTGCTCCCGAAGGTCGACCCGCTGCTGTGCCCTGTCGGCAAATGTTGTGTCGGGGCTGACCTCGTTAAACCGTTCGAGAATGTCCGCCCCGAGCAAAGCCGCCGCCTGACCTGCCGAAAGCTCGCCGTCCTCAAGGTACGGATTGAATCCCGTCTTTTCGTCAAGGCTGTCTCTTACCTCGATAAGATTTCTCCACATTTCCTGAGTGCTGTCGGCGTTCCTGTCGAGCAGGGGAACGGTCTCGCAAAGATCCTCCCATACATCGTCGATATAAAATGCGTTTTCGGTGCCCTTCGCCCGCATATTAAGCTTTTTGCCATACTGTCTGTATGCCGCGCCGAAGGTGCCGAACATATCTTTAAGCTCGGACACATCCTGAAGGTTCGGGATAAGCCTGTAACTTCTCTGCGCCTTTTTATAATCCGCAAATTCTTCGGGAGTTATGTCGGTAAAGGACTGGGCAATAACCGATTTTGCAATGTCGTTCGCTGTCTTGACAATAAAGGCATAGTCTCCCGAGCTTTCAACATCCGCATTTGCCAAAAACTCATAAAAGCCTGTCAGCATATCCTTGAGATCGTAAAAGCTTATTTCGCTGGAGTATTCGCCTATAATGCTTCGGGCAATGCGGTTGATGTCGGCCTGCATAAGAGCATTTTTGCCCTTGCCGCCCATTCTCTTTGACTTGACAAATTCGCCTTTCAGCCGCTCGATCTCGGCCTTGTAATCGGCATTGTCCCGCATAAGGGAGGAAAGCTCGGCATTGTCGGTCAGTCTCATTCCCGCGTCGGATATGGAAGCTCTCTGATCGTCGGAAAGAACATAGTTTTGGTATTTGTTTGAATTAGACAAATATTCTTTGTCATTTTGTGCATAATATTTATTGACAGTTTCTCTGTATTGTGATAAACTGTTAGTGTAATCGGCAGTAAATGCATGGTCGGGGAATTGGACCCCGGGTCTGTTTTTACCAAGCCGATTATTTTTTTCGGACGCATAAAGTATGCGTCCTTCTTTTTTTGCGTTAAGCACATAGTTTAAAATATTGCTCTTTCCGTAACCGCTCAGCACAACATTACTGTCAAGGGTCATGTTGTAAAGCTTGCCCTTGCCGTCCGGCTCAATGGCCGCAACAATATTAACGCCGTTTTTGTCGGTAAGGCTTGTGACAGCTATAATGCGGAGGTCGCTTTGCTTTGCGGAGGATTTGATTAAGAAAAGCGGTTTTTCAAGAGCTTTGGGGAGACCGAGCAAAATGTCCTTACCAAGGTCATGATAATTCCGACCTTTAACATATCTGCCGTCGGCCTTCGCCTGTGCCTCGCTCACCGTCATTGTGTATACATGGGTAGGAGTTATGAGCATGGGACGGTTTTGCAGGTGTAAAATGCTCTGAAGTGAATTCGGAGTGTTTCCCATGTAGATATGATTGTTTTTGTCGAATGTGTTGTTAAGCACACCGTCAATCTGTTCTTCAAAGCTTTCGCTTACACTGTATCTGAATTCTCCGTATTCCGATTCATATACCGGCACGGTGCCGCTCTCAAAGAATTTGTTTATGTCGGACAGAATTTTTGAGGTTGCGGTTCCTTTGGGATAGGTTACGCTACCGGCGGACTATCCGTTCTTTTTGGAAAAATCAACGCTGAATTCGTCATTGTCTTTCATTATTTCGGGTATAACATCGCGGAGTCTGCTTATTTGCTCGGCATTCGGAGCGGCGGATATATCTATTCCGTAGGTCTGCATTCGGATGTTGCCCATATTCATGAAATAAATAAGGCTGTCGGAATATTCGGCGCTGTCGGGCATATCGAGAATTTCCGAAATTTCTCTGTGGTCTTTGATACGGTAGCCCTGTCCTTCGGAAAAGTCAAGCATTTCACCGTTCGTGAGAATGTATGAGGCTAAATCCACTCTTTCGGTAGTGCCGAAGGTATCAACCGCCTTTTGTGCGTATTCGGCCTTTTGCCTGTCGGTGAGCTTGTCTACCGACCGCATAAATTCATCTCTTGACTGTTCGTTTGCGCTGTCTATTTTTGCCCGGAGATCCTTTTGTTCTCCCGTGATTTCCGACATGCGCTTTGTGACAGCATAAAGCCCGCTGCTGTGTGTGAATTTACCGTATTCCTTAACTGCCTCGTCAAGCGCGTCACCTTCTCCGGTTGAAATAATATCAAGCAACCTTTTATACTCGTCGCTTGCTTTTATCTTATCAACCTTTTTTTCGAGTTCTCGGTATTCACTCTGCAATTCGTTAAGACGGTCACTGTCAGAAAGCTGATTGCCATTGCTGTCCGAAACCGAAAAAGACGAATTATTTTTGGATTTTTGCATAGAATGGGTATTGACATTGCCGTTTCCTTGTGTTACAGTGGTGTCAGATGAAGGCACACCCTTTCTATCGCTTCCTGAACCGTTTTGGTTCATAGCGGTATTGTGTGCCTTCATCTTTTTTTGCTTTAAGGTGAATTTCTGAGGGGTAAATTTTATTATGTCATAGAGAACCATATTGTTTGCTGAAGTAAGACCCACGATAACTTCTGCCGAATAATCGTTGCTTCCGACTCGAATCAGAACATCTCCCCGAGCAAATTCCTTGAAATTATCCTTGCGGGTATGGTTTAGATCCTCGTTTATATAATTCGTAGAAGCAAGAACAATATCGTCAAGGTTATTTGCCGACCTATATTTGTCTTTATAT
>CAKSPR010000012.1 GCA_934486455.1 uncultured Eubacteriales bacterium
ATCAAGGAGTTTTTATTCTGTCCATAGCTAAAGCTTTTTTTCCACTGGCAGAGCCAGTGGTTGTCCTACGAAAACAACCCGGCCGCCGGGTGTTTCCGTCGGTCGGGCTGCCGTTATTATACCTTATTAAAATTCTGCTCGGTCAGCGCTTTTGCTTTTTTGCCGCCAAACTGCGCGTTACTCCTTAACCGCGGGAAGGGTCACAATACCCACCGTGCGCTGTAAAATAAGCAATGCATCGACGGAGGAAATGAGCCCGTCAAGATTGGCGTCGGCAAGGGTAAACTCATCGTTGGAAAATTCATTTAAGCCAACAACATTCTGAAGGGTTGCAAGGGCATCCTCGGCGTTGACCTTGCCGTTTATATCCGCGTCGCCCGTTTCATAAACCGTCATTTGACCGTTTCTTGTCACAGGGGCAGAAAAGGCTACCATGGGCATACCCTCGGAATTGCAGGCGTTTATATTTTCGGGGAAGGTGTTTGCCGTTACGGCGTTCCAGACGGCTGGGTCGTAGTTGGCGGGCGGGGCATTGTATTTGACCTGAGTTATGACCTCGTCCGACGAAATTTCTATGCAGTTATAGGCAACCGCTTCGACCTTGACGGGAGTCCTGTTGTCGTTTACGGTAAAGCCCTTAAACTGCCCGCCCGAGAAGGCTTTAAGCCCCTTTGCCGCATAGTCAAAATAGACCCTGACCGACTTTCCGTCGTCCGAAAGGGTATATCCCTTAAATTGCGGACCGGCAACAAAATTCAGAGCGCGCTCTTTGTAAATAACCGATCCTGCCAGATCCGAGAGGCGCTTTGCAATGTCGTATTTGCAGTAGGGGTGGAGATTGTTTTTATGCTCCTTGTCCTTCCAGATGTCGGAGGTGGAGGCTATATAGCTGTTATTTACAAGGGTGGGGATAAGACCCATCCGGCTTCTTACGGCCGCCGTGGGAAGGAATGCCCAGCCCTCTTCACTTCCGTTGAACATAGAGGGAAGCTCTACAATAAAAACAGGGAAATTGGGGGATGAAGAACCGTTGTTTTCGCGCATGTAGTCCACAAGAGCGGCAAAGCGCTCATTATATGTTTCATAAGAACCGACTATAAAGTCGCTTTCACCCTGATACCAAATCATTCCGGCAAGGGCGGTGTTTTTAAAGGGACGCATATAGTGGTTATACATAAAGCGGGTGGGAATTTTTGTTCCGCCGTAATTTGTTTTATAAAGACCGTCGGCGTCCTTTTCGTCAACCTCCAGCCTGTCGGCGACTTCGTTGGGCAAAAAGGCGTTTATGGCCTGCCCGTTGCCGTTTATTTCGATTATGCCGATAGGTACCTTCCCTTCGGTCTTTTTAAGGATGTCCTTCGCAAAGAAATATCCCACGGCCGAAAAATCCCTGACCGTATCGGCGGTTGTTTTTTGCCATCCGCCGTTTTTGATGATGTCTTTACACTCCTCATCCGACCCCTGTGCCGGATAGGCATCCTGATAAACAAGGCCGTTGTTGCAAATGCGGATAAGGTCATCCTCGGAAGGCACGGTATCGTTCCCGGCGTATCCTTCGGGAGAGCTTGTTATCGCTTCGTTAAATGTATAGGCGATGTTGGACTGTCCCACCGCCATGTAGACATCTCCGAAAAGAATATCCTTAACGGTTATTTCCTTAGTCCCGCAGGTAACGACCATATCGCTGCCCTCGGTGGTCTCCTTAAAGGCGGGGAACATAACATTCCACTCGCCGCCCGAGATAACGCCTTTTTCTTCCTTGCCCATAAAATTAACGAAAACCGGCTCACCGTCAAGATGACCGTCGGCATATCCCCATATAAGAAACTCGCTGTTGCGCTGAATAACCATACCGTCGCCGAAGGCTTTGGAGACGGTAACCGAGGAATAGTCGGGTAATATAACCCCGTCTGCCAAGGCGGCCGTGCCTGTTCCGCCAAGAGCAAGGGCGGTGGTAAGCGCACCGGTCAGGACCAACTTAAAAAGCTTGTTCATAAAAAACTCTCCTTTTTACAGTGTAAAGATGTTTTTCAAAGGCAGGACAAGATTTCCTTTTCCTGTATTTTCATAATAACACAAGAGAAAGCTGAAATCAAGTAATTTCATCGAAAAATCATTTAACCTTTAATGCTTGCGGTTTTTCGGAAGCCCACGGACGGTTTTGTCTGCAATGCCGCTATATTTAAAATCGAATTTTTTTCCTTTACCTGTGCCTAAAGCTTTGCCGCCGTTATACCGCTTTCGGTGCTGCGCATATACCGCACCGAAAGCGCTCCCCGCCCTCTTTTAACGGTGTAACACATTGTTTACAATTTTTCTGTTGACATTAAAACCGCCTTATGTTAGATTGTTAATCGGTTAATGATTAATCGGTTAAGCAATTTGAAAGGAGAAGCGAAATGTTGTCGAAATCGGAAGAAATATCCCTGCTTTTAAGGGAGTTTCTGATGTATCACCGTATCAATCATCAGCGGTTTTTAGAAGACCTCGACCTTTATTACGGCCAGCCCATACTGCTTATGCACCTTTACGACAAGGGTGAAGCCACCCAAAAGGAGCTTGCGGGTTACCTCAACTGTTCTCCCGCCGCCGTGGCCGTTTCGATTAAACGGCTTGAAAAAAAAGGGCTTCTCGAAAAGCGGGTGGATAATACCGACATGCGGTATAACAAGATAACCCTTACAGAAGAAGGAAAAAAGAGGGCGGTTGCCGCAAGGGCGGGACTGGACAGAATCGACCGCCTCTGTTTTGAGGGCTTTTCGCAGGATGAGCTTGATACACTTAAACACTTTTACGAGAGAATGATAAAAAATCTCAATTCGGAGGCAAAGCAATGAAACGATGGTTTAAATACATAAAGCCCTATGCGGCTTATTTTATAACCGGCCCACTTTGCATGATCGTCGAGGTGGTGGGCGAAATATTCATGCCCTACTTCATGGCGCAGATAATAAACAATTACAGCGCCGGCAATCTGACGGTCGGCTCAAGCCTCGGGTATATGGTCGGAATGGTGGTCACCGCCCTCGCCATGATGCTCGGCGGGGTAGGAGGCGCATATTTCGGCGCCAAGGCCTCGGTCAATTTTGCGGCCGACATTCGAGACGATGTTTATAAAAAGGTACAGGCCTTTTCCTTTGCCAATATAGACCGTTTTTCCACCGGCTCGCTGGTCACGCGACTTACAAACGATGTCACGCAGCTCCAGAACTTCGTTAACATGGTGCTGAGAATGGCTCTGCGCGCTCCCGGTATGATGATCGGCGCCCTTGTTATGTCCATTGCTCTCGAGCCGAGGCTGTCCATGATATTCCTTGTCAGCATGCCCGTTCTTCTTGTGGCAATATTCATCATAACAAAATTGGGTTTCCCCCGTTTTACGAAAATGCAGACCAAGATAGACGGACTCAACTCCACCGTTCAGGAAAACATCACCAATGTAAGGGTGGTCAAATCCTTCGTGCGGGAGGATTTTGAACAGAAAAAATTTGCCGCCGCAAACAGTGGCCTTAAAAAGACCGGCATGGGTGCCATGAAGATCATGATATTCCTGCAGCCCATTATGAGCCTTTGCATGTACGGCACAATAATCGCCGCCGTGTGGCTCGGAAGCAGGCTTGTTATGAACAGCGGCATGGAGGTGGGAAATCTCTCGGCCTTCATCACCTATGTCACACAGATTCTCATGTCCCTTTTAATGGTCACCATGCTTTTTATGTTTTCATCCCGTGCCATGGCCTCGGCAAAGCGCATTTCCGAGGTGCTTGACGAGCCTCTCGACCTCAGCGATGAAAATGCAAAGCACAAAGATCTGACGGTTAATCGGGGCAAGGTAGAATTCAAAAATGTCGATTTCAGATATTATAAAACAAGTGAGGACGCGGTGCTGTGCGGCATTGACCTGACCATCGAGGCGGGACAGACGGTAGGCATTATCGGCTCTACCGGCTGCGGAAAAACCACCCTCGTTTCGCTCATTCCGAGGCTTTACGACTGCGACAGGGGGCAGGTGCTCGTGGACGGCGTGGATGTTAAGGATTACAGCCTTTATCATCTGCGCGAGGGCATAGGCATGGTGCTGCAGAAAAACGTGCTCTTTTCGGGCTCCGTTTCCGACAATCTACGCTGGGGCGACCTAAACGCCACCGACGAGCAGATAAGCGAGGCCGCAAGGAAGGCACAGGCCGACGCGTTTGTTAAAAGCTTCCCGGAGGGCTACGACACCCTTCTCGACCAGGGCGGAACGAATGTTTCAGGCGGTCAGAAGCAGCGGCTTTGCATTGCGCGGGCGCTGCTTAAACACCCGAAGATTCTCATTCTCGACGACTCAACCAGCGCCGTCGACACCGCTACCGAGGCCAACATCCGCGAGGCCTTTGCAAACGAGCTGTCCGACGCCACAAAAATCATAATCGCCCAGCGCATCTCCTCGGTTAAGGACGCCGACAAGATAATCGTCATGGACGACGGAAAAATCGTCGGCGAGGGAACAAACGACGAGCTGCTTAAAACCAATGAAACATACCGGGAAATTTATTATTCCCAGATAGACAGGGAGGAGCTTTAAGATGGAAAAGAAAAGAACACTTGAAGACCTCCAAAAACAATACGGAGGAAAGGGCGGCAGCGAAAAGCGCCGAGGCCCCATGGGAGGACACGGCCCGGGCGGCCCCGGCATGAGAGGGGCAAAGGGCAAGCCCAAAAATATGGGCGCCACGGTAAAACGCCTGCTTCACTATGTGGGCGCATATAAATTCAGATTTTTCATTGTGCTCATATGCATGCTGTTAAACACGGCGGCCAGCCTTTGCGGCTCCTACATGCTCGCCCCCATAATCAACCGACTGACCCTTTTTGTCACCGGGAAGCAGGGCAGCATGAGCGCTATGGAAAGCCTTGCCGACGGCATAATCGAAAAGATATGCGGACTTCCGGTCATTTCCGATGCCATGGCGTCAACCGCCGGAGCGGTCACGGTGTATATCGTGTCTGCGCTTGTGCTTCTCGGGGCGGTTTATGTGATTTCGATACTGTGCACATATCTCCAGGCAAGACTTATGCTTTCCATAAGTCAAAACTCGGTGGAGCGCATACGAAACGACCTGTTTTCCAAAATGCAGTCCCTTCCGGTGCGGTATTTCGACCGTAACTCCACCGGTGAGGTCATGAGCCGTTATACCAACGACATCGACAACATCGACACCATGCTCAACAACTCCCTTGTTTCCCTTGTCAGCGGAACGGTCACTCTTATCGGAACCTTTGTCTTTATGATAACCACAAACATCTGGCTGACCCTCATTACCGTGGCCTTTGTGCCGGTGTTCCTTTTCGCCGGCGGATTTATCGCCAAAAAGAGCAGTAAATACTACTCGGGACAGCAGGCGGCAATCGGCGCAGTCAACGGATACATCGAAGAGAGCGTTACTGGCAGTAAGGTGGTCAAGGTTTTTAACCATGAACAGGTTTGCGAAGAGGAATTTGAGCTTTTAAACGATGACCTCCGCGAAAAGCAGTTTAAGGCTCAGTTTTACGGCGGAATTATGGGCCCCATTATGGGCAACAGCTCCCAGGTCTGCTACGGCGTGACCATCGGAGTCGGCGGAGTTTTAATGTGCCTCGGGCATATGACCCCCGGTGCTCTGACGGTTTTTGCGGGATATTCCCGCCAGTTCTCCCGCCCCATAAACGAGATTTCGATGCAGATGAGTACTATTTTCGCCGCTCTTGCCGGTGCCGAAAGAGTTTTCGCCGTTATGGACGAGCTGCCCGAGATCGACGAGGCCGAGCAAAAGGAACCATCTGTTGAAAATGTCGAAGGGGATGTTAAATTCGAAAATGTGACCTTCGGCTATGTTCCCGAAAAAACCGTGCTTAAAAATCTTTCACTTTACGCAAAGCCGGGGCAGAAAATAGCCTTTGTCGGCTCAACCGGTGCCGGAAAGACCACCATAACCAACCTGCTGACGAGATTTTACGACATAGACGAGGGGCAGATACTCATAGACGGCGTGGACATTCGTCGGTACAACCGCCTCTCCATTCGAAAGAAAATATCCATGGTTTTGCAGGACACCCACCTTTTCACCGGAACGGTCAGAGAAAACATACGCTACGGCCGTCTTGACGCCACCGATGAGGAGGTCGAAGCGGCGGCAAGGCTTGCCAGCGCCCACTCCTTTATAATGAGGCTGTCAAACGGATACGATACCGTTATTGAAGGGGACGGAGCGAACCTGTCCCAGGGTCAGCGCCAGCTTTTAAACATCGCCCGCGCCGCCATTGCAAACACTCCCATTTTGGTGCTTGACGAGGCCACAAGCTCGGTCGACACCCGCACCGAGCAGCACATAGAACACGGCCTTGACAGACTTATGAAGGGCAAGACCACCTTTATAATTGCCCACCGCCTGTCTACCGTCCGCCATGCCGACGCCATAATGGTGCTTGAGCAGGGCGAAATCGTCGAACGGGGCACCCACGAGCAGCTTCTTGAGCAAAAGGGCAGATACTATCAGCTTTATACCGGCGCCGCCGAGCTTGACTGACAGCAGTCTTACCTTTTATAACAATCCTATATTTTACAGCAAAATCGCCGTATGTGCCTCTGCGCCGTGCGGCGGTTTTTCCTTTTATGTGAAAAGGAGGCCGCCGAAAACGCCCTGCTGCACGACTGCTTTTCGACCGAAAATAAAAAATGATTGCTTTTTTCGCAGAATTATGGTAAAATTTCTGTAACCTTTTACTTGACGATAAATCTCTCTGTTTCGACAAACCCGATTTATCATCGGCCGACCCGCTCCCTTTGCCGTCCCTTAGGGACAAGGAAAACGGCGAACCCGCCGTCGGCAAAATCGGCAAAAAAGCCTTCTGTTACAGCAAACCCATAACATTTTCGATTGGAGAACAAAATGTCTGTCATATTTATGAACCCACTTCGTCCAAAGGATGCAGGCGAGCTGTGGCCTCAGCTTTTAAAGGACAGAAAACAGCTTAAAAAACGCGCCGCTCAAAAACGCGCTGCCGTCATTTCGGGAACGGTATGCTTTACCCTTGAGCTTTTGTGCGCCTTTTTCGGATATGTTTATTTGTTTTTCGAAGACCGACTTGTTGAGTCCTTTGAAAAGCTGCCCGCGGTGAAAAGGTTTTTCGACCTTATTTGCAATCACATTTTAAGCCGGGGCGAAATGAAATGGTACTTTTCCCTTGCCATTACCGTCGGCCTGCTCTTTGTTTTGCCGACCGCCGTTTCACTTGTTTTTAAGCTTATTACGGCGCTTTTTTACCACCCCAAGGTCACCGAGCCCTGCCCCGATAACGGCGACGAAGAAATCGCCGAAAAGCTTTTCCGCTTTGCCGACGACAGCTTTGAGCTTAACCTAAGGCTTAACGACAGGGGCAAAACACCCAAAATCGTTTCCATGGTGTCAACGGCTGTCATGGCAGGCCTTTCGATATACGGTTTTATCGCCGCCACAGGCGCGCAGATCAAGGTTTCGATACCCCTGCTTGTTGTGGGGCTGATACTGCTTGTGGTTTCGCTCTTTTTCGTGGTTTACGGGCTTGAGACCCTCATTTCCCTTTTGATAAAGCTGCTTTATTACCGCTCCGATAAAAATATATACGATTTCCGCACGGCGGCCGAGGAAATGTACAACTCCCTTTGTGCGCCCGCCGAGCAGCAGGCCGATATTTCCGAGCAGTCGGGAGACGGCACGCCTCACGATATGGCCGACGCGGCCGATGCAACCGGCATGACCGACACGGCCTGTGCGATCGATACAGGTTACGCTCCCGATATGACAAACTCGGCCGATGTATCCGACACCGTCGCCGCAGAAAGCGGAGCCGACGCGGCCGACAGCACAGAGGCCTCCTCTGTTTCACCCGACGATCTGCCCTTAGAGGGCTTCAGCGTTGTTGCCGGGCAATCCGACAGCACCTACGATACTGCGCCTGATGCCGCTCCCGATAATGCATCCGTCCCCGATGATACATGTTCATTCGATGCCGCTGCGGCTTATTCGGACGACGTGCAAAACGCCGCTCGGCCGGGCGTTTCCGATCCCGCTCCTTCGGACGACACGGCGATTGCGGAAACGGTTGATGCGAACGATACGGCTGATGACGATGCGGCTGAGGGCACAGCAATTACAGACACCTCGGGTAAAGACCTCGACGCGGGCAATGCGGTTCCCGCTTCGGCAGCGGTCGGTTCGGCGGCTGCAGGTGCGGCGGCTACGGGTGCGGCGGCGGCCGATTCGATAATTTCAAAAGCGGCCGATCGGGGCATGGAAGGCAGTCTCAGCAAAACCGAGCTTAAGAAGCATTCTCCCTCCCTTTGGACTCCCCTTTATGTGGCCGAAAACGAACGGCAATGTGCATCGGTGGTTTCGGAATATAACAAGGCGGCCATCGATTCCCTGAAGCAACACAGCTTTAACGACGGACAGGAGGGGCTTAAAAACGCCGCCAAGTGTCTGCTTAAAATGGCCGAATATGACGCCGAAAAATACGAGCCTCAGCTTTATATAACCCTTTACGCCATCGGAAAGGTGTCGGCCTTCGGTCAAAACGACCGTGAACAGGCAAAGGCCTCCCTTGCCGCCTGCAAAAGAATTGCCGAAAAATGTGCAAGACCCGAACGTGCGGGCTCACCGAGGGTGGAAAAAGAGCTGACGGTCATACGCCGCATTATTGCCGACTTCGAAAGCGACATGACAATGGACGAGCTAAGAGAAAAATACGGCAAAAACTTCCCCGCCGATCTTTGCGGCAACAACTGACCGTTTTTTTGAGGAAACATCTTACGCATTCGGTGCATACACAACATAATACAGGTGCTACACGCCGCAGAAATAAACGGTTGCAACACAAACAACAAAAACGGGCAAAGGCGCTCTCACCTTGCCCGTTTTCTGCATTTTTTAAGGAGACGCCGCCTTTGTGCGGCATGTTTTAAAACATTAAAATCCCAAAAAGAAAGAAGAGATCCGAAATGAAAAAACCGAAGCTCAAAAACCTGCTGTTTTTAACGGCGGCGGGCATCATAAACGCCACCGGTGTCACGGTGTTTCTCGCACCGGTAAAGCTGTATGACAGCGGCATTTCCGGCACTTCAATGCTGCTTTCCCAAATAACCCCCGAGCCTTTGAGCCTTTCGTTCTTTTTGCTTTTGCTCAACATTCCCCTCTTTTTTGTGGGATATAAAAAGCAGGGTCCGAAATTCACCCTTTATGCCGTCTATACCGTGGCGATCTATTCTCTTTTTGCCTTTCTCATAACCGACGTCTTTCCCATTGATGTCAGCTCCGCCTCTCCCCTTGCGGGTCAGGATCTTTTGCTTTGCGCCCTGTTCGGCGGCTTTGTGTCGGGTCTCGGAAGCGGTCTTGCCATAAGATTCGGCGGAGCGATGGACGGAATCGAGGTAATGGCAGTCATTTTTGCAAAGCGGCTGGGCATAAGCGTCGGCACCTTCGTCATGATATACAATGTCTTTCTTTATATAATCTGCGGAATTGCGGTCAGCAGCTGGACTCTGCCCCTTTATTCCATAATAACCTACGGCGCCGCCCTTAAAACGGTGGATTTCGTGGTGGAGGGCATCGACCGCTCCAAGGAGGCCAACATTGTTACATCAAAGCCCGAAAAGGTTTGCGCCGCCCTTTCGGAGGAGTTCGAATGCGGCATAACGGTAATGAACGCCAAGGGATATTATTCCGACACCGACAAAACCATGGTCTATATCATAATTAACCGCTTCCAGGTGGGCAAAATGCGGGAAATAGTCCACGAGATAGACAAAACCGCCTACATAACCATTTCCGACATCGCCGACGTTTTCCACGCCCGAAAGAGCAAATAAGCCCGAAAATCACCTGCCGAACATTTCCCCGATGCCTAAGGGTGGGTTAACAGGATCTCCTATTACCGACCCGATTGTTTTAATAAGCAAAAATGAGGAACGGTGTCAGGGGGTTGACGCAAAAAATTTTTAAAAAACAAAAATTTTTACGAATATAATGTGACGGGACGGAAAAAATATTTTCCGAGAGGTGAATTTTATGATTATGGACAAAATCGCGCTTATTTTAACCATTATCGGCGCACTCAACTGGGGAAGCATCGGTCTTTTCCGCTTTGACATCGTTGCATGGATATTCGGCGGACAGGGCGCAATGCTCAGCCGCATTGTTTATACCCTTGTTGCTCTTGCGGGAATTTGGTGCATTTCACTGCTGTTCCGCGAGCGTGACAGCCGCCCTGACCGAGATTTTACCTGATTTCGGGGCGGGTTAAAAGCATAAGCCCCGACAACCCGACGGGTCAAGGCCGTAAACAGAGCAAAAAGAAAAAGCCGTAAGGGCGAGGAAGAATTTCCTGCCTTTACAGCTTTTTTGTCATTATTTCGGCGTTGTCGGCGGGGTTTCGATAATAATTTTTTCTCTCGCCGCATTTTTTGTATCCGCATTTTTGATAAAGGGCTTTGGCAGACAGATTTTTCGACCTTACCTCAAGAGTTATCTCGGTACAGCCGACCTCCTTTGCCCTTTGCTCGAGGGCCGAGATGAGCGCCTTTCCCACCCCCGTTCTACGAAAGGGTATATCCACCGCCACGTTGTTGATATATGCCGTTTGGCAAACCGTGTCGGCCGAGATATACCCGACAAGCCCTGCGCCGTCTGCGCTTTCGCTTACCTGTCCGTCGGACAAAACCGCCGCAAGGAAAATACTGTGGCCGTTTTGCAGCGTGTCGAGAATGTTTTGCCTTGTCCACGGAGCGGAAAAGCAGCGTTTTTCAATCTGCTCCACCGCGCCTGCCTGCCGCAAATCAAGGTCGGTTATTTTCATGAACTATCTCCCGTATCTTTTCAAAAATCATGTCGCGGCATTTTCGGTAATCTTCAAGGCTTCCGCCGAAGGGGTCGAAAATGTCCAGGGCGGGTCTTATTTTTTCGGTATCCTTAAAAGCGTCGAGCATAATAAGACGGTGGGTCTCGGTCAAAGGAATGACCTCGTCGGCCTCGTAAAAAAGGTCGTTAGTAAGCCGGGAGGATCTGTGCCCGGAAATGTCCACCCCTATTTCGGCGCAGGCTGCCGCCGCATTTTCCGAGGGAGGACTCCCGGGAGAGACAGATATTCCGGCGCTTTTGGCGCAGATGTCAAGTCCCTCTTTTTTTGCCATGTCGTTTAAAATGCCCTCTGCCATGGGGCTGCGGCAGGTGTTTCCGGTGCACACAAAAAGATATTTTTTCATATTAATGTCACTGCTATCGCTTTTAAATTATCATTGTTGCCGTAGCTTTTACGGCAACCGTTTTGTTGTTGCAATTATCGCCGCTGCGGTTGCTGCGGCGGTTGCGGGACCGGCGGCTTTTTGCCGCCGTTAATCATTTTCCGGGCTGTCGACCGCCGAAACCTCGGAGGGGGCGGGAGCCGGCTCGATAACCGTTCTGCCCGAAAGGCTCTTTTCGGGGAAGGCGATGAAGGAGGTGCCGGGATTGACCGAAAGCTCGCTGCCGTCGGTTTCAAAAACCTTGAGTCGGTCGGAGGCATCGCCCTTCGACCATTTTATTTCCTTATAAACGCCGTTTGAGATGTAATATCCTTCACCGCCGTCGAGATCGGTGCGGACATGGTAGCCGTCCGGGAATTCGTAGGTGGGTGCGTAAAGTACAAATACATTGTCAAACTCAAAGGCTTCGTCGGTAAAATAATCGGTCTGGGATTTTCCGAAGGGGAGGCGGCGGTATTTTTTTGTTTCGCTGTCGTATTTAAAGGTGGAGTGGTTGTCCCCCGACATGTAATATTTAATGGATGTGCATTCCTTTCCGTTTGCGGGGACACCTTTCTCTTCGGCAAAATTAAAGAGGGTTCTGCCCGAAAGGTCGGAGGAAATATCGTTGCGATATTTGTCGTAAACGGCGCTTTCGACCGTTTCGCCCTTTATGTAAAGGGTGTGTTCATAGGCCAGTCCGTTTTTGATTCTCATAGAGAGGCTGTCGCTTTGGGCGCCGAGGTCGAAAAAGTCGAAGTTTGGCATCTCTCTTGCATAGGGGCGGGTGTAGGTGTCGTCCATGCCGCAGTGGACATATATGGCGTCGAGGGATTTTGCAAGCTGGACATAGGAATATCTCGCCGAGCGAACGGTGCCCAGCTTTTCACACTGAGAAAGATCGGAAAACACCGCCATAAGACGGGAGATTCCGCCCTCTACGAGGCATTCGAAAACCACATCGGCCTTGTTAAGACCGGTCTGGACGGGCTGGGCGGTGGAAATATTGTTTATCATGACTGCCACGGGCCTTTTGCCCACAGCCGAATCGTCGAGAGTTCCGTAAATTCCGGTAAGGGTGTTAAGGTTGCCCCTGTCGGGCTCGGGCTCGGAAACGGTGGGGGCGGCAGAGTTGTCGCCTGTCGGCTGCTCGGGTTTTTTCCCGCATCCCGAAAGCAGAAGCGAGAATATTATCAGTGTCGAAACGATTGCATAAAATTTTTTCATAAACAAAAATCCCTTTTCGGCGAAGTCGGGAAAATGTCGGGGTCGATTTCACCGACCTTGACCTGCGTCGTTCCCTTTCGCTTTTTTCTTATATAATAACCTATATATCGCGTTTTTACAAGGTCTTTGGGCATATATTTTGATATTTTTCTGAAAAAAGGGAATGTAAGACAGCTTCCAAAGACAGGGTCAAAGCTCGCTTTAACTGCGGCACAGCATACGGTCGTAACACAAAAATCGGCCGAGCCGCAAAGGCTCGGCCGACGGGGAGTTAACGGGAAACGGGTATCGACAAATGCGCCGACAGACCGTTAAACTGTTCCGGTAACGGTTAAAACGGCCGTTCCGGGTGTGGCGGTGACAACACCGGTGGCGGCGTTTTGGGTGTAGGTGGCGGCAGGAACGGTTATCCGCCCGGCCACGGTGGAGAAGAGACCCGTTGCCGCATCGTAGGTGTAGTCGGCGGGGGAGGTTAAGGCTGTTCCGTTAAGGGCGACGACAATATCCGAAAGAATCGGGTTAAAGGTATCGGTGATGATAAGATTGTCCGCTGCCCCGGCTGCGGTATTCCCTCGGTTTTCGATGGTAAAGGTATAGGTCACCCTGCCGTTTTCAACGACCGGCGAGGGAGAAATGGCCTTGTTTATCGAAAGGGCGGGAGCGGCGGCGGCCGTTACCGTCTCGGTATCGGAGGCGGCGGTCAGTCCCGTTCCGCTCAAGGACGCGGTGTTGGTTATGGTGCTTCCCGAGGCGAGGGGAGCGGTGTTTGTTACATCGGCCTCATAGATTATGGTGGCGTTTCCTCCGGCGGGAACGGTTATGCCGCTTATAACAAGGGGCGGGCCGGCCGTTACGGCGGGAGCGGTCTGAAGGACGCCGTTATTGTAATAAAGGATCGAGCCCGTGCGGTAGCTTAAAGGATAAAGGGTGCTTGTGCCGAGAGTATATGCGCCAAGATTGTCGGTGAGGGTCAGCCCGGTAAGGGCGGTCGTGCCCGAGTTATTTACGGTTATCACATAGGTCACACGGTCGGAATCGGCACTGTAAGTGCCTCTTACTGCGGTTTTTGTCATGGAAAGGGTTTCAACAAGCTCGGCGGTGGCAATGTTGGAGTTTGTTGTCCCGCCGCTGTAGGTCAGTGTGGCTTGGTTTGTTATTGTTGCCATGTTTATTCCTCCTCAAAAATAAAGACCGGTCTACACTTCATTATATGAGTAAAAGGACGACGGTTGACAACCTGTTTTTCCTGCCCGCAGAGTTTGCGTGAAAAAGAGACCGACCGCTTTTTTGTGACGGGCGGTCGGCTGCTGTTTACGGTCGGTTGCTGTTTTGCCGCCGTTTGCCCGAGCAGACGGCGGTCGAAGAATTTTTGACGGAAAGGAAAATTTCGCGAAGTCGAACAAAGTGCCGTTAATCCTGTCGGGTTGACCGGTGCTTTAACGCAGTATGTGTGAAAATTTCGGCCAAACCGTGTTCATCTGCGCGTTACGGCTTTGAAGGAAGCTTCTTTTCAAACTGCGCTTCGAGGGTGCCGGCAATCGAAATTTTTTCCACATCTTCCCCCTTATAGGTGATTTTATACGGCTTACCGTTAAGACTCCCCGAAAATATTGCGTAACCCTTGTTTTTTGACACAAAGGTCAGGCGGTCGGGAAGGGAGCTGTCGTCAAGCACGCCCGTCAACAGCGAAAAAACCGAGTTTTGCTCCTTAAATTCAAGGGTGTTTTCCACCCCGTTTAGGGAGAGAACGGTTTTGTCCTCCGAGTATTTGACCACCATTCCTTTAAGGCTGTCGGGAGAACCTACCGTAATCATATAAACCCCCGTTTGCTCTTTGGTAAGATCGAAGGAATATTCCATATCAAAAAAAGTTGCCTTTACGCTTGCCGAAAAGGCCTCGGGTGTTTTGGCATTTTCAGAGCCGCTGCAGCCGCAAAAAAACAGCAGTGAAAGAGCAATCACCGCTGTTTTTAAAATCGTCTTTTTCATGTGCTTTTCGCCCCTTGCACCGCTTTGCCGCCTTTAGGCGTGCCCTTTTCGTCAGAAGAAAAGCAAAGCATGTGAGACTTTCGAAAAAAGCACCTTATAGGTCGGAGCAGTTCTCAAATTCGAGAAACAGCGGGGCAAGCTCGTCTATGGTATCGCTCGGCAGACTTGCGCGCTGGGAAAGCCGCTTTGCCGCACGGTCTCCAGCCGCTCCGTGGATATAAACCGCAGCTTTGACCGCTGCGACGGCAGGCAGACCCTGAGCGAGAAGCGAGGCCGTCATTCCGGCCAAAACATCTCCGCTCCCGCCGGTGGCCATGCCGGGATTGCCGGTGGGATTTATCGAAATGTTTTTTTCTTTATCGCAAACTACCGTGTGATGTCCCTTTAAAACGGTTATGGCATTATATTTTTCGCTAATTGCCTTTGCGGCGCCGATACGGTCGCTTTGAATGTCGGCCGTCGTTACGCCGAGCAGTCTTGCGGCCTCCCCGGGATGCGGGGTCAAAACCGTCACGCCCGAATGTTCCTCTAACCAATCTATATGCTTTGAAAGAATATTTATGCCGTCGGCATCGATGACAAGGGGGCGGTTTGTGTTTTTTATGACCGTTTCAAGAGCCCCTTCGGCGGCTTCTGCGGTTGTGCAGCCGCATCCGATAAGAACGGCCGTGGCCTTTTTAAGCTCCGATTTAACGATTTGCGAAAGCTCGCCTGTCTCTTCGAAAATCGAAAACACAGCCTCGGGAACGGCCGAAGAAACTATGGGATATATTCTTTTGTCCAGAATTCCCGCGCAAATGCCTACCCCGCATCTGAGAGCCGCCCTCATGGAAAGCACGGCCGCTCCCGCCATGCCGTAAGAGCCGACTATGCAAAGCAGTCTGCCGAAATCGCCCTTGTGAGCGTCATCCGGCCGTTTTAAAAGGTAACGGGAAAAATCGCTCGGGTGGCAGAAAAGAGCGGTTTCGTCGACCGAATTAATCCGATTTTTCATACGCTTTCCTTTTTAAATTTGACCTTGAGCTGATAGGGCAGGTAATTTGCCGCCTCGGCAAGAATACGGGCTTCGGGCTGAAACACCACAAGCACCCTGCCCTTTTTGGGGTGGCGAAGGCAGGCATAGTAAAGGCCGCTTTTTCCGTCGGCAACGGCAACGATCCTTTCGTCGAACTGTTTATCGGCAAATTTTTTCTCGTCGTAAATGCCGAAATCGTCGAAGGCGGAAATATCGGCCGAAATAAGACGGGTACGGTTGCTT
This sequence comes from uncultured Eubacteriales bacterium, assembly GCA_934486455.1. Classification (GTDB taxonomy): domain Bacteria; phylum Bacillota; class Clostridia; order Oscillospirales; family Acutalibacteraceae; genus UMGS1484. Next base: position 15,750 of record CAKSPR010000012.1, read on the forward strand.
TTGTTGACGATCTTGGCTATATCGAAAGAACCGAGGGTGACCGAGTATTCGTATTCCACATTAAAATTGGCCGCAAGCTTTATGGCTCCGAAAAACACCAGCCCGGCAATCATTACTCCCATCAAAAAGAAGGCGGGCATAAATTTTATTACCGAAAAGACAATAACGCAGCCGATTAAAAGCCCTGCCGCATAAATTGCGGCCACGGCGGCAAGCTCGGAGGCGGTTTTTTTCTTTTTTATAATCTGTTCGAAAAAGACATCCATTAGGGTTGCTCCCTTCTGCCGAAAAATCGGCCAAAAAAAATAAATTTTTCTGTTAAAAAATAATTTAAAGTTGCACGAAAACGTGCAACAAAGCGCGGCTTTTAAACCATTATATGTACCCCGAATTTTTTTGCGGGAAAAACCCGCGCCCCCTAAGCCGTCGACGGTCTGACAATTCGGCGTTTTTATCCGCTCGTCGGCTTTACCAAAAGAAAGGAGAATAAATTTGAGAACACTGAATATTATAATCGATGAATCGGGAGGTGTCAAGAGTGACGGATTTGCGGGACACGAGGGCGAACACAACGCCGTTACCCTGTCGGTGGAGTTTGAAAAATTCCCCGAGGAATGTCGGTATTTCCGTATGCTGTTTTCCTCGAACGACGGTCAAAACACCGTTATAAGCGCTCCCATAATCGCCGCGGCTCAAAAGCTGAGCTATTCTGTTCCCCAAAGCGTTACCACCCTTTCGGGATCGGTGGCATGGCAGCTTTGCGGATACCGTGCCGAAGGCGGGACGCTGAAAAACATTATTAAATCGTCGGTGGTTTCGCTGGATTTCGGAAAGTCTCTTGCCGACACCTCAAGCACGGTCGAAACCGAGCTTAAAAATACTGTGGAGGAGGAGCTGTCGGAGGTTGAAAGCTTTCTTCAAAACTTCGACATATCCGCCGAAACGGCCAAGGCAAGCGACTTTGGCCTTTCCTGCCAAAAAAGCGGCAAAAAATATAAGATCGTTTTAACCACGCCCTCCGGTGAGGTCGCCATAAGGCAAAGAAAAAGTCAAACCGATTTTACCGAAGACGAGCTTTTCGGAAACAAATTTATCAGGACAGACAAAACGGCCGAATATCTTGTCTTTGAACGGGTGGGGAACATCGTAACGGTCAGCGGTACGGTTTGTTATCTGCCCGACGCCACCCGCAATCATACCGAAAGCGGTTGCGACAGCGTGGTTCTTTACCTGCCCTTCAAGCCTTTGCAGTATACCTATGTTCCTATGGGCGGAAACACGACAAGCTTTTTCAGGCTCAACCCCGTCACTTCCACCCTTAACATTGAGGCGGCGCCTTCGGCCTCCCAGACCATCAGGCTTTGTTTCACCTATATCTGTGAGGATGAATGATATGGAAAACGCTGTTGTGACCGAAGAGCTTTGCAAGGAAAGACGAAGCAAATTCGACGAGCGCTGTGCCCGCGATATAAGGGATATAGCTTCCCAGTCTCAAAGGCTCAAGACCCTTGAGGAAATGTCCATAACCATGGGTCAGATACTTAAAAACATGGCCGAAAAAACCGAGCAGCACGAGCAACGGCTCAAGGTGCTCGAGCAGCGGCGCGTTACCCTGCTTAACAAATGGGAAACGGCGGTCATAGGAAATATATCGGGAATTGTCGTGGGCTATCTTATCTCGCTCTTTTTTTAAGAGCGTTAAAGGTTACGCTGCTCTCCTTTGAAAATCCGAAAATTTAAAAGAAGAAGCCCCGGGGCTTAAAGTGCACAAGTCCGGTAAAAACGGACAATAGAAAAACTTCCCGCTCTGCTGTCAAAACGACAGCAGAGCGGGATTTTTTTGCGAAAAATGTTTTTTGAATTATTGGGTCAGCGGGTTTTGTCCTTAAAGCTATTCGATGTCGCCCTTGGCCTTGGCCTCGGCAATGACCTTTTCTACCACTGCGGGGGGAGCGGGATCGTACCGCAAAAATTCAAGGGTAAAGGAACCGCGTCCCTGGGTCGCCGAACGAAGCACGGTGGAGAAGCTGCCCATTTCGGCCATGGGAACCTCGGCCTCGATTATGTGCATGCCTTCGTCGTCCTGATCCATTCCCACGGGGCGGCCTCTGCGCTTGGTTATGTCGCCGTTGACGTCTCCCATGTTGTCGGCCGGAACCGACACCCTTAAAAGTCCGATAGGCTCAAGCAGGGTGGGGTTGGCGATTTCAAAGGCGTTTTTAAAGGCGATGGAAGCGGCGGTCTTAAATGCCATTTCCGAAGAATCGACGGGGTGGTAGGAGCCGTCGTAAAGGGTGGCCTTAACGCCGACGACGGGGTATCCTGCAAGGGGACCCTTCTTCATGCTTTCGCGGAGTCCCTTTTCAACGGCGGGGAAATAGTTCTTGGGAACCGAGCCGCCGAAAACCTCCTCGGCAAAGACCAGATCATCAGACTCGCAGGGCTCAAAACGGATCCACACATCGCCGAACTGGCCGTGGCCGCCCGACTGTTTTTTGTGCCTTCCCTGAACCTCAACCTTTTTCCTGATAGTCTCGCGGTATGCAACCCTCGGAACGGTCAGCTCGACATCGACGCCGAACTTGGATTTAAGCTTGGAGCAAACCACATCAAGGTGCTGTTCACCCAGGCCAGAAAGTATCTGCTCGTGGGTCTCGTGGTTGGTATATTGGGAAACGGTGGGATCCTCTTCGATAATGCGGTTGAGTCCCGTGACGATCTTATCCTCGTCACCGCGTTTTTTGGGTTTAATGCACATGGAAAGGGAGGGGGCGGGGAAATCCACTCCCCTGGCCGCGACAACATTGCCCGGCGAGCAAAGGGTATCGCCTGTTTTTGTTCCCGAAAGCTTGGAGACCGAGCCGATGTCTCCGGCAGAAATTACGGCGGCTTCCTCGGCCTTTGCACCCTTTATAAAGAAGAGCTTGCCGATTCTTTCGGTTTCTCCCGTGCGGGCGTTGACAAGCTGGCTGTCGGGCGTGACCTTGCCGGAAATGACCTTGAAATATGACCGTTTACCGACCTGGGGATCGGCCAGTGTTTTAAAGACGACGGCAACGGCGGGGGCGTTTTCGTCGGGAACAAGCTCAACCGTTTCCTCTCCCTTTCGGCCGGGCTCGTTGCTCTTTTCAAGAGCCGAGGGAGCATAGTTTACCAGCCCGTCGAGCAAAAGATCGACACCCTCGAGAGTAAGGCCTGCGCCGCAGTAAACAGGGGCAAGCTCACCCGATTTAATAGCCGCGGGAACGCCCTTTAAAAGCTCCTCATGGGTGAATTTTTCGCCGTTGAAATATTTCTCCATAAGCTCGTCGTCGGTGGCGGCGACGGCTTCATTTATCTGGTCGATGTACTTTTCGAAGGGGGCAAGATCGCCGGGTACCTTAACCGGCTTTCCGTTTTCGTAGGTTACGCGGTTGCCGGTCAGCAGGTTGACATAGGCCACCACCTTGTGATTTTCCACAAGAGGCACCACAATGGGGCAGACGGTATTTCCGAAGCGGTCGATGAGCGACTGAAGAGCGTTGTCGAAATTGGCCTTGTCGGAATTCATTTTCGAAATAAAGAAAAACTTTGCCGCACCCTGTTTTTTAGCCACGGCATAGGCCTTTTCGTCGCCTACCGCGACTCCCGATTTGCCCGAAATGACAATAACGCAGGTGCCCGCCGCACGGATACCCTCTCTCATTTCGCCGGCAAAGTCGAACATGCCGGGAGTGTCGATTATGTTGAGCTTACAGTCCTTCCATTCAACCGGGGCGACCGCCGTCGAGATCGAGGCGGCTCTTTTCTTTTCCTCGGGGTCAAAATCCATAACGGTATTTCCGTCGGACACCTTGCCGAGTCTGTCGGTTGCTCCGCTTATGTAAAGCATGGCTTCGCACAGAGAAGTTTTTCCCTTTCCGCCATGGCCGACGATGGCAATATTTTTTATTCTGTCTGCAGAATACTGTTTCATTTTGAACACCCTTTCAAATTGCTATTAAAAACAAAAATTGCAATAATTACTTGCAATTATTATGCAGTATGCTAATTATAGCACGGTGTAAATATATATGCAAGAGTTTTTTTAATTATATATGGCTTTTTTTGCAACGAAAAATGTGAAAGACGGGTTTTCGGGAGCTTCGGAGTGGTATATAACCGTTTTAAAGCTTACCAAAGGACTTGGCTCCGTTTCGGCGGATAACCGAAGTTTTCGGAAAAACGCCCGCGGATAAAAATATAAGCTAAGGTAAAGAGCTTTAAATGTAAATCTGCAAGAATTATCGTTGACAGGTAAAAAACAAGATGTTATAATGTGAGCAACGGTTAAAACACAAATTAATCCATTGGGAGGCAACAAAATGAAATCAAAAAAACTTTTGTCAATCATGATTTCGATTATGATGATCGCGACAATGTTTTTGCCTGTCTCGGTTTTTGCTGAGGATGAAGGCATACTTGTCAGCGATTGCGACAGCACAAGCGGCTGGTCCTGCTATACCGGCGACGGAATGGCGGTTGACTCGGCCGTTAAGACCCAGGGTAACGGTTCGCTTAAATTCTGGCAGGACGGCGGCTTCTGCGGACTTTACAAGCTTCAAAACACCATTAATATTTCGGAAATGAAATATTTCACCTTCGACATGCTTCCCCAGGCCACCGATTGGTTTGAAAAGGCCGGCTATGCATATTTGGTGATCTCCTCCCGTCAGGACGGCGGCGGATATGAAGAGCCCGACTCGGCCGCATGGACCGAGAATGCCCTTACGATCTCCCTTTCTGGCGTTAAGCTCAACGAGGGCTGGAACACGGTCAACATACCTCTTGATTTCTCGGCCGCCGCTTCGGGATTTGACCCCGCCAAGGTCACCAAGATCGGTATTTTCGGACTGCGTTACTATGAGCGGGACGGCAAAAATGTCAACTATATCGACAACGTTCGCTTCGGCAAGACCGCAGCCTCGGAAATTATAGCGGTCGACCCGCTGGTAGCCTCCACAAAGGAGCTTTTCAACAAGGCCTTTGGGATTTACGACGCAGGCAACACCGCATATACCCAGGGATCTTACGATAAATTCGCCGCGGCCTACGAGCAGGTTAAGGATGTCGACCTTGAAGCCGCTTCCAAGGAAGAGGTTATCGCCGCGAGAAAGACCCTCCAGGGCGGCCTTAACACCCTTACCTCAAAAACAAATCCCCACGCTTTAAGCGAGGATTATAAGCGTGTTGTGGTTGTCGGAATCGACGGAATGGGCGCATTTGACGCCGATGAAGCGGTCAGCACCCCCAACCTCGACCGCATCAGAACCGGAAGCGACGTCCTTTATACCCACACCGCAACCTCGGTTTCCCCCTCCATCAGCGCACAGAACTGGTCGGCCATGCTTCTCGGTGTAAGTCCCCAGCGCCACGGCAACACCAACGAGAGCATCGAGGCCAACGAGACCCCCGATTATCAGACCTATCCTTCTATCTTTAAATACATCAGAAACACCTATCCCGAGGCTGCTCTCGGTTCGATAGTCAACTGGAATCCCATTAACCACGGCGTTATCGAACACAACATTGACGTCAGCCTTAAAACCAGCAGCAGCGACACCGAAATTGCAAACCTCGCCATTAACTACTGGAAAGAAAACGACCCGATGATGACCTTCCTCCATTTTGACAGTGTTGATCACGAAGGTCACACCACCGGTTACCAAAAGGATAAATACTACCGCGCCCTTGAGGCGGTGGATGTTGAGGTCGGCAGAATATACGACAGCCTTGACGAGCTTGGCTATCTTGAGGACACCCTCTTTATAATTCTTACCGATCACGGCGGAGTGGGAACAAACCACGGCGGCAGCGACCCCAGAGAGATGAACTGCACCTATATCGCCAAGGGTAAGAGCGTTGTACCCGGAGAGTATACAAATGCGGCCACCGACAATGTGCTCACCACAGCCAGCATGTCCTCGGTGGTTGCGGCGGCACTGGGCGTTGCACAAAGCGGCGACTACGACTACACCGTTCCCGACAATTACTTTAAGGGATACACCTACTCTGCTCCCGCTAACGACGAATGGCGCGTTGACACTCCCGGTGACAAATACCGCGGACATCAGACTGCCGATAATGCCGACAATCACATTAAGCTTGCCGATTATGTTGATACCAAGGCTCTTGATATGAAGGCATATTTCAAATTCGACGGCAACCTCAACAACTCTCAGCCCTCGGTTATAACCGCCAAGGAAAACGGCACCGTTGCCTTTGACGAAAACGGCTATTATAACGGCGCGGCAAACCTTTCAAACGGCTATCTTTCGATAAACAACCTTAAAAATCTCGGCACCGACAGCTTTACCGTTTCCATGTGGATAAAGGATCTCGACGCCCTAACAAACGACCCCGCCATTGTCAGCAACAAGGACTGGGAAAGCGGGTATAACCCCGGAATAACCATTGCCACCGAGGGAGGAAAGTTCCGCTTTAACCTTGGCGACGGTTCCAAGCGCTCGGACACCCCCTACACCTCGGCCAACGGATATACCGTGGGCGGAGACGGCGGATTTGTTAACCTCATCGCCGTTGTGGACAGAGAAAACGCCGCCGCAAGCCTCTATGCCGATTTCAGACTTATCGCCACCGTCAGACTTGATGTCGGCTCGCTTGACTCAGCTCCGGGAACCACCCTCAACATCGGACAGGACGGTAAGGGAACGGGCTTTAAGGCCAAGTTCAAGCTTGACGAATTTATGTTCTTCGGCTCGGCTCTTAATATTGAAGACATTTACAGGCTCCAGGCATTCTACGATGCAGGCAATATCACCGAGACCTCCGAGATACCCGCAAAGGCTCTTGCCCAGGTCAACAAGACCTACAACGCCATAAAGGCCGTAGGTGAAATAACCGAGGAAAACTGGCGCGAAAAGAGAGAGCTTCTTGAGGCGGCAACCGCGGCATATAACGAGCTTGAGGAAAAATACGGCGACCGCCGGCTTGACAACATCGCCGACTATCAAAAGGCTCTTGCCGACTTTGATAAGTATAAGGTAGACATTATGTACGGCGACGCCAACCTTGATGGAAAAATCGACACCAACGACGCCCTTGCCATTCTTCAGCATGTTGTCAGCTTGATCGAGCTTAAAGGAGACGCCTTAACGGCCGCCAAGGTCAGCGTTGAGGGAGATACCGTTTCCTCGGTAGACGCCCTGCTGGTGCTTCAGAAGATCGTCGGAATAATAGATAAATTCCCGGTTGAGGAGATAAAGTAAGCGTGAGCATCGGGCTTGACAGTTTAAACTAAAAAAAATTGACCGCCCCTTTGCCGAACATTCGGCAAATGGGCGGTTTCCTTATGTGTTAAAAGCGGCGAAACGATAAAAGCGGGGAAAAGGCAACGGGCTAACTGTGACAGAATACCGTCTACCTAAGCTCGGCGATAAATTCGATTTTATTTGAGCCGATCTTTTCGGCATAAATATCGCCCTTGTGAGCCTCACAAATGCTTTTTGCAAGGGAGAGGCCGATGCCGTAGCCGCCCTTTGACGAGCGGGATTTATCCCCCCGATAAAATCGGTCGAAAAGCTTTGAAAGCTCCCCCTCGCCGATGTCGTCGCAAAGGTTGGAGCACCTTATAGTTACTCCTTTTTTGCTCCTTTTAAGAGATATCTCTATGGGTGAGCCCTCGGTCGAATATTTAACGGCATTGTCGATAAGCACCGATATAAGCCGACGGACGGAATACTCGTCTCCCTTGAAGGCAATGCCCTTTTCAATGTCGGTAACGATTTTGTGTCCCTTTTCCCCTGCAAAATCGGCAAAGGACTCGGCCGTTTCAAAAACCGCGTCACTGATATTGAAATCGCAAAGCACGCGGGGCTGTTCCTCATCCGCTTTCGAAAGGCTGACAAGGGAATCGACAAGGCCTTTCAGCTTGTCGGTCTGGGCAAGGGCCTTGTCTATCCATTTTTGCTTGCCCACATCCATTTCAAGCACGGTCAGAGAGGTATTTATAACGGTAATGGGGGTTTTCAACTCGTGGCTTGCGTCGGTTATAAACTGCTTTTGCCGCTCGTTTGATTTAACCACCGGGTCAATGGCTTTTTTGGAAAAGAGCACCACAAGCAGATAAACCGCCAGCACGCAAAAGACAGTTGCCGCCGATGAAAGAAGAAGCATTGTCTTTGCCGACTGCATTTCGTTTTGGCAGTCGAGAAACACCACCATGTTTTTATTGTCGCCGTTTTTTGCAACAAGAAATTTATAACCGAAATTGTCGGCATATCCATAGCCTTCCCCGTGAGAAAGGGCAATATTAAGATATTTCTGCGCGTCGTCGCTGGTAACGGCGGCTATCTTTTCCATATTGGACATGACAAGGGTTCCGTCGTCCTTATATTTCAAAACGAAATAGCGGGTGGAAAAAGGGGTTTCCTTGTTGAAGCGGGGATCGGGCTTTGCACCGTCAGAATCGGGCGGGGCGGGACGGTCGGTGGGAATTGTGCCCTGATTGTCGCATATCATCCGAAGGGTGTCGCCCAGCTTTTTATCGGTGGAAATAAAATTGGCAGTGTTGACAATGACGCTTAAAACAACCATGGCAAGGGCCACCGAAAGGGTGGCGATTATGATAAACTTTTTCCTCAGCTTTTTAATCATTGCGTTCCTCCATAATGTAGCCGAGTCCGCGGTTGGCATATATGGAAACTCCCGAGTGTATGGATGAAAGCTTTTTTCTGAGGTTTGAAATGTGCACCCACACAACATTTATCTCGGCGTCGCTGTCCCAGCCCCACACCTTTTCCATAATGCGGTCGGCCGACATTACCACCGAGGGGCTTCTCATAAACATTTCCATGACCTGAAACTCTTTTCCCGAAAGCCGCACGCTGTCGTTTTTGCAGGACAAAAGTCCCGAGCTTGTGTTAAGCGAAAGATCCTTGAAATTGATGACGGTGGGGGTGAAATCCTCTCTGCGGCGGAGCATGGCGCGCACCCGGGAAAGAAGCTCGTCGGGAGAAAAGGGCTTGGGGAGATAATCGTCGGCGCCCGAGTCAAAGCCCACAATGCGGTCGTCCTTTTGGGCCTTGGCCGTCAGCATCATAATGGGGGTCTTTATCCCGTCCGAGCGCAGTCGTCGAAGCACCTCGATGCCGTCCATTTTAGGCATCATGACATCGAGTATAAGGGCGTCGTATTCCCCCGAGCTTCCGAAATCGTAGGCATCGCGGCCGTTATACACCGCGTCGACCGAGAATTTGTTTTTTTCAAAAAATACCGTCAGTGCCTCGGCAAGATCCTTTTCGTCCTCTGCAATAAGTAAACGCATAATATCACCCTTAACGATTATAATGTTTCTTCGGCTTAAAATCAAGTGCCCCGCAAGCTGAGACAGGCGGCCGCTTAGCGGGGAATAACAGCGGCGCCCGCCCCTTTTGCATGTTTCAAAAATATTTTTCAAAAAAATGAAACCTTTCTTTGTCCACATAATATATGTATATCCTAAAGACAGCCTAAAGAAAAATTTTTCAAACTCTTTAGGTGGATTTTAGGAAGAGAGAGTATATTTAAGTCAAAGAAAATCAATCCGCACGAGATTGATTCCCGTTTTGAAACACCGACCCTACCGACAGGGTGCAGTGCCCGCAAAGTAACGGACAAAGGCACCCGTTGTCCCATGGGGCGGCGATTACGCGGGCAAAAAGGAAAGGAGCAAAATTTTTTATGAAAAAGTTTTTATCAATCATTTGCGCCCTTGCGCTTATACTCACCTTTGCATCCTGCAAAAGCGGCGAGAGCGACAGGTCAAACACCACCGTTACCGGAAAGGTGACGGCCATTGACGGAACAAAAATAACCCTTGCATTGGGAGAAGTCTCAAATGAGCAGAATCAAAACAGCACACCCACCCCTCCCGACGGACAGGCGCCGTCAGACGACCGGAACGGCACCCCTCCCGCAAAACCCGATGAGCAAAGTGGGGGCACAACCGAAGGAAACGGCCAAGCTGCAGGCGGCGCTCAGCCTCCCGAAATGGGAGCAAACGGTGGAGAAGAGATTCCCTTTACAGAAAGCGGCGAGACCCTTACCGTTGATGTAAAGGATGTCGAGATAACCGAAAACGGACAGACGGTATCGGTAGATGATCTTGAAGAAGGCGACATTCTGACAGTTACCTACGGCGACAAAAACAGCATTGAAAGCATTGAAATATATACCGTTTCCAAAGGGGCTTCCCAAGGCGGCGGCTTCGGCGGATCGACCACAGTTACCCAGGGAGACAGCGCCAACACCATAACCGAGAACGGAGATTATTCGGGCAGTACCTATATCTCCGAAAGTGACGATGAAAACGCCCTGAGAATAGACGGCGCCACCGTCACCCTCGATGGCATAACGGTCAACAAAAACGCAGGTGCAAGCTCCAACACCGAAAACGGCGACTTTTACGGAGTTAACGCTGCCCTCCTTGCCACAAACGGCGCTACGGTAACCGTTACAAACGCCAAGGTCAATTCCTCGGCTCAGAACGGAAACGGCGTTTTCAGCTACGGAAACGGCACAACTGTCAATATCTCTGATTCGACCATAACCACCACGGCCGACAATTCCGGCGGTATCCAGACCACCGGCGGCGCAACCACCAACGCAAGCAATCTGACCGTCGACACATCTGGCAATTCCTCGGCGGCCATTCGCTCGGACAGAGGCGGCGGAACGGTCAATGTGGACGGAGGAAGCTATACCTCAAACGGATTATAACTCTCCCGCAGTTTATTCCACCGCGGCAATTACCGTTAAAAATGCCGCCCTCACGGCAAACAATTCCGAAGCCGTTGTTGTTGAAGGTCAAAATTCCGTCACCCTGGAAAACTGCACGGTGTACGGAAATATGAGTGATACAAAGGGTTCAAGCTCGGATGAAAATGTTCACAATGTTATGATATATCAGTCCATGTCGGGAGATGCAGAGGTCGGAACGGCCGCCTTTTCCATGAGCGGCGGAAGCCTTACCTCCAACAACGGAGATATGTTTTATATCACCAACACCACCTGCAATCTCACCCTGTCGGGAGTAAGCCTTAAAAATAACGACAGTGACGGCCTGCTTTTGAAGGTGTGCGGAAACTCGGCAGAAAAGGGCTGGGGAACGGCCGGCGCAAACGGCGCACAGGTTACCTTTGCGGCAAACAATCAGACCTTAGACGGCAATATAGAAGTCGACACTATTTCCACACTTAAAATGTCCCTCGGATCGGGAAGCGTTTTTAACGGCACAATAAATGTGGTCGAAAACGCACAAAACGGAACGGCCGTTTCGGATAACGCCGACATCACGGTCGAAAGCGGCGCCGTGTGGAATCTTACCGGCAACTGCACCCTCAGCACCCTTACGGTCAACGGCACGATCAACTATAACGGCTATACCATAACCTTGGCCGACGGTACCGTGCTCGGACAGTAAACACACGACAGACATGCAGTTAACAAAACGGCCCACATTTCTTTTTGACCCGCAGTGCCCATTAAGGCTTTGTAAATGCAGTGCCGCCAAGGGATGTGCCGAAAAACGAGGTCGTGTATCGTGCCGATCGCTGAGGCGTCTCGGCTCTGCCGAGACCGGAGGGATCAGTGCCCCGCAGTTTTTATAGGTAAGGCAAAACTGCTTTTCTAAAATACATCTGTGTTTTTGCGACGGCCTCCCTCCGGTCAGCTGTGCTGACTTCCTCAGCGTCCCATAGCGGTGCGGCTGACCTTACCCGCCCTCCCTGCCGCGGCGCATACGGCCGATTTCGTGCCTCTTGAAGAAACGCTCGGCACAGAAAGAAAAATCTTTAAAGACCTTCTTTGGAGAATTCCCGAAAATTATTCCAAAGGAGGTTTTTTGTTGCAAAACTCCGCCCTGTATGGTAAAATAAACTGATTTGACACAGATTATTGTTTGCAATTTCCCATTACCGAATATAAAAGGAGAAACAGCGTGGCGCTTTCAAAAAATGCCGACAAAAAAATAAAGGCTCTTGTTAAGAAGAGAGGAATAGATTGCTCCGATTGCCTGGTTTTTGCAAGCGGCGATCTCGATACCGACTGCAATTTCCGAGAAAGCTGGTTTTTTGTTTTTGCAAACCGGCTCGTGGCTGTTAATCTTCCGAAATTCACCGGAATAAAGACCTTTTCGGGCTATCCCCACAAGGAAAATTACGCCCCTCCTTCGGCAGACGAGCTTGAAATCGAAAAAATTCCCATTGAAAGCATTAAAAAGCTCTTTGCCGTCGACCTTGCGGCGGGAGTGCTTCTTTGCGGGGAGATAGACGGCGAGACCCGCCGATTGGCCGTTTTTTCGGCCGGAAAGGGCGCCGACGCACGAAAGCTTTGCGAAGGCTTTGAAATCATAAAAAACGGACAGCCTCTTTCGGAAGATTTTTTTAAGATAAAGGAAAACCCCGAATTCTGTGAGAAATGCGGGGCTCCCTATACCGACCGAGAGCGTAGGATATGCCCCAAATGCACCGACACCCGCAGCCTTTTCAGACGCACCATGTCCTACTTCAGGCCTTATAGAATTGCGGTGGCCGTGCTTGTCATAACCTTTTTGGCCTCGGCGGCGGCAAACTCCCTGCTCCCCTACCTTTCGGGAACGGTGTATTTTGACGATGTGCTGGGCAAAAAATCCGATTTTTCGGGATTTTGGAGTCTTGCGGCGGGAGATTTTTTTAAGCTGCTTGTGCTTATGTGTCTCGCCTTTGCGGCGGTCAGAATATTCAATCTGTTTTTGACAATTGTTCAAAATATCATTGTGGCAAAAATCGTCCCGAGGGTGGTCAGAGCCATTAAAAGCGATATTTTCGCCAGCCTTAAAAACCTTTCCATGAGATTTTTCACCAATCGCACCACCGGCTCGCTTATGACAAGGGTCATGAGCGACGCCAACGAGGTCACGGGGCTTTTCCTTGATATTCTTCCCGCCCTTGTGGGAAATCTGGCCAATGTGGCACTGACCATAGCCTTTATGACAGCCTTAAACTGGCAGATGACGGTTATGACCCTTTTGCTTACTCCCCTTCTTGTCATTATCAGCGTTAAGCTTCATCCCCGCCTCTGGCATTTTTACGGCAAACGCCACCGCGCCGAGCGGTCGATGAATTCCGCCCTTAACGACAGCCTTACCGGCGTGAGGGTCATAAAGGCCTTCGGTAAAGAGGACGAGGCGGTCAAAAACTTTGAAGGCAAAAACGCCTTCGCCGGCAGAACAGAGGTCGACATTGTAAAATATGAAAACCGATACAATGCCGTTTACACCTCGGTGCAGAGCATTATGCAGCTGGGGGTTTGGGGAATAGGCGCATACCTCATTTTAACCAAAACAAACACGGCCATGTCATACGGCGTGCTTGCCACATTTATCGCCTATGTTACAAATCTTGCGGGGCCCCTCGATTTTATGTCCAATGTTTTCCGTATGGTGGCCTCCTCCATGAACGCCTCCCAGCGAATTTTTGAAATAATCGACGCAAAGCCAGATGTTGTTGAGAAAAAGGACGCTTTTACTCTTGAAAATCCAAAGGGCAAGGTCGAGCTTGACAATGTTACCTTTTCCTATGAAAAGGGTCATCCCGTGCTTCACAATATATCCTTAAAGGTCGAAGCGGGAGAGATGCTCGGTATTGTAGGCCGCTCGGGAATGGGCAAATCCACCCTTGTCAGCCTTATATCCCGCCTTTACGATCCCGACAGCGGACAGGTGCTTATCGACGGGCACGACCTTAAAGATCTGACCTTTGAAAGCTTAAAGGGCACGGTTGCAATGGTCTCTCAGGAAAGCTACATATTCATGGGAACGGTGGCCGAAAACATCGCCTACGCAAAGCCCGACGCCACCAGAGAGGAAATTCTTGCGGCGGCCGCTGCGGCGGGAGCCCACAGCTTTATCTGCAAATTCCCCGACGGATACGATTCGCTCATCGGATCGGGCGGACGACAGCTTTCGGGCGGAGAGCGGCAGAGACTTTCCCTTGCCAGAGCCATACTTGCCGATCCAAAAATTCTCATTCTCGACGAGGCCACTGCCGCCGTCGATACCGCCACCGAGCGCAACATTCAGCTTGCACTCGATCGGCTTTCCGAAAACCGTACCACCATTTCCATCGCCCACCGTCTTTCGACCCTTAAAAACGCCGACAAGCTTGTTGTGCTTGACGAGGGAAAAGCGGTGGAACAGGGCACCCACGAGCAGTTAATGGAGCTTAAGGGTATATATTATAAATTACAGCAGCTTCAGAGCAGAGCGCTTTCTCTGAATGCTCAGGAAAGGACCGTGTGATATGTTTATGCCGCCCCCGCCGCCCGAAAACGCAGGCGATGTAATAAAAAACGAAGAGCTTTTAACAGAGGAAATGCTCGAGCTTAAATTCATAAACGGCAAAAATGCCGTCTTTAAAGCCACAAAGGGCGGTTTTGCCTCCCTTGAATTTGAGAACAGGCTTTATAAGCGGGTTTCCTTCCATCGCGCCTTTCCCTTTTCGGCTCCCGACAAGTACATTTCGGTGAGAGAATGCGAGGGAAGAGACAGGGAAATCGGTATGATAAAGGATCTGTCGGATTTTGACGAGGCTACCGCCCTGCTTATAAAAAAGCAGCTTGAGCTGCGCTATTTTACCCCAAAGATCACCGGAATTATAAAGGTCAGGGAGGAATACGGCTATTCCTACTGGGATGTAGCCACCGACAGAGGCCCCTGCCGATTTACTGCCGACCAAAACGGCGTGGTCAAGCTTTCCCAAACGAGACTTATAATAAACGATGTGGACGGCAACCGCTTTGAGCTTCCCGATGTGACCGCCCTTTCTTCGAAGGAGCTGAGAATGATCGATCTGTACATCTGACGATGTAAAGACGGGCATGCAACCCCCCCCGAAAGCCTGCGGACGAACAAGCGCGCCGCCAAGGCTTATCCGAAAAAAAGATACTTAAAAATCCCCCGAAAGGAAAAATATGCGCCTTAATTTTAAACAAACCACTCAGTCCGAAAAGGCACTTGAGGACGCAGGAGCCAAGGGTGTTAAATATTTTGTTCCCTACGACATAGACGGCTGCGGAAGCTTTTGTTCCGACGGTTTTGTTGCCGTTACCGAAAGCTGCCTTTACATAATCCGCGGCGAGAGGGTTGAAAAGACCTTTTCTCTTTGCGATTGCGACGACATACGGTGCGAGGGAATGGTCGATTGCGGGCTGCTTACCGTCACAATTAAGGGGGAGGACTTTGCCGCCGCAAAATTCTCCATGAAGCACCTTGCCAGATACGCCTATGTCGCACGCGGGGCAAGACTGCTTAAAAAGGGAGACCGTCACCCCGTTGAAAGCCTTGAGCCCGAAAACATATGCGAAAAATGCGGCCGCACCACCCCCGAAACGGGCACCTGTCCCCATTGCTACGGCAGATCCCAAAGCGTGAAGCGGTTTTTCCGCCTGTGCAGACCCTATGCCCCCCGGCTCTTTTTTATATGGTTCTTAATGCTTGTCACCTCGGGACTGACCCTTTACCAGCAGCAGTGGCAGCGCCTTTTTATCGACAATGTGCTTGTGCCCGCAAGCGGAACAAAGGGGCAGGTCATAACCTTTTTTATCGTGCTTGCGGGTATCGTGGCCTCCACCCTTATAATCAACATCTATAAAAAATATTTGGGCGTGCTTCTCGGCTCTAAAATGAGCATGGATCTCCGACGCCGTCTTTTCAACAAAATAGAGGAGCTGTCCCTTTCCTTTCAGGACAGCCGCAAGCCCGGCGACCTTATGAACCGCGTAATCGGCGACACGAGAGAAATCCGCGATTTTATGGAAAACACCTTTACCGGAATGTTTACCTACATAATAACCTTCGTGGGCGCACTTGTAATCATGCTGACGATGAATGTACGGCTGACACTTATCTCCATGATATTTGTGCCGCTTATGTGGGTGCTTCACCGCCTTTTCTGGAAAAAGATACGCCGTATCTTTTCAAGCCAGCGCAGGCGGGAGGATAATTTCAATTCCCGTCTTCAGGATGTTATCCAGGGAATGAAGATAGTCAAATGCTTCGGAAAGGAAAAATACGAGGCCGAAAGCTTTAACCGCGTGGCCGGAGAAAACGCCGAAATACAGGAAAAAAATGAGGTCTTTTGGGCAAAGTTTCAGCCCTTCCTCGGCTTTGTGCTGAACTTCGGAACACTGGCCGTGCTGTACTTCGGCGGAATAGAGTCCTTAAACGGAACAGGCTTTTCGGTGGGCGAAATGGTGCAGTTTGTGGGATATTCAAACATGCTTTTCGGCCCCCTCGGCTGGTTTACATGGCTTCCCAGAAGGCTTATGAGGCTGCAGGTCAGCATGAGCCGTATCGACGATGTCATGTCCAAAACCTCCGACATCAAGGTTTCCGAAAGCCCCGTTAAATCCGAAATCGAAGGAAATGTGGAATTTAAAAACGTCACCTTCGGATATAAAAATTACGAGCCCATTTTAAACGACATTTCCTTTAAGGCCGAAAAGGGAGAAATGATAGGTCTTGTGGGAGAATCGGGGGCGGGCAAATCCACCGTTATAAACCTGCTTATGAGACTTTACGACGCCGACGATGGCGCAATCCTCATCGACGGGGTGAACATTAAGGAATACGATCCCAAAACCCTTCACGACGCTATGGGTGTAGTGCTTCAGGAAAACTTTCTTTTCTCGGGCACAATCTACGAAAACATAAAATTCTCCTGCCCCGCCGCCACCCCCGAGCAGGTCATAACGGCGGCAAAAACGGCGGGTGCCCACGACTTTATCTGCAAATTCCCCGACGGATATAATACCTATGTGGGCGAAAAGGGACACCGCCTTTCGGGCGGAGAGCGCCAGAGAATAGCCATTGCGAGGGCCATTCTTTCCGATCCCAAGATACTTATTCTCGATGAAGCCACCGCCAGCCTCGACACCGAAAGTGAATTTATGATACAGCGAGCCATCGACCGTCTAAAATCGGGACGGACGACCTTTGCCATTGCCCACCGCCTTTCAACCCTTAAAAATGCCGACCGCATTATCGTTATCGACAACCACTGCATCGCCGAAGAGGGCAGCCATAACGAGCTTATGGAGCAGGGCAGCATCTACAAGGGTCTTGTTACCGCACAGCTTGAAATGCACGCCGTAAGAGAGTGAGCGGTGTGTTACGGTTGAGCTGCTGTGCCTGCAACCGTTTTATAAACGCCGTGCTGCCGCGGCGCCCTCAGACTGCGCCCTCGACTCTATTTCTTACAAGACCCGACACCTGCGGCGTCGACTGCGACGGATTTTATTTTCCCGCAAACAACGGATGCCGTGCAGCAAAACGGGAACCGCCCGATTATCAAAAAACTCTTGCATTTGCCCTTGGTATAATGTATAATATCAGGGTACGGAAAAAACGCCGTGCCAAATGTGCCGGAATGATGGAATTGGCAGACGTGCCGGACTCAAAATCCGGTGGTGGCGACACCGTGCGGGTTCGACCCCCGCTTCCGGCACCAAAATCCTGTCGACCCTTCGGCAGGTTTTTTTATATTCTTTTTTGTTGGTTTGAAATCCGTCAAGAAATGCGAAAACGGCCGAACAAAATCCGCCCGTTTTGAACAAGTCAAAACAGACGGATTTGATGTAAAAGCAGGCTTTTACGGAAATTCAGGCGCACTTATCCTGCCGAATGAAATTATTATCCGGCGGATGTGCTACCGTCCTAAGCATATTCTCTTTTGCGATCATTATCATATAATTTTTGAGAATTAATTTCGTCCCGCCGGGGCGACAAAAAAGCGCCGGTCAAAGTGACCGACGCCAAAAACGCTTATTGATTTAATCAAACATTACGCCGGGGTTGAGCTGCGACGGGGAGCGCCAGAGGATGCCGTACTCAAACAAGAACCGAGCTTTTAAACTCCAGTATTCCAGACAGAAATCCATCTGTCTGGTTTTTTCTATCTTTTCCTCCACCTTGTCAATCACCGCAAGGTATTCCTCCGTTTTCTCAACAGGATCGTTTTTGATGAAGCCCCGTCGGTTTTCCTGCGCCGAGAGAAGCAATTCACGGATTCTTTCATCCGGCAGACTGCCGGACACGATTGCGACAAGGTCGGAGCAATCGTCAGGTTCATAATAATTTCTTGCTTTGACCGCCAAATAAAAACAGTTTTCAAACCCTTCCATGTCCTCACTGTCATATTCTCTGAGCTTCATAAGCTCTGTATGGGCTTGAAGCTGCGGTGTGTAAAATTTCACCGACATTCCCGCACGGCACATTTTGTCATAACATTCGGTAAGATACCAAAGCGTCGGAATGATCTCTTCCAGCGTTTCTATATCGTGATCACGGGGAGCAAGCGCAATTTGCGCCATTTCGGCAAGATAAGGACTGTCTTTATAGGTGGGCGCTGCGTGGCTGTGCTCCTTATGGCCTTCAATAATGCCGTGAAGCTTTACGATTCTGTTTAATTCCTGCTTGGAAATGGGCATAGTATACCTCCCGTTTATAGGTCTATTCTGTCATAGCCTTGATAAATCCGATGATATTCTGGGCGGCGTTATAGCGAAGCATACCTATACCAAAGGAAAATTCGTCAAGGCGCTCTTTTGAAAACGGAAACAGCAGCTTGACCGAGTAGTAAGGCTCGTCCGCTCGGTCGGCTATTATTTTTCGCAGTTCGTCCTCGTCCCGCGCAATCAGTCCGTTTTTATAGAAATAGTTGATTTTATTGGGAACGCATTTCGGATAAAGCTCGGTATCAAAGCAGTGATCGGCGGCAATGTCGGCATCGCACAGATTAAAATAATCATAAGCCGCTCCGCCGAAACGGGAATCCCAGGCTGCATCGGTATGGGCGGTTACACCTTTTATACGGGTGATATTCCAGGAATGAGGCTCCCGCCGTCCGTTTTCATGTAAAGCCTCTCCTATAACCACAATTGAGGCGATTCCAAGTCTGTCGCACAGCAGTTTATATGCCTTGGCGAATCCTTCACAAACACACCGGTTACGGAGCAGTGCACCGACCACCGAAAAGCAGTCGCTGTCAAACGGTTCCTCGGCCGTGTGAATGGTGTAAAGAAAATTATGCACCTTGAGCTGTTTTGCAAGGGGACTCATATCCGGCTTTACGCTGTTTTTTATAAATAATTCTATCCGATTTTCCACCTCTGCCCAAAGCTTCTCGGCCTCCTCTTTGGTATAGTCATACTGAAAAACAAGCTGAATGTACATGGGGGTCTGTTTGGTGATGACCCGACGGCGGTCGAGATAGAAAAAAACGGGATTGTCAAACAGTACGGCAGTCATGATCTTTTTGGTATCTACCGTAAACGCTTTGCCCATGCCGGCGTGAATGGATAACGCAGGCTCGAAGCGAAGGAGCGCTTCGCATATCCGGTTATATAGATTTTTCTCACCGTCTGTCAGACGGGAATAATAAAACTTGGAACCGTTATCCTTCATGGTATCACCTCGTTTTGGGAAGCTTGCTGCGATTTTTCAAAAACCGTCGGTTTTTGACGTGCAAAATCCGTATTGACAATAATCCCTACCGACATATCATCTCCGCTGCCTTTTTCCGAAAGGGTCGGCAAATAATCTTTTAATTGCGAGACGGCGGTTTGATCGTTTGTTTGGGCAAAAGACCTGAGGGTCAGGCGGTAAAAATCATACAGCCTCTCATCTCCGGCAAAGCAGTCGTCGATTCCGTCACTGCCGATAAATACGGCGGCGGGAAGAGCGCGTTCAAAACAAAAGCGGAACTCCTTGGCGGCATTTTCATCGCACATCGATGTGGTAACATTCAAAAAGCACTGCTCATCCCACGGAATGGGCTGTGTAAATTCACCGTCTTTTGATACGGCAACGCATTTCCCGTCGCCGATCTGCAAACCAAGCCAGAAATTCTCGGTCAGTATAACGCCGATAAGGGTCGTGCCGTATGCCGATTGCAGGCGCTGTCCCGCCTCGTATTTCCGCCGCGCCTTTTCTGACACACAGTTTAGCTCGTCCGCGCCGAAGGGATGTTCCTTTATGTCCTGTTCTACAAGCTCGTTCCAGCGGACAATAATGCTTTTGATGAGCTGCTCTATGCGAAGGGACTGCTGTTTTTGCGTGGCCGATGCCGAAAGGACGCTTATCAAATCAGGATCTTTCATACATTCGGTAAAGGCCTCTGCAGCAAAGCGACTGCCCCTGTCCGAGCGAAAATAATCAGCTCCTCCGTGACCGTCGCATACAACGGAAATTCTGCGGTCGGGCAATTCACAGCTTAAAGAAAAATCCTGACATACAGTGCCGCTTTTTATGTGGGAAGCGCCGATCACCGTCATATTAAACGCCCTGTGATCGGTCACCATTCCAGATCACCGTCATCATCCGGCTCGGCAGCTTTCACCTCGTTTATTTTGTCGATCATTTCATCCTGCTTGTTTGTCGCCTCGTCCACGCCGCCTTTACCGACTCCGCTGGACTTTGAGCCGATTTGGGACGCAGTAACCGAAACAAAGCGTATCATTTTGGAGAGCGCTTCTGGTGTATGCACCGTAAGCACAGCTTCTTTGTTGCCTGTAAATTCGGCAAGTACGGCTTTATTGGCGTCCTCGCCGATAGCAACCGCGACCTTGATGGCCTTTTTGAACCAGTTGTTTTCTTTAAGTTTTGACAGCTCGGAAGCATATTCGTCTGTCGGCTCTCCGTCTGACAGCAGGAAAATCGCGGGTGCGAAGGAACCTGCCACATCACTCATAAAGGCTTTGCGGGACAGCTTTTCATTCAGCTGTTTGCAGGCCTCGCCGAAGTCGGTGAGTCCGTCAGCCGTGAGAAAGCTCCAGGTGAAGTCCTCCGCATCCATCGGAGCGGGGGTTATCCATCTTGTGCCGCTTGAAAACTCCAGTACAGCGATTTTTATGGCTGCATCGGCATTTTCGGCGGATATTTTGCGGATTTCGGGAATGACTTCTTCAATTGCAGA
>CAKSPR010000013.1 GCA_934486455.1 uncultured Eubacteriales bacterium
GGGCCATCAGGGACTCGAACCCCGGACCGACCGGTTATGAGCCGGTTGCTCTAACCAACTGAGCTAATGGCCCTCGTTCTTTTCTTAACGAGCCTTTGAATTATACCAAACTACAATTTGTTTGTCAAGGGGTTTGGCGGTAAAATTTAAAAAGGTGCAAAATATCTTTTTTTAAAGACGGCTGCACGGAAAAATGAAAACCGCCTCTGTAAAAAGCTGCGGCATGCAGGCGGGCAGAGGCGGGAATATATGAAGCCTTAGGACAGAGACGATATTGTTGTTTTAAAGCAGGACCGTCAAAAACCGCGGAGGGGAAACGACTGTTTCAATAATAATGTGCGGTTGCTTTTACATGTGAATGATAAAGCTTTTTTCGGCGCAGCGGATAAAACGGCTGTTTATGCGTCGGGGCAGGGCTTATCGGGAGGCAAGGCTATTCTCCGAGCACGATAGGCTTGATATTACGGTGGCAGAAGACGCTCAGCACAAGACCTATTCCTAGATAGAGACAGACCGTTGAGGTGCCGCCCGCGCTGAAGAAGGGGAGGGTTACGCCGATAACCGGCAAAAGCGACAGGCACATTCCGATGTTGATTATGCACTGGCCTGCAAACATGGCAAAAACGCCCGAGCAGATGATCTTGCCCGATGCGTCTCTCGCCTTTTTGCCCACCTTTAAAATTCGGAAGCATATGGCGGCAATAAGTCCTATGGCGGCAAGACACCCGATAAATCCGAGCTCTTCACCGATAGAGGCAAATATGAAATCGTTAAAGCCGAGAGGGATTTTTCCGTCCTGAACATATGGCCCGTGGAAAAGACCGTGGCCGAAAAGGCCTCCCGAGCCGATGGCGGTTTGTCCGCGGGATTGCTGATAGATTATGTCGGCAAAGTTTGCGGGATCGAAAAGTGCAAGCAGTCGGCTTTTCTGGTCGGTGTTCATAACGAAAAACCACATTATCGGAAGGGCGGCGGCAATAATTCCGCCTGCCGCGGCAAAATAGACGGGTCTGACTCCCGATACAAACAGCATGGTTAAAAAGATGAAAAAGATTACCATTGCGCTGCCGTCGTCGCCCTGAAAATGTATGAGAGCGACCGGAATCATTCCGTGTATACAAAGCAGAAGGACGTTTTTGAAGTCGCTTATTCTTTCGGGCTTTATGGAGGAAATGTGTTTTGAAAAGGAAATTATAAAGCCGATTTTCAAAAGCTCGGAGGGCTGGATGGTCTGACCGAAGGGGAGCTGGAGCCAGGCCTTGTCGTCGGTGCCCTCGGGGGCAAATCCGAATTTAAAGGTCAAAAGTACAAGCCCCGTGGCAAAGGCGGCGAAGATGTACCATCTTTTTATGAAAACCTGATAATCCACAAGGGAAATGAGAATGGCAACAAAAAGGCCGAGGGCAAATCCGATGAGCTGGACGGCAAATTTTTGCCCGCCGCTGCTGATATATGTTGCCGAAAGCACCATGACCGCGCCGTAAAGACTGGCAGCGGTACAGAGAAGTATAAGAAGCTTGTCCGTTTCGCGGATATAGTCGGCTATTCTTTCAAAAAATTTTATCATAATAAAACCTCAAAGGTGTTTTTTGTTTTATTATATTAGATTTTCTTAATATATTCAAGTAAAAATACTTTTCTTTAAAAATAAAGTGTGGTACAATAGAAAAAATATATGTATCGGAGAAATTTTTTCAAAGGTGTGTCGAAAGGGTTTCTTCAAGGAGTTTTTGTGAAAAGAGAAATTAAAACCTGCTGTGCCGCTCAGACCGAGGCAGCGGGAGAACAGCTCGGAAAAGAGCTTGCCGAAAAAAACAAACCCGAGGTTGTGGCCTTTTTCGGCGGAATGGGAATGGGAAAAACGGCCTTTATACGGGGACTTTGCAGAGGCGTCGGATATGACGGAGACGTTTCTTCGCCGACCTTTGCCATAGTTCACGAATATGAGGGCGGGAAAAAGACGGTCTACCACTTTGACATGTATCGCATTTCCGGCGTTGAGGATCTTTATTCCTGCGGATTTTTCGATTATCTGGGGCAGGGGATACTGGCGGTGGAGTGGAGCGAAAATATTGTCGGCGCACTGCCCGACGACTGTTTAAAGGTCGAAATAAAAAGAGGCGACGGCGACGACTGCCGTATAATAACCGTTGAGCGAATGGGAGAGCAAGCCGATCCTGCCGGGCAATGACCGTTAAAAGGGCGGAAAAGCGATTCCACCCCGCCGAAGAACACCGATTTATACGGGGCTGAACGGACTGTCATGCCGCCCGAGCAGCAAAATAAACCGATTAAGGACAGGGAAAAATGAAAATTTTCGCAATAGACACCTCGGCGGTGGCCGCCTCCTGCGCGCTTGCCGAGGACGGAAAAATTATCTTTGAATTTTACACAAACGCCGGCCTTCAGCATTCCCGCACGCTGGCTCCCATGATCGAAAGCGCATTTAAATGCACCGAAACTTCTCTTTCGGATGTTGACTGCTTTGCCGTTTCAAAAGGTCCCGGCTCCTTTACGGGGGTCAGGATAGGCATTGCGGCGGTCAAGGGTATGGCCTTTGAAGGCGACAGACCCTGCGTTGGGGTATCGACTCTTGAAGCCATGGCGTATAACCTTGAATGTGCAAGGGGCATAATATGCCCTGTTATGGACGCTCGGTGTAATCAGGTTTACAACGCCCTTTTCGAATTTAAGGAAGGCGGGCTTTCAAGACTTTGCGACGACAGGGTGCTGACGGTGGACGAGCTTGAAGGCGAGCTTAAAAACGAAAAAACTCCCGTTTTTTTTGTTGGAGACGGGGCGCTGTTGTGCTATAATAGACTGAAAGACAGTCTTTTCGACCCCCGTATTGCCCCCGAGGGGCAGAGATTTCAGCGGGCGAGCGGGGTAATAAAGGCGGCGCAGGCGGCTCTTTCAAAGGGACAGAGCGTCTCGGCAGGCGAGCTTCTCCCATCTTACCTGCGGCTTCCCCAGGCGGTGAGAAATCTTAAGCAAAAGGAAACCTGAGAAAAACATATCGGTAGGAAAAACCGATAAATCCGATTTTAATGCAGGTTTAAATAAATTCATGCAGTGATCTGCAAAACAAAAAATATTTCTGAAAGGAAATGATAATATGAAAATCGCTATTGGCTGTGACCACGGCGGATTTGAACTGAAAAACGAGATCAGAGACCATCTTAGGGACAGAGGCTTCGAGGTGGAGGATTTCGGCATTACCGAGCTTAAAAAGGTCGATTATCCCGAAATTGCCGTTAAGGTGGCGCATGCCGTTGCCGACGGAAAATGCGATCGGGGAATACTTGTTTGCGGTACCGGAATC
The DNA here is from genome assembly GCA_934486455.1 of uncultured Eubacteriales bacterium. GTDB lineage: Bacteria > Bacillota > Clostridia > Oscillospirales > Acutalibacteraceae > UMGS1484. The sequence continues at coordinate 3,323 of CAKSPR010000013.1, forward strand.
GGCATGTCCATTGCCGCCAACAAGGTCAAGGGCATCCGCGCCGCCGTATGCTCCGACCACTTCAGCGCCAAATATACAAGGCTTCACAATGACGCCAACATTCTCTGCATGGGCGGAAGAGTGGTAGGCCCGGGAGTGGGTCTTGAGCTTGCCGACCTTTTTGTCGACACCGAATATGAAGGCGGACGCCACGCCAAAAGGGTGCAAATGATAAGTGATATTGAGCAGGGAAAGATGTGATTTTTTCTTGCTTTTGCGGGGTGCCCGGGCAAAGGTGCGGTTAAAAACGCAAGCTTCGAAAACCGAACATGCTTTCGGTCGCCCTGCAATAAAAAAGCCGTGCATACTGTGTGCGGCGGTTGCCATACCTATCGGTGCGGCCCAAAACAGCAAACATTATTAAGGAGAATATACTATGGAAAATGTAACAGTTGTAAATCATCCCCTCGTTCAGCATAAGCTGACCTTCATCCGCAAAAAGGACACCGGCTCCAAGGAATTCCGCGCCCTCGTGTCGGAAATTGCCACCCTGCTTTGCTACGAAGCCACCCGCGATCTGCCCCTTATGGACATCGAGATCGAGACCCCCATTCAGAAGACCACCACAAAGGTCGTCGCCGGCAGAAAGCTGGTTGTTGTGCCCATTCTCCGCGCAGGTCTCGGAATGGTCGACGGTATGATGACCCTGCTTCCCGCCGCAAAGGTCGGACACATCGGTCTTTACCGCGATCCCGATACCCATAAGCCTGTCGAATATTACTGCAAGCTGCCCGAGGATATGCCCGAGAGAGACGTTATCGTTGTCGATCCCATGCTTGCTACCGGCGGCTCGGCTATCGACGCCGTTTCCCAAATCAAGGAGAGAAGGCCTCACAGCATTAAATTCGTTTGCATGATCGCCGCTCCCGAGGGGCTCAAGGCCTTTACCGAAGCTCACCCCGACGTACCTGTATTCACCGCCGCGGTTGACGAAAAGCTCAACGAAAACGCATATATCGTACCCGGTCTCGGCGACGCAGGCGACAGAATTTTCGGCACACTGTAATTTTTTCGGAGGAACATACCTATGGCAATGATTTGTAACGACGACTGTATCAGCATGCTTTCGGGAAATGACGGACAGGGAACGCAAAAAACCTCCCATGCCGCCGCCTTCCCCAAGGGCATTCCGGTGAGTTTTAAATATGACGGAAAAGAAATTTCTCTCCATGAAGCAAAATGCGAAGAAAAGGTGACCGGAGAGGAAAACAATCAGGAAATTTTCCGCCGCACCGTTCTTGAGAACGGCCTTGCGGTTGAGATGAAGGGTCATTTTTATGACAATCGCGTGGTCGATTTTACGGTGTACTTCGAAAACATCGGAAGCGAAAACACCAAGCAGTTGACCGAAATAAATGCCTATGACCTTAAATTTGCCCCGCCCTTCGAGGGACCTGTGGACATGTCCTCTCACTGGGAAAATCCCAAGTATACCATGGACGACGAAAAACGCCCCATGATCCACCTTATGCGCGGCAACGAGGGCTGTAAATATGCCACTCTTGAGGAAATGAGCGAGGAGTTCAAGACCCTTAAAGAGGACGAGAGCTTTGAATGCACGGGCTGCTCCTGCGGAGAATATTATTCCCCCTACTTCATAACCGATTGGCCGGGCGGCGGAGTTTGTCTTGCCCTCGGTTGGAGCGGCTTCTGGAAGGCATATTTCCACATCAAAGAGGGAGTTATGTCCTTTAAGGGCGGCCTTAAACGCTGCAACTTCTATATGAAGCCGGGCGAAAAGCTTCGCATGCCCAGAGTTATGTATGTATACTGGGAGGGCGAGCCCGAGGACGGTTACAATGCCTTCCGCAGAGCCTACATAAATTATATTGCCCCGAGAGACACAGACGGGAAAATTATGTTCCCGCCCATTTCTTCGCCCTGCCCCGACGAAAACGCCACCAACGGCGAAAACGAGATCAACTGGGTGCAGAATGTTATGGACGATACCGGTGCAGAGCTGTATTGGCACGACGCCTGGTGGCATGTGGGCGGCTTCCCTGCGGGTCAGGGAAATTACACCTTCCCCATCGAGAAAAATGTCGACCACGAGCGTTATCCCAGAGGTGTTAAAATCCTCGGCGATATTGCCCATGAAAAGGGCTATAAATTCATGCTGTGGTTCTCTCCAGAGTTTTATCCCGAAAACTGCACCATGGCCAACGAGCACCCCGAGTATATTCTTCGTGAGCCCGGCCGCAAGGGCGGTACGCTCAATATGGCAAGCGATGAAGCTCTCGACTATATGATCCGCTACCTTGACGAGTGCATTAAGACCTATGGCGTTGATGTTTTCAGAACCGACGACGGTATCCACTGGGGCGATGTTTTCGCCAACGAGGAGGAAAACCGCGAGGGTGTGCTGGAAATAAAGGTGGTCGAGGGACTTTATAAGCTGTGGGACGGCATCCGCGAGCGCAACCCCGGCCTTATCGTTGACAACTGCTGCGGCGGCGGCACAAGACTTGATCTTGAGCTTTGCTCCCGTTCCTATTCTCTTTGGAGAACCGACACATCGGTATGGTATCACGTGCTCGGCGATATGCTCCGCCACCCGGTGCTCAATCAGGTTATCAACATGAGCCTTAACCGCTTTGTACCCTTTACGGTCTGCGCAACCTGCAACTATGACCCCTACACCGTAAGAAGCGGATTTAACGGCGGTCTTACCATTAATATGGATCTTCGCAAGCCCGATTTCGACAAGGCCGAGCTTCGCAAGGCTTATGCCGAGGTCAGAAGACTCCGTCAGTATTTCTTAGGCGACTTCTACCGCCTTATAAACGACGGTTACGATCCCTATTCCTGGTGCTCCTATCAATATAATGTTCCCGAGGAAAGCAAGGGCTGTGTCTTTGTCTTCCGCAGAGACAATTCTCCCTACTCCATGGCTACCATCGGGCTTAAGGGTCTCGATCCCAAGAAGAAATACGAAGTCGATTTCTATTACGGATATGAAAAAGCAAAAACCGAGGTACTTTCGGGCGCCGAGCTTATGAGCTATAATGTGACCCTCGAAAGCGCTCCCGGAAGCCTGCTTATGGAATACCGCGAAAGACCGCCGAGACACTACAGATAAGCTTATGGCTACGGCAACCGATTATATCGAATTTGTAATGGAAAGCCTCGGCCGAATCGGCACCGAAAATGCGCGGTATAAAAAGATGTTCGGAGAATATATGGTCTATGTTGACGACAGACCTGTGCTTCTTGTTTGCGACAACACGGTTTTCGTCAAAAAACTGCCCGAGATTTCGGAAATGATGAAGCATTGCGACACGGGATTTCCTTATGACGGGGCTAAAGAGCATTATATTCTCGACATTGAAGATACCGAGCTTACCGAAAGGCTTATTCCGCTGCTTAGAGAAACAGTGCCTTTGCCGAAAAAAAGAAATAAGAAACAGTAAAAAACGGCCGAACGGGCGTCACCTGAAAAGTGACATTCGTTCGGCCGTTTGCCGTAATTAAAGCCGTTTTATTAAACAAATTTGATCGGCAGGGCGATTTGGGTGATGTAAGAGCTTTTATCATCGTCGGGGGCGGAAGGCCCTTCCGTATAATATTCCGCCCTTTTCCCGACCCATGGAAATACTTGTGTACATCTTATTTTCGCTGTTGATGAAATGCTTTTTTCGGCGGTCGATTGTCGACTGCCTACCTCAACTGATTTCCCACAAGCTCGACCTTCAAAATGTTGGTGTTGCCGGGAGTGTCGAGAGGAATTCCCGCAACGACCACCACCCTGTCTCCGTCAGACACCAGATCGATCTGCTTTGCACAGTCGACGGCGTGTACAAAGAGCTGATCTGTGGTGCTCTGATATCTTGCAATGACGGGATAAACGCCCCATGAAAGGGAAAGCTGATTAAAGGTTTTTTCTACGGGTGTGGCGGCAACTATGGGTACATCGGGACGGAATTTCGACATTCTTCTTGCCGTCTGACCGTATTTTGTAAGGGCAATTATGGCGGCGGCATCTATGTCCTTGGCGGTGGTGCAGGCGGCGTCACAAACGGCGTTTGTGGTGTCCTTGGTGTCCATGTCGTATTTAATGCCTCTGAATGTGGCAATGTCAAAGGCATCATTTTCGGCCTGCTCGGCGATTTTTGCCATTGCACAAACCGATTTTATCGGGAATTTTCCCGAGGCGGTCTCTCCCGAAAGCATAACGGCCGATGTACCGTCGAAAACGGCGTTGGCAACATCGGTTATTTCGGCTCTCGTGGGAAGCTGACGGCTTATCATGGATTCAAGCATCTGTGTGGCGGTTATAACCATTTTTCCCGCGCGGTAGCATTTTCTTATAAACCGCTTTTGAAGGCCGGGAAGTCGCTCGAATTCCACCTCGACACCCATGTCGCCTCTGGCAACCATTATTCCGTCCGAAAGCTCAAGAATTTCGTCGAAGGCCTCAATGCCCTGGAGATTTTCGATTTTGGAAATTATGCGAATGTCGTGACCGCCGTTATAATCAATGAATTTCCTGAGTGCAATGACATCGTCCTTACTTCTGACAAAGGATGCGGCTACAAAATCCACATCGTTTTTTATGCCGAAAAGCAGGTCGCTTTTGTCCTGCTCACTTAAATACGGCATATCAACCGCCACATAGGGCACATTAATGCCCTTGCGGTCGGAAAGCATTCCGCCGTCGTCCACCGTGCAGAGAATATCGGTGTCGGTGGCGGATTTTACCGTAAGCTTAATTGCGCCGTCGTCCACAAGAATGATGTTTCCTTTTTTAAGCTGGGAGGGGAGAGAGGCAAAGGAAATTGAAACCTCTTTTTCGCTGCCTTCGACATTGCGCGAGGTAAGTGTGAAATCCTGACCCTCACAAAGCTTAACCGAGCCGCCCTTTATGGTTCCCGTGCGTATTTCCGGACCCTTTGTATCGAGCATTATGGCAAGGGGACAGCCCCGTTCCTTTCTTATTTCCTTTACCATGTCGATGTATTTTTGATGTCCCTCGTGGGTACCGTGGGAAAAGTTGAGCCGAGCTACATTCATTCCCGCGTCAATCATTTTGTTTACGGTTTTTTTGTCCCCGCTGGCGGGACCGAGAGTGCATATAATTTTTGTCCTTCTCATAATCTTTCCTCCGTTTTTTTGAATATTTAAAAAAATTATCTGTCAAATAAATCGGTTATAAAGAACCGTCGTCCGAAGCAGTGTTGTGTCAGGGCTTTGCTCTGTCTGATTTTTCCTTAAAGCATGACAGGTTAAATTCGGTTTTTTGCCGCGGCGTCGACAAAGGCTTTCAGTATTTTAATGGATGTATCATCTTTTTTATATGAAAACTCAGGATGCCACTGTATCGCCCACACAAATTTTTTGTCGGGCATAAATACCCCCTCGATAAGACCGTCGCAGGACAGCGCAGATTCGCAAAGGGGCTTGGCAAGCCTTTTTACGGCCTGGTGATGATAGCTGTTGACGCTTATTTCATCTGTGCCGAGCAGGCTGTGTAAGGGTGTTCCCTTAACGAGCGAAACGGTGTGTATACTTCGGTCGTAGGGCGGGGACATGCGATGCTCAACGGTATCGCCGTACTGGGTTTTAAGGTCCTGATAAAGGGTTCCGCCGAGGTGGGCGTTTAAAAACTGTATTCCCCGGCATATTCCGAGAACGGGAAGATCGTTTTTTAAAAACAAATCCAGAAGAAGGGCTTCCTCTCTGTCTCTTGCGGGGCAAAGCTCTCCGCAGCAGGAAAGCCTTTCGCGGTCGTAAACATCGGGAGAAACATCCTGACCGCCGGTTAAAAGCAGTCCGTCGCAAAGCTCGGCGGCTCTTTTTATGACCTCCTCGCTGTCGGTTAAGGGGAGCATTATCGGGGCGCCTCCCGCCGCTTCGATGCCGTTCATATATCCCGGAAGCATCCAAAGAGACTCCCTTTGAGCATCATAAAGAGGAGATACTCCTATTATCGGTCTTTTCACAAAAAACACTCCCTTTTAAAGGTTATGATATATTACACAAGTCGGCTTTTCGGGTGTAACGGATAAACGCCGAAAAAAATTCAGGACGCCCTCATAAAAATGAGAACGCCCTTGCTCTTCGTTTTTGTATTATATCATTTAATTATTAACTTTTCAAGAGTTAAAGCAATATGTTTAAAAATTGTTTTAATATGGTGCGCGGCATAGACGAAAAAAGAGCTTTTTCGTCGGAAAAGATATTGTCATTAAATAAATTGTGTTGTATAATTTTAACCGTCACGCACACAGACGAACACGCTTTCGTCGGAGAAAAATCCCCGCGTCCCGTGTTAAAATACCCGTTAATCCGACAGGATGAGCTGCGTTGTGGTTTGGGGTATGGGAGACGGGGCAGCTGCAATATCGGCGGCCGCCTGAGCTGCGTGCTTTTTTCGGAGGGGTAAAAATGAAAAAAATAAAGCTTTATGAAGAGCCGACCTATGTTCTTGCCACGGTGCTTTTGGCTCTTTCGGTGGCCATGATAGCGGCGGCGGATTTCGGCGTTTCGATGATTGTCGGTACGGCCTACATAGTAAGCCTGAAGGTAAGCTTCTTAACCTTCGGAACGGCCGAATATATTGTCCAGGGTCTGCTTTTTATCGCCTTTTGTATTATTATGAAAAAGGTGAAGCTTACTTATTTCTTTTCCTTTTTTACCTGCCTGTTTTACGGCTTTGTGTTGGACCTGTGGCGAAGCGCCGTTCCCGCTCTCAATCCGTCGGTTACTGCCCCGGGGAGCTTTTCGATGCCGGTGAGAATAACCCTTTTTGTGCTTGGCTCGCTGCTCACATCAGCCTCGGTGGCGCTCTTTTTTAAAGTATACCTTTGCCCGCAGGTTTATGATTTCTTTGTAAAAACGGTAAGCAATAAGTTTTCGGTGCCCCTTCCGAAATTCAAAACATTTTTCGATATGGTCTGTCTTCTGACCGCTCTTATACTGTCACTGGCTTTTTTCGGAGGAATAAGGGGTATAGGCGTGGGCACGGTTATAATGGCCTTTCTGAACGGAACGGTTATCGGTCTTTTCGGAAAGCTTTACGACAAAATATTTGTCTTTGAATCGATTTTTAAAAAGACAGCAAAAATGTTTGAGCAATAATTTTTTTCAACATATCAAATAGAAAAGCACCTGCACAAAGCTTTTGCGGCTTGGCAGGGGGTTGGCCGACGGCAAACTCAGGATTGCCGTCGGTTTTTCTTTTGCGATAAAAACGGCGGTTTTTCGGGGAGGCAACAAAATACGTAATTAAAAGGCTTGCGTTTTGCAATAAAATGGCTTTTGTTATAGGTGGTAATCTTGATTAAATACCGTGAAAAACCAATAATACACTATAAAAGGAAGCTGATAATGACTGTAGTCCAAAAACAAAAAAAGTCCAAACAAATCAATTGTTTTAATTGACTTATTTATATAAATGTGCTAAATTTGGTGTGTGAGAGTTGCATTTTTGCGACAGAACTTATTATTGCTTTTGCGGTGTACAGAAAAACAAATACGGCATATTAAAATTAAAACCTGCTGTTTTTTCCGTGCGCCGCAATCATCCGAAAAGGGGCGAAAAAATGAAAATGAAACACAGAATGTTAAAAGCGTCTCTCAGCCTGATGCTTTCGCTGAGCCTGCTTTTAACCACCGCTGCGGTTTCGTCGTTTGGAGCAAACGGCCTTGAAACCAAAAGCGAAAAATCCGTTTATCTGACCGATCTCGCGGCCGAAAGCAGCAACCAGCTCGACTTTGCTTCGGGAGCGACCTTCGGTACTCAAAATGTCGAGGGAAAGGACTATCCGAACAGCATAGCCATGACCCCCGGCATAAACAGTCCGGCTTTTATCCATTATGATGTGACCGATATGGGCTTTAAGACCCTTTCCTTTGCGGCGGCAAAGGCATCTGATGACACCGGAAACGGCGTCATTTATAAGGTTATCGTCGACGGCAGGGAAGCCTACAACAGCGGTGCTTTGAACAAAATTGTGCCGGTCGAGCAGACGGTCAACATCGCCGGAGCTTCGGACATTTGTCTGAAAATCGAATCAAACGGCGACAATGCGGGCGACCTTGCCTATTTCCTCAGCCCCTCTCTTGAAAAGGACGACAGCTACACGGCCGTTAATTACGATAAGGTTTCTCTTCTTTCTCTTTCGGGCGTCGAATCGACCAACCGCATCGGAAAGCTGTTCGGCGATACCGACGAGACATACGCTCTTTCGGGAAGTGCCGAGCAGTATCGTAAAAGCGGTACCGTAAGCGGATTCGAATTTGACTCCGGTATCAGCTTCACCGACTCCTCGGGAGAAAAATACATACAGTATGACATCTCCAATTTAAAGGCATCGAAATTTTCGGCGTATGTGGGTCTTGACATTAAAAGATCTGCCGCCTCGGCGGGAGAAACCAAATTTGCCGTAGCTCTTGACAAGGGTCAGGGCTTTGATAAGGGCGAGCGAATTGAAACTCCCCTTATGAAGGTCGGCGAATATTATCGTATTTTCTGCGACATTTCCGACGCCAAGGCTTTACGCATTATCAGCAACGACGGCGGAGACGGAGCCACGGGAGAGACTGCTGTTTTTGCCGATCCCGCCGTTTATATCAAGGCGCCCGAAAACGAGCAATCGGTACTTTATGTCAGCGACATGACCCTTTCCGATTACACCAACAAGGGCGATGTTATAAAAGACAAGGCCGGAATGAAAAATCTTAAGGCCGGCGGCAAGGTGTATAAAAAGGGACTGCTCGTAAATCCCACCACCTACGACGAATACGGCACTCCGAGACCCATTCCTTCCCAGCTTCATTACAGCCTTATAGGCGTTACCGCAACCCGCTTTAAGGCCACGGTCGGACTCTGCCTTTACGGCGAGACAGCCGGAAACGGCGTCGTATTTACCGTTTACGGGGACGGCGTTGAGCTTTATAAATCGGGTGTTATAAAGGACGAGAAAACGGTAGAGGAGATTGATGTTTCCGTTAAGGGATATAAGTCTCTTTCGCTCAGAACCACCCCTGTGAACGGCTCGGACGGCTGTCAGTCGGTTTTTGCCGACGCAAGGCTGACCTTTGAGGGTGAAATTTTCGAAAACTACGGAAAGACTGCTTTTGTTGATACCGTTTCGCTCACCGCCCTGCCCACATATTACCTTGACGCCTCCGAGGGCTACAACACTACCCCCGATGCAAAGGATCTTGTGTGCGCAGGCCGACAGTTCGGCAAGGGTATTGCCTCCCACCCCAACGGAACAAGCAGCGCCGTTGCAAAATATGACCTTACGGGACTGGGCTACACCCGTTTCTCGGCATATGTGGGCAAGCGCGACAGGTGGATACCTCTCGATTCTCCCTATCCCTACTATGTCCAGTTTATGATATACGGAGACGATGTACTTTTAAGCTCCACCGACCGCATCGATTTTCTCCAGTATTTCTTTACCTCGGTTGATATAACCGGTGTTAATATACTGACCATCGAGCTTAACATGAGCAACGACTTTTACAACTGCGACAGCTCGGGCTGGTTTGAGCCCACCCTTTACCGTGAGCTTGACAGGGGAGAGGCTTATGTTACCTCTCCGCAGATATATCCCGACCTGATTGTGCCTTCTTACGACATTAATATGAAGGGCGTGGGCCGATCGATCAATCCGGAGATCGTACTCAATTCAAGCGCGGCTTCGGTCACCTCCGAGATCAGCCCCTTCGGTTCCTTCGGCTTTAACTTTACCGTTCCCGCCGGAGAAAACAATCTCGAAATCGTGTCGAAGGAGCTTTCGGCTCAAAAAACGGTTTACAGCACCGCGGTGCTGGCTCAAAAGGGAGACATAATAAAGCTTAACAGCTTCCAACTTGCCGAGGGCTCGTACAGCTCCTCCTCCTATTACCGCAACAAAAACCACCTCGGAAAGATACTTTCGGTAGGCAGTCAAAAGGTGCTTTCAAACGAAGGACTTTGCTGTCTGCCCAACAACGCCTCCGGCATGGACGCCAACTTTGATATTTCCGATTTTGATTATACCTATTTCCGCGCCACCGTCGGCCGCGACGATTTCGGCAATACCGAAAACCGCGTAAGATTCTATGTTCTTGCCGACGGCAGACAGATTGCCTCGTCAAACGAAATGGCGCCCGGCCAAAGCCAGCTTATCACCGCAACGGTTCCGGCGAATGCCTCGACCCTTACCCTGAGAGCCGTTACAACCGAGGGAATCTCGGGCAATGCGGCCGACTGGATAGAGCCGATACTTTGCCGCTCGGAAAGCTCGCTTAATAAAAACGAAAAGAGCGAATTTTCCGACTCTTCGGCCACTGCGGTCAATTCGAAATATAATTTCGGAGCAAGATTTTCGGCCGCGCAGGGCTTTTCACAGCTTTCGCTCCACACCTCCTCTTCGGGAGAAAAAGAGGTTGCTCTTTATAAATATACCCACTCCTTCAACCGCTCGCTTCAGGCAACTCCGATTTATAAAAACGACAGGCTGGCCGTGTCGGGCGGCGCGCTTAAAGTGGTGCTCGATCAGGTTGCACAGCCCGGGGAATATCTCCTTGTGGTTTACGACGGCATAAGCACAAGAGCGTCGAAGAGCGATTACGGATTTGTTTATACCGACGGAACCTACACCGGCGCCTTCCCCGAAATGTCGGTAATGTTTGAAGGCGATTCGGCGAGCTGCTTTAACTCGATAAAGGATAAGACCGAGCCGGAGGAAAACACCGACAATACCGGTTCCTTTACCGACGAGGAAAAGCAAAGAGCCAAGCAGAAGATCGAAGGCTATATAAACGACCTTTCGACCCTGCCCGTTTCCATGACCCTCGGCGGAAAGACCTACGAAGGACTGTCGGATGAGCATTTTGTCAGAATGGGCACTGAAACCTCCGAGGAAAAGGATTACGGAAAGAAGAACACCGCCGTTTATCTTGTTAACAAGGAAAGCAGGATAAACCTGACCGTGGAATTCTCGGCCTATCCCGAATATGCCGCCTACGAATGGACAATGTATTACACCAACCCCACCTACGGCGATGTTGATAAAAACGACAAAATCGACACCACCGACGCTCTGAAGATACTTCAAACGGTGGTTGACCTTTACGAGCCTGAGGGCGAGGATATATTTATCGTCGATGTTGACGGCGACGGAAAGGTAAGCTCGACCGACGCGCTCACCGTTCTTCAGTATGTGGTCGGACTGACCGACATCGAACGCAACGGAAACACGGCAAAGATAACAAATCCCGTGGCGGCAAAGGCCTCCTTTTCGGGAGCAAGCCCCTATATCGGAACATCCTATTCCGACATAAACAACGCCAACACCGCCCCCTATATGCCCATGGAGCTTTATCTCAAATCGGGAGATGAATACACCTTCGCTCCCTCCACCGGCCGTTCGACCGAAAATGTGTTCCCCTATTACAACATCGAGCACGGCAGCGACGGCACATTTATGGCTATCGGTTGGTCGGGAACATGGCAGTCGGACATCTCCTTCGACGGCAACACCACCACCGTCACCGCCAAACAGCAGACCTTCGATTCCTACCTTAAACCCGGAGAGCGGGTTGCCACTCCCACGGTTGCCTTTGTGGAATACAGCGGCAGAGATCTTTCCCGTTCGGCCAACCTCTGGAGAAAATGGATCATCGACTGCAATATGCGCAAGGATGAAAACGGCGAGATAATGAAGGGCGGACGCGGCGCTTCGGTTACCGGCGGTGAGGACACCAACGAAACCGGAACTCAGGAAACCCAAATCGAACAGTTCAATTATCTGCTTGAAAAGGGCATTGACCTTAACTGGTGGTGGATAGACGCCGGGTGGTATCCCACATCCTTTGACGACGACAAGACCACCACCTCCTGGGCGGCCGTAGGTAACTGGACGGTGTCCAGCCGTTACGGTGATTTCTCGGAGGTGGGCAAAAATGCTCACGAAAAGGGCAAAAAGGTGCTTCTGTGGTTTGAACCCGAGCGCTTTGCCCTTAATGTAAACGACCTCAAGGACGACGGAACCACCCTTAAAAAGGAATGGATGACCGACTATGGCACCCTCGGATTTGATGTGGCGGGTCAGCATATGGTTAACCTCGGAATTGATGAGGCCAGAGAGTGGGTCACAAACCGTGTTATAAGTATTCTCAAAGCGGCCGATTTTGATCTTTACCGCGAGGACTTCAACATCATCCCTGCTGAATACTGGAAGCTCGGAGACACCGAGGACAGACAGGGCATAACCGAAAATCTCAGCGTTCAGGGACATTATAAATTCTGGGATGACCTTATCGAGGCGGGATATTTTATCGACTGCTGCGCTTCGGGCGGTAACCGCAACGATCTCCAGTCGCTGAGAAGAGCGGTATTCCTCCATCCCACCGACGCTCTTTATTCGGCATGGAACGCAAAGCAGGGCGGCGCCATGGTAATGTATCGCTGGATGCCCTACTTCGGCGCAAATACATCGGGCGCGGCGGGTACCGGCGCGGAGGGCAAATATAACCTCCGCAGCTCCTTCCGTCCCTGGACCGAGTTTATCTACAATGTGCCCACCGAAAACGGAAGCATCGACTGGAACCAGATTGCAGGCCTCTCCAAAGAGGTTGCGGGACTTCAGGACTTCATTTACGATCAGTATTACGAGCTGACCGAATGGAGCATCGGCGTTACCGACTGGCTTTCCTACGAATTCTTTAATTCCGAGCAAAACAAGGGATATGCCATTGTTTACGCCAGAGAACGCACCGATGTCGGCACAAAGACCATACGCTTTAAGGGACTTTTGCCCGACAAGAATTACACCGTCACCTCCACCGATACCAACCTCAAGGTAACGGCCACCGGACGGGAGCTTATGCTCGGCGGGGTTGAACTGACCCTCTCGGCTCGCTCTTCGGATATTCTTTATATAAACGCGGCATAGATGTTTTAAAAGCAAAAATCAGGGGGGAATCGGAAAAATTTCCGATACCCCCGTTTTGTAATAAAAAGACTGTATTTGCGGAGCTTTTCGTTCCCCCGTAAATACAGTCTTTTATGTAAAACAATTTATGTCTGTCGGTTTTTGTCGGTTATATGAGAGAATCGGCAATTTCAAGCACGAGCTTTTCGGTCTTTTCCCAGCCGAGGCAGGGGTCGGTTATGGATTTGCCGTATTCGTGGTCGCTTATTTTCTGCGCCCCGTCCGCAAGATAGCTTTCTATCATAAGTCCTTTAACAAGCCTTCTTATGTCGGAATTGATATTGCAGGATTCGACGACATTTTTGGAAATTCTGATTTGCTCCATAAATTTTTTGCCCGAATTTGCATGATTGACATCAACTATGACCGAGGGATTTTTAAGCCCGCTGTGATTGTAAAGCTCGGAAAGCTCCAAAAGATTTTCATAGTGATAATTTGAAACGCAATGGTCGTTTGCATCAAGGCTTCCTCTTAAAATGGCATGGGCAAGGGGATTTCCGGTGCTTTCGACCTCCCATCCGCGATATATGAAGGTGTGGGGGTGCTGGGCGGCGGTTATGGAATTCATCATTACATGAAGGTCTCCGCCGGTGGGGTTTTTCATGCCTACCGGGATGTCAAGACCGCTTGCCGTCAGTCTGTGCTGCTGATTTTCAACCGAGCGTGCGCCTACCGCCACATAGGCCAGCAGATCGTTCAGATAACGGTGGTTTTCGGGATAAAGCATTTCGTCGGCACAGGAAAAGCCATAGTCCTTGAGCGCCTTCATGTGAAGCTTTCTTATGGCGATAATGCCGCTGAGCATGTCGGGCTTTGCCTCGGGATCGGGCTGATGAAGAAGTCCCTTGTATCCGTCGCCGGTGGTGCGGGGCTTGTTGGTGTAAATCCTCGGAATAATGAAAATTTTATCCTTGACCTGTTCAGACAGCCTTGCAAGGCGGGATATGTAATCAAGCACGGCAACGGGATTGTCGGCCGAGCAGGGGCCTATAACCAGTATAAAACGGTCGTCCTGCCCCAAAAAGATGTTTTTTATTTGTTCTGCACGGGCGCTTTTGACCGCGAGCATGTCATCGCTTGCGGGATACATCGCCTTTAAATCCTTTGGTATGGGGAGCTTTCGTTTGAATTTCATGTTGTTCATAAGCCAAAATCCTTCTCAAATCTCAAGTTGTGTTTTTGCCTTTACCGCTGCGCCTCCGGCGGAACAAATCCGCTTTCGGAAGACGGCGGTTAAACGGAAAAGACGGGTTATGCTGTGTGGGGTGACGGGCATTTTATTTGTCAAACCAGCTTCTGCGCTCGGTGGAGGTTCTCATCATTTCCCGAAGCGCTTCTCGGTCGTCGGTTTCCACCGCCGCGTACATTTTGTCGAAATTATCCCTGAAAGCCTTCATTTCCTTTGAAAGGGCGGGCTTGTTGTCAAGAAAAAGCTCGCTCCACATTTCGTCGTTGATGCGGGCGATGCGGGTAAGGTCGCGGAAGGAGTCGCCGGTGTAGTTGACAAGGCCGTGGTCGTCACTGGAGCACATAAGGGATACGGCGATGCAGTGGGTCAGCTGAGACAAAAAGGCGATTATCTCGTCGTGCCGCTCGGGGGAAAGCTCGGAAATGCGGGCAAAGCCGAGCGTTTCGCCCAAAGCCCTGCAAAGCCCGATTGCCTTTTCGGTGTTTTTTTCGGTGGGAGTGACGATATAATTTGCCACCTTAAAGATTGACGAGTCGGCAAAAAGTATACCGCTGCGCTCCCGACCGGCCATGGGGTGGGCGGCAATAAATTCCACATCGGGGCGAAGAGCCGACTGAATCTTTCCGACGATGCAGCCCTTTACGCCGGTCACATCGGTTATAACGGCGCCGCTTTTAAAAAGGTGCTGGTTTTCATTTATCCATTGCAAAAAGACATGGGGATAAAGAGCAAAGATTATCAGATCGGCACTTTTAACAAGCGTCTCGTCGATGTTTGTTACGGCCTTGTCGGCAAAGCCGTGGGAAAGGGCATATTCGGCATCGAATTTTTCTTTTGTTATGGCGTTTACGGTATATCCATTTTCCTTTAAGGCCTTGGCGTAGCTTCCGCCCATGAGACCCAGTCCGATTATTAAAATGTTGAGGTTTTTATCAAGTTTCAATTAAATTCACCTTCACGCTGAGTTGTTTTATTTTTTCGAAAAAGTCGGGAAAGCTTTTATTAACGGCCTGAGCGCCGTTTATTGTTCCTCCCACCCTTGCGGCGAGAACGCTCAGTGCCATGACGATACGGTGGTCGTTGTGGCCGAAAAGCTCGTCATCGGGGGCGTGCAACTCGCCCGAGATAACCACCCTGTCGTCGTAAACGATCGTGTTAATTCCGAATTTCGAAAGCTCGGCTTTCATGGCGTTAGAACGGTCGCTTTCCTTTATTTTCAGCCGCTTTGTGCCGATAAAATCGCCTTTCCCTTTAAGGGCGGCCATGGCAAAAAGCACGGGAGCGAGATCGGGGGTGTTGGAAAGGTCGATCTGGTAGCTTCCCACATTTCTGAAAAGCTGGGGATAGAGCCTGTCCCCCTGGAGGCTGTTTTTTTCGAGTCCCTCTACAGTTACCTTTTCGGAAAGAGCCGAAAGAAAAGCGGCGTTTGACCAGTCTCCTTCCACCTCTTTTGTTTGGCTTAAAAATTTCTGACCGCCGGCAATGAAAAATCCCGCCGGGATCCGTTTTATTTTTATTCCGAAATCCGCAAGTGCCTTTATTGTCAGCTCCACATATGGGCGGCTTTGGAGCACACCCTCCACCTTAAGCTCGCTGTCTCCCTCAAGAGCGGAAAGGGCAAAAAGCATACCGCTGAAATACTGACTTGATATGCCCCCGTTTAAGGTGTATGTCCCCGCTTTAAGCGGGCCTTTAACGGTTATGCCGTTTTCGGATTTTTTAAAGTAAAGGCCGTGGTCGAGACACATTTTTTCGTAAAGTCCGGCTCCCCGTTCAAGCAGCCTTTGCGAGCCGATGAGGGTTATTTCCCTTTCAAAAAGGAGCGCAACGGGAAGAAGAAACCTTAGGGTCGAGCCGCTTTCTCCGCAGTCGAGAATTATTTCTTTTTCATGGCCGCAGGGATTTTTTATCCCCCGGGGAAGTCCGCCGAGCAAAAGACTGTTTTCTTCAAATTCCACATGGCTTCCCAAAGCCCTTAAACACCTTGCCGTGGCCTCGATGTCGTCGCTTCTTGCTATGTTTTCGACCATGCTTTGTTCGCTTAATGCCCCGCATATCATATATCGGTGAGCCATGCTTTTGGAGGGCGGTGCGCTGACCTTGCCGAAGGGTGCCGACGGCGAAAATACCGCTTTCATCAAAATCCCTCCAAAAGAATGTCGATAGCCTTTAAATATCCGTCCGTACCCAGTCCCGATACGGTGGCGAATGCGGCTTTTCTTATGTAGCTTATTTGGCGGAAATCCTCCCTTGAGGAGATGTCGGAGATGTGTACCTCCACGGTTTTGATGCCCACGGCCTTAACGGTGTCGAGAAGCGCCACGCTTGTGTGGGTGTATGCGGCGGGGTTGATGACTATGCCGTCGAATTTTTTATACGCCGCCTGAATTTCGTCCACAAGGTCGCCCTCGTGGTTTGATTGGAAAAGCTTTACCTCAACGCCCTTTTCTTTGGCATGGTTCTTTATTTTTTCACAAAGGTCGTCGTAGGTTTCCCTTCCGTAAATATCCGGCTCGCGAATGCCCAGCATATTGATGTTGGGACCGTTTAAAACAAGTATCTTCATCCTTCAAAATCCTCGCAAATCTCGTCTGCGGCGTCGCTTACAACGCCGTTCGTTTTAATTCTTTTTCCCGACGCAAGATATATGTCGTATCGTTCGTCATATCGCTTTTTGACCGCCTCTGCGTCAAGGGCAAGGGGACGGTCGGAGGTGGGAATTATCTGCTCGAGCGGGCGGTCGAGAAAATATATTTTTCCGTTTTGTCTTAAACGGAACACATTTTCGCCGCAAAGCACCGCTCCGCCGCCGGTGGCGATAACCGCGCCGCATTTTGCCGCCGTTTCGAGAATTACATCCCTTTCGAGCTTTCGGAAATACTGTTCGCCCTTTACCTTGAAAATTTCCGAAATATCGCCGAAGCGTTCTTTTATAACGTCGTCGGTGTCGATAAATTCCCGACCGAGTCTTTTTGCAAGCTCCTTGCCGATTGTGGTTTTGCCGCTTCCGGGCATACCCACAAGCACGATGTTTTGCTTTTCTTTTTCAAGCTTTTTAAAAACCCTGTCGATTTCATTGACTGAAAATTCGGTATCTATGAATTTTTCACAGGCATAGGCCGCCTGCGCCACCAGCATATAAAGTCCGCCCTCGGCAGGAATACCCTTGTCAAGAGCCTTTTGCACAAGCTCGCTTCTCAGGGGATTGTATACCGCGTCGATAACGCCGCAAAGCCGAGGAAACTTGTTTATGTCAAGAGCAGCGCCCGCTATTTTCGGATACATTCCCGCAGGAGTCGTGTTGATTATAACATCGGCGTCGGAATGCAGCTTTTCGGCCTGCCCGTAGCTTATAAGGCCGCCTTCAGGGCTTCTCGACAGGCGATAAATCTCTCTTGCGCCCAACTCCTTTGCCACTGCAAGTGCGGTTTTTGATGTGCCGCCGCTTCCCGCAATAAGCACCTTTTTGTCTTTAAGGTCTATGCCGTTTTTCAGAATGAGCGCCCTCATGCCGAGAAAATCGGTGTTGTATCCGTAAAGTTTTCCGTCCCTGTTTACTACCGTGTTTACGGCGCCGACAGACTTCGCCGTGTCGCTTATATAATAAAGATAGGGTATGACATCCTGCTTATAGGGGATGGTCACATTAACGGCGGAAAAGTCTCTGCGCTTTAAAAATAAGTCTAAATCTTTTTTTCCAACCTCAATAAGCTCATAATCGTAGCCGCCGAGGCATTTGTGTATTTCGGCCGAAAAGCTGTGGGAAAGCTTTTCTCCCAAAAGGCCGTATTTCATATTGCCTTCGTCCATTCCGTTCCGTATTTTAAGGTTAAAAGATCGCCCAAAGCAAGAGCGGTAACGCTGTCGATGACCGCCGCCGCGCGATGAACAATGCAGGGATCATGGCGACCCTTTGCCTCAAGCTCGGCCTCTTTTTTTTGTTCAAAATCCACTGTGCTTTGCTTTTTCGCAATGGTGGGGGTGGGCTTTATGACCGTTCTGAAAATTATGTCGCTGCCGTTTGTTATGCCGCCGTTTATACCGCCGTTATTGTTTGAAAGGGTGACGATCCCGCCGTTTTTTATGCCGAAGGGGTCGTTGGCCTCGCTTCCCCGCATTTTCGCAAGGTTAAAGCCTTCGCCGAACTCTATACCCTTAACGGCGGGAACGGAAAACACCCCGTGGGAGATGACACCCTCAACCGTATCGAAAAACGGCTCTCCGAGGCCTGCGTCAAGACCCGTGACGGCCGTTTCCACAATTCCGCCGACGCTGTCGCGATCCTCTTTCGCCTTGATGATCTCGTCCTTCATTGCCTGTTCGACAGATCGGTCGAGCAGGGGAAAGGAGCTTTTAAAAACGAGGGGTATTTCTTCCTTGGGATTTTCAAAGGATCTGTCGGATATTCCGGAAATTTCCTTTATATGAGAGCCTATCATAATGCCCTTTTGCTCGAGGGCGTATCTGACAATGCTTCCCGCTGCCACAAGAGCGGCCGTTACCCTCCCGCTGAAATGTCCGCCGCCGCGATAGTCGGCAAATCCGCCGTATCTGCAATATCCCGAATAATCGGCGTGACCGGGGCGCGCGATAGATTTCATGGTGGCATAATCCGAGGACTTTGTGTCGCTGTTTTCAATTCTTATGCAAAGGGGAGTGCCGGTGGTTTTTCCTTCAAATACGCCGCTTTCAAAGCTTATGGGATCGGGCTCTCTTCTTGCGGTGGAAATGGCTCCGGCAGGGCGGCGCAGTGCCATCTTTTCGTTTATATAATCGAGGTTTATCTCCATTCCCGGGGCAAGTCCGTCGATGACCGCACCGATGCTTTTTCCGTGGCTTTCACCGAAAACAGTTACGCAAAGGGCATTTCCGAATGTGTTTTTCATTTTTGCACCGTCCTTTTGATCTGCTCGGCAAAGGCCGAAAATTCCATTTCCTTAAACTCAAACCGCCCGATCTCGGGGACATAAACAATGGTAATTTTATCGCCGTCCCGCTTTTTATCGTGGGACATGGCTTCGATTATCTCGTCGGCCGAAAGGGGCAGACGGGTGGGAAGTCCAAGCTTTAAAAGCACTGGGACAAGCCTTTTTCCCGCATTTACCGAACACATGGGAACCATCCCGATGGCCACACATTCTCCGTGGAAAAGCTCCTTGCGCCTGCTTTCGATTCCATGGGCAAGGGTGTGTCCGAAATTAAGCACCCGACGCAGCCCGTTTTCCTTTTCATCCTGTTCGACAACGCTCTTTTTTATGGATACCGCTCGGGCAATTATCAAATCGAGGTGCTTTTCAAGAGAAAAATCATCCCGTTCGAAAAGCGAGAAAAGCTCGGCGTCGCAGGTGGCGGCCATTTTTACCGCCTCGGCAAGTCCGTTGGAGATCTGGCGGGGAGAAAGTGTCTTTAATGTGTCGGGATCGATAAGCACACCCTTGGGCGGCCAGAACGCACCCACAATGTTTTTGAGCCCGCAAAAATCAATGGCTGTCTTTCCTCCCACCGACGAGTCAACCTGAGACAGCACGGTGGTGGGGATGTTGTAAAAATCCACGCCTCTCATAAAGCTTGCGGCAACGAATCCCGCAAGGTCTCCGACCACCCCGCCGCCTACCGCCACGACGCAGTCGGAACGGGTAAAGCCCTTTTCCACCATTTTTGTGAGCAGCATTTTATAGTTTTCAAGGCTTTTTGAGCGTTCACCCGAGGGAACGGCGGTTATGAAGGGCTGCTTGCAGCGGTCGGCCACGGTTTTTGCGTACACCGCCGGCACATCGTAGTCGGTGACTATAAGCACCTTTCGGTTAAGATTAAAAAACTCGTCGGCACGGGACAAGGCTCCGTGCATAATGGTTATTTCATAGCTTCCGTTTTGAGTCTTTACCTTCATTTTTCTCACTCCTTTGGAAAACTTCCCAGCACCTTTAAATCGGAACAGCAGCCTGCAAGCTCCTTTAGCATTTCTTTGCCCCTGGGACTGTTGATGTTGCCGTCGCCTTCGGCAAAGAAATAGTATGTCCATATGAGCTTTTTTGTGGGGCGGCTTTTGAGAGAGCAAAGATTAAAGCCGTGTCGGCCGATGATGTTTATGGCCTTTCCGAGGGCGCCGGCCTCGTTTCGAACCGTGAAAACCATGACAAAATGATCGTCGTCCTTCGAGGGGAGCTTTTCCGGTTTGGAAAATACCGCAAAGCGGGTTGTGTTTGTACCCGATTCGTTAATGCGGGTGTCGATGATCCTCAGTCCGTATTTTTCGGCCGCAAGCTCGCTTCCTATTGCGGCAATGTCCGTCCTGCCCGAGACGGCAACCTCCTGCGCCGCAAGGGCGGTGTTTTCTGCCTCAACAGCCTTAAAGCCGTGGCGGTGAATGTATTCTCCGCACTGGCCGAGAGCCTGCGGGTGGCTTTTGACCTCCTTGATTGTCTCGAGGGTGGCGCCGTTGTTTGCAAGGAGGTTTTGAACTATCTCTATTTCTCTTAACCGGTGTATGTAAAGTCCGCCGAAAAAGGCAAGGTCCATAACCTGTCCCACGTCGCCGTTGTAGCTGTTTTCGATGGGAAGCACGGCGCAGTCGCATTCTCCCTTTTCAACCGCCTCATATGCCGATCTGAAATCGGGATAGGGAAGCGCATTGCCGTTTTTAAAAATCTTTTTTGCGGCGATGTTGGCAAAGGCTCCCTCCACGCCGCTGTATGCAATTTTCATTCCGTCCATAAGGCGGCTTTGATAGCGCTTTGAAAGCTCCGTGACATATTCAATGAAGTTGATATAATAGTCGCGGTAATCGGGATTGTCGACCCGCTTTGCCCCTTCGCTTATGACCTGCCGTTCTCTTTCGAAGCTGAATATGGGAAGTCCGCGCTCCCGTTTATACTGTCCGACCTCTTTTACCGCGTCCATACGCCTGCAAAAAAGCTCGGCCATTTTTCCGTCTATTTCGTTTATTTCCCGCCGCGCCTTGTTTATGTCCGCCATAATATCCCTCCGAAAAAATTTCATAAAAAAACCCGCAACCTGTTAATTTGCAATTTCTGCACATAACAATTTGCGGGCTGTCTGTTAACTTGTTTAAAAAATCAGCAAGCACACAGACAGTCCGTAATAAAGTAATAATAATATGAAAAGATATTAGTACGAAGCATATCTGTGTCCTCCTTATTTTTTTTCATCGTACTCCTTTTATTTCGATTTGTCAAGGGGTATTTTTAAAATATGATAATTTGTAAAAAAATATTTAAACGGCGGTTGTTTTGCAGACAATTGTTACAAAAAAACGGTAAAATCGGCCTCACGCTTACAAATTGCTTTGACTTTTTACATAATGATAAAAGAAGCAGTGCATTTTGCGGTTGTTGATTATAC
This sequence comes from uncultured Eubacteriales bacterium, assembly GCA_934486455.1. Classification (GTDB taxonomy): domain Bacteria; phylum Bacillota; class Clostridia; order Oscillospirales; family Acutalibacteraceae; genus UMGS1484. Next base: position 24,842 of record CAKSPR010000013.1, read on the forward strand.
AAACTACACAAGAAATGGCCTAAAATACTTGACAAATATTTTTTATTGTGTCATTATAGAATTATAATAAGCCAAAATTATTTAAAATATACAAAAACTATATTTGACATTTTCGTTTTTGTGATATAATGGAGATAAAGAATTAAAACTGTAACGGCGAAAAACCGATACAGTGTCAAAGGCTTTAATCAGAAAACGGGCATAAGCATTGGTTACACTTTGCGGCACGGCGTTTACGGAGGCGATTCGGTGGAAAAGAGAACGGCAGACAGCGGCATGCACATTGTCGAGCTGAGATGGGAGCATTTTATAATGGGTCTGCTCAGCGGAAGCTACAATTTGGCCGGCGCAAAGAGAGAGGCTACCCGTCTGGGCGTTCCTGCGGTTGATCATCAATATGTATGTATGCTTTTTTCGGCCGATGCGATGCCGCTTACCTCCGCCCTTATAGACCCTGCCGGTCTTGTTCAGGAAATGCTCAGAAAGCACGGCAGAGGCTTTGCCTTATCCCTTCCCAATGCAACGGTTTTGGGAATTTTATCCCTACCCGACAATCGGACGAAATTCGACCGCATTATTTACGAGTCGGCCGAGGAGATTAAGGCCCGTCTTGAGCTTGCCACGGAGGAAACGGTTACGGTTGGGGTAGGGGAGATAGTTTACGAGCTGTCGAATCTTAACGCCTCCTTTTCCGCGGCCAAAAAGTGCCTCGACCGCAAGGAATATACCGGCGGCGACAGAATATACACCTATTCCGAGCCCCGCCAGGTGCTGCCCGACTGCCCCTTTGCTTTGCCCTGCGAAAAGCGGCTGTCAGCCTCGGTGAGAAAGGGAAGCCTTATCGACGCAAAGCAAAATATCGAGGAAATAAAAACCGCTCTGGATAAGATGAGCGAGTCCCTCAGGCCTATCGATTATAAATTCTTCTTTCTCGAAACGGTGGTATGTCTTTCGCTCAGCACCGGAGCTACCGCAAAATCCGACCGCAGGGTGTGTTCGGCAAATCTCAATATATTTGAAATGGCGGCAAGGGTAAAGGATTCCCAAAGCTATACCGAAGAGGCGGCGGCATATCTTGAATCGCTTTTCAAGCTTTCGGGCACAAAGGAAAAAAGCAAAAAGCGTCTGCAGATAGATGCGGCGGTGAGCTATATCAATTCGCATTATTCCGAAAAGATAACCCTTGAAGATTTAGCCGAGCTTTGCGAGCTGAGCGTTTCGTATTTTTGCAAGCTGTTCAAAAGCGAGATCGGCGAGAGCTTTGCCGATTATCTTACATGGGTGAGGGTGGAAAAGGCCATTGAGCTTTTAAGAGATCCCAAGATGAAGATATATGAAATCTCCGAGGAGGTGGGGTACAGCGACGTGCAGTACTTTAACAAGGTGTTCCGAGACACCACCGGCGTTTCCCCGTCCTTCTACCGCAACCACCTGCTTTTTTCCTCCGATTAGTTCGGCGATATTACATTAAAACAAAGTATAATAATAAAGCGGCGCAGTCGGCATTAAACCAACCGACTGCGCCGTTTTTTCAGCATTGTCGGGCGTCGGTAAATACGGCGCTCCTTTTTAAGATATTAAGCTTCGTTTTCCCGAGACTGTCCTCTTTTAAGAATTTTGCGTCAGAAAATTGCACCGGGTTTATAGGAAAATGCATGTCATGGTTACATTGACAAAAAAACTTAATAAAAAGCAAAATAATATAAAGACTTTATCCAAAGACGGTGGTAGAATTACATTGAAAAATCGGGGATATAATAATCCTTGGACATTTTCAATTTAAAAATTCGGAGGTAATAAAATGAAAGCTGCATATTTAAAAGCGCCTTATATGTTTGAGGTCAGAGATGTTGAGCTTAGGGAAATCAAGGACACCGAGGTTATTGTGGATGTTAAGGCCTGCGGATTTTGCGGACACGACAACATTTTGGCCTCCTATCAGGCTAAGGACTGGGAGCCTTTCGGCCATGAGTTTTCGGGAATCGTGGAAAAGGTCGGAAAGCTTGTCACCAATGTTAAGGTAGGGGATAGGGTTTGTGTCGAAACGGCCACCTTTGACCCTCTTCTCGATTGCTCGCGAAACGGTCGTCCGGATTTTGACAACACACCCTGCGGAGACAGCTTTATGGAGCTTGACAAGGGCTTCCGCACGGGCATGGGTTTTGCCGAAAAGGCCATTGTTCCGGCAAGTCTCTGCGTTAAATTTGACGGAATGACCTTTGAGGAAGCGGCCATTATGGAGCCTATGGGAGTCGCTTATGATCTGTTTATGACTTCAGACATCAAGCTTAACAACGATGTGCTGGTGCTTGGCTGCGGACCCATCGGTCTTATGGCGCTTCAGATGGCTAAAGCCGGCGGGGCGAGAAAGATCTATGCCGCAGAGTTTTCCACCGCAACAGCAAGATGTGAAATGGCAAAAAAATTCGGCGCCGACGAAATCATTTATACCGACAAGGTAAAGCTTGAAGATTACAAATTCGAAAAGGGCGGAGTTGATCGCGTGCTTGTGACTGCACCGCCGAAAACCATCGGCACTGCCTGCAATGTCTGCAATACCGGCGGAATAGTTGCATTTCTCGGCATAAGCTATAACGAGCCCACAGTTACCTTTGATTCCAATGTGGTACATCTGAACAAGCTTCAGATCAGAGGCTCAAACGCCATTCCGGCACTGTATTTCCCCCTGTGCATCGACCTTGTAAAGGCGGGAATCGTGGATGTCAAGAGTCTTGTTTCCCACACCTTTGCTCTTGAAAACCTTCCCGAGGCCATGAAGAAATACTATGAGGACAAGGCCACTGCCTTAAAGGCTGTTATGGTTAAGCCCTGATTGCCGTACGGGCAAAAAAACCGACGGCTCGGCGGCATCTTAAAACAATAATTTTCCGCAGTCGGCGGGTTTTTGAACAAAGTCTTTCTTTCCATTTGTCGAAGAAATTCGGCAGTCTTGTGTTTCTCCCATTTCCCGAGGACAAAACCTTGGGAAATGGGAGTTTTTTGTTTTTAAACGGTGCTTTTTTGCACCTGCCCGCAGCGCTTTTGTCTGCCGGGCTTTGAATATTATTTTTTAATATGCAAACAATATTACAAATTCTCATCGTGCGTCACATAGCATTATATTTTGTTTTAGGCTTTTAAAAAGTACACCGTTTTAACGGCCGAAGGTCGGGTCAGCAGTGTCCGAACGGCATAATCGCACCGAGAGCGGCCGGAAAAGCGCACGGGCATGACAATGCCGAAAAGCCCGTGAAGCCGAGTCTTTAAAACGGTTGAAAACAGCTTGAAATCGGAATTGTTTTAATACGCTTATATTTATAGGTAAAAAGAACACAGAAATTTATCACGTTACCGTGTCTTTTTGTAATCATAGTTGAAAATGACAAAATAATATAAGATTAGGCAAAAAATTATGTAGATTATAATTGCTTATGTAATATACAATAGGCTTGCCCGATGAGGGAAAACTTAAAAAAAGGAGAAACAAAAAATGAAGAAGCTAATCGCACTATTGTTGTCAGTCGCCATGATCGCGGCATTCACCTCTTGCAGCCCGTCAGGCGGAGACGACACCAGCAAGGACGGCAGTCAGGTCAAGGTGGCCGGTATGGTTTACCTTGAGGATCAGTTTATGCGTATGATGAGCGCAGGATATAAAGCTGCCGCTAACGAAGCAGGTGCCAACTACCGAGAATTCAACTGCAACCAGGACCAGGCAAAGGAAACCCAAACCATCAATACCTATGTTCAGGACAAAATTGACGGTATAGCAATTGCTCCTCTTAATCAGGATTCCTCCATTGAGGCTGTCAAGAGCGCTGCAAACGCCGGAGTTAAGGTTGTTCTTACCGACTCCACCCTGACCGACGGCTCCTTCCTGGTAGGCGGATTTACCTCCGACCAGAAACAGCTGGGCGCTTCCACCGGCAAGGCAGCGAAAGAATTCCTCGAGAAAACTCTCGGCGCTACCAAAGAAAATCCCGTTGAAATAGCAGTTGTTTGCTTTGACTCCCTTCTTCCCGAAAAATCCGGTGCCCGTGTTGACGGATTCCTCGGCGAAGTCGGCGACCTTGTAAAGGTTGTTGACCGTCAGGACGCATGGGAGCAGGATAAGGCTGTTACCACTGTTGACGGTATTTTGACCGCTCATCCCAATGTTAAGCTTATCTATGCTGCCAACGACGGCGGAACAGTCGGTTCGACCATGGCTATTGAAAACAAGGGCCTTAAAGATGTTTATGTATTCGGTATCGACGCTTCCGAGCAGATAGCCTCCTATCTCCAGAACGACAAAAACGTTCTTCAGGCCGTTACCGGTCAGGACGCATATCAGATGGGCTATCAGAGCATGCAGATGCTTATTAAAGCCATCAAGGGCGAGAGCACCGGCAATGCAGGCCAGGTTAAGACCGTTGACGGAATTCTGCTTACCCGCACCAATCCCGACGGCATCAAGACTTATCTCGACGATCTTAAAAAGATCGGCTGATGACCGATAGTCGCAAAGGACAAAAGACAGTCTTTTGTCAGCGTAATATTACAACAGTACACGTTGTACTCCTTTTACCTCCTTTGTGCTTTTAAACGGCCGAATTTGTTTTTTTGCCGTTGCAAATAAAATATTGAACCTTTTGCACAAAGAGGTTTGAGTAGTTCTTCCCCGGAGAGGCCGCTTGAAAACGGCGGCTTCTCCGGGGAATGCAAAACAACATAATCAAAGGAATGAGGAATTTTAATGAGCGTTTTAGAAGCCCGTAATATTACAAAGGTATTTCCCGGAACGGTCGCTCTTGACGATGTATCGGTTTCCTTTGACAGTGGCAAGGTGCACGCCATCGTCGGTAAGAACGGATCGGGAAAATCCACCTTGCTCAAAATAATTTCGGGTGCACAGCAGGCCACTTCCGGAGTGCTTATACTCGACGGCAGAGAGGTAAAGATAGCCTCCACAACCGACGCCTTTAAGGACGGCATCGCCACCGTGTACCAGGAGCTCAGTCTTATCCCGACACTTTCGGTAACCGAGAACATTCTGCTCGGAAGAATGCCGATGAAATACGGAATGATAGACTGGAATGCCGCAAATTCTCAGGTTAAGAGCCTTTTGCAGGAGCTGAGCATTGACATACCGGTCACCGCCAAGGTGTCTTCGCTTAGTATGTGGCAGCGGCAGATGATAGAAATTGCGAAAGCAATGAGCTTTAATCCTAAGGTGCTTCAGCTTGACGAGCCCACTTCTTCTCTTGCCCGACACGAGGTTGCCGCCCTCTTTAAGATGGTGAGAAAGCTGAAGGAAAAGGATGTTATTATCACATATGTTTCCCACAAGCTTCAGGAGCTTTGGGAAATAGCCGATGACTGTACCGTCATCCGCGACGGAAAATATATCGGCAAAAAGAACATGTCGGAGCTTACCCACCGTGAGCTTATTGATATGATGTTCGGCGATACGCAGGTTCAGACCCGTCCCGACGATCTTATGGTTTCGGACGAAGTGGTGCTCAGGGTCAATAATCTGACCAGAGAAGGAAAGTTTGAAAACGTTTCCTTTGAGCTTCACAAGGGTGAGGTCCTCGGAATAGCCGGAATGCTCGGCTCGGGAAGAACAGAGCTTCTCAAATCTATTTTCGGAGCCGATAAATTTGACGGCGGAACGGTTGAGTTCGGCGGTCAGACCATAAACAAACATCATTCCAACCTTAAAAAGATGAAATCTCTTGGTATGGCGCTTACCCCCGAGGATCGAAAGACCGAAGGATTGGTACTGATGTCATCCATTAACCGTAATTTGGTTTATGCAAGCCTCGGCGCTCTGTCGAAGTTTGGCTTTATGAACGAGAAAAAAGAAAAACAGTATATAGACAGACAGGTGGACGAGCTGCAGATAAAGGTTGCATCCACGGCCCTGCCGGTAACCTCTCTTTCGGGAGGAAACCAGCAAAAGGTGGTTGTGGGCAACTGGCTCAACACCGACCCCACCGTCATGCTTTTCGATGAGCCCTCCCGAGGCATCGATGTTGCCGCAAAGCAGCAGATCTTCAGAATAATGTGGGATCAGTCGAGAAAAGGAATTTCAAGCATTATGGTTTCCAGTGAGCTGGAGGAACTGCTTGAGGTGTGTCAGAGAATACTGATTATGTGCGAAGGAAAAATAGTCGGCCAAGTCGATCCCGACGAGATTTCCACCAACGAGCTTTATGCTCTTTGTATGGGAGATCGCTCGGACGGAAAAGGCAGCTATGACAACCCTTCCCAAAATAATTAACGAGGTGAAAATTATGACTAAAACAAAAGCTCCCGCGTCTCCGCTTTTGAAGGTAGCTTCGGCGGCCGACCGCTTTAAACTTGAAATAATTCTTGTGGTGGTGTTTATCGTTGCCACATTCCTCTCTCCCTCCTTCCTTACCTCTGGCAACCTTCTTAACGTTCTCCGTACCGCGTCCCTCAAGGGCGTTATCGCATTCGGTATGACCTTCGTCATCATCTGCGGCGAGATCGATCTTTCGATAGGCTCGACCGTAGGACTCAGCGGAATCGTGGCCGCACTCATTTTAAAGGCCACCCTTGCGGCGGGTGTAAACGGCGCGCTTGCCGGTGTAATCGCCATTGCCGGAACGCTTATCGCATGTTCCCTTATCGGACTTATAAACGGTCTGCTTATGACTTACTTCAACATGCCCTCCTTTATCGTTACCCTCGGTATGGTCAACGTGCTTTACGGCGTAGCGGCTCTGCTTGCGCCCTATCCGGTAACAGGCCTTCCCGAATGGTATAAATGGTTCGGCTCGGGCACCCTCTTCGGTTTCCTGCCCGTACCCGCAATGTTCCTTGCGCTGTTCTTTATCGTGACCCTGATTGTTTTGAGAAAGACCAAATTCGGCCGCTCGGTTTATGCGGTGGGCGGAAACGCAGAATCTGCCCGTCTTTCGGGTATCAATGTTAAAAAGGTCAGAATTATCGTTATGATGATCGTACAGTTCTGCGCCGCCTTCGCCGGAATAATGATGTCCGCACAGGTTATGTCGGGCACATACACCTTCGGACGCGGCTGGGAAATGGACGTCATCGCATCGGTCATCATCGGCGGTGCAAGCCTTGCAGGCGGTCTCGGAACCTCCTGGGGCACATTTATCGGTATCATCTTCCTCGGAATTATCAACAACATCATGACCCTTACCGGCGTATCCTCCGATATGCAGTATGTGGTACAGGGCCTGCTCATCATCGGAGCGGTGCTGCTCAATTCCTTCAACAACCGTAAAAAGAACGCCTGATGATTTTCGGCCGTCGGCCGACTTAAAAAAATACAAGCATCCTTGAAAAGCTGCGCTCGGGGCATCTCTCTTCAGATCGGTATTTCCGCTCTGAACCCTCGGGCGCAGTTAAATTTTTTTTAAAAAAGGTGTTGACAAAGCAATATAATTGTGCTATTATCTTACCAACCTACGGAATAGGTAGGAATTAAAACCGAACGAAATACCGCAAATACTCTTGACAGACGCTCGGTTTTATGGTATGAACAGAGTGCGGGAGTTATCAAAGGCGAATTTCTCCGAAGGGAAAATGCTGCTTTTGAAATTTTACACCTGCACAGTAACGGCAGTGCCGTTTTGGAGGGAAGATATGAAAAACTTTTTTGAAAAGCTTGTCAGGTCTAATTTCCGCTTCGGGCGAATGTGCAGCTGTACAAAATAAAAGCGTTTAACAGACAACACATTTAAAAAAATTATTACCCGAAAGGAAAATTTATCATGAAAAAGACTTTATCAATAATTTTAGCCGCCGTACTTACGCTTTCCCTTGTTTTGTCCTTTGCTTCCTGCGGGCAAGGCTCTTCCGACGATAAAAAAAGCAGCCTTACCGTTGCCGTCCCCAACGACACCACCAACGAGGCAAGAGCCCTTCTGCTTCTCCAGCAGCAGGGGCTTATAAAGCTTAAAGACGGCGTGGGAATAACAGCCACCGTACTCGACATCGAAGAAAATCCCCACAACATCAAATTCAACGAGGTTGAGGCCGCTCAGCTTCCCAATGTTCTTAAAGATGTCGACTATGCCGTAATCAATTCCAACTATGCAATTGCCGCAAACCTCAATCCCGCAAAGGACGCTCTCGTTATCGAAGGCTCTTCCTCGGCCTATTCAAACATTGTGGCCGTTAAAGAGGGCAACGAAAACGATCCTCTCGTGAAGGCTCTTGTTGCCGCCCTTTCCAGCAAAAAGGTTGCCGATTTCATCACCGAAAAATATTCCGGCTCGGTTGTATCGGTAGTTGACAACCCCGGCGACGGATTTGACGCATCGGTCGATTATGCCTCTCTTTCGGGCAAAACAATTTCGGTAGCCGCTTCTCCCGCGCCCCATGCCGAGATACTTGCCGTTGCAAAGGACATCCTTGCCGAAAAGAACATAAAGCTCGATATTCAGGAATTCAGTGATTATGTCGTTCCCAACAATGTTGTGGAGGACGGAACCGTGCTTGCAAACTACTTCCAGCACAAGCCCTATCTTGACGACTTCAACGCCGAAAACAACACCCACATCGTTTCGGTTGCCGCCATTCATGTTGAGCCTCTCGGACTCTACGGCGGAAAGCAGTCCTCTCTCGACGCTCTGAAGGGCTGATGACAAAAAATTAAATTGCGTTTTGATTGGTACTGTGGTATGATTTTACCATGGTACCAATTGTTGTTTAAGCAACTGTTTGTTTAGGCAATTGTTTGATTAAGTAATTGCTGTTTGAGCATATGTTGCTTAATCCTATTTTCGGCCGATGAGGTGAAAAAATGATTGAAATAAAAAATCTGACCAAGACCTTTACCCTTGCATCGGGAGAGGTGGAGGCGTTGAAAAATGTTTCGCTGACAATAAATGACGGCGAGATATACGGCATAATCGGCATGAGCGGAGCCGGGAAAAGCACCCTTGTGCGATGCATAAACATGCTTGAGAGGCCCACATCGGGAAGCGTTATTTTCGACGGCGTTGACATGGGAGCTTTAAGCCAGAAGGAGCTTAGGGAAACAAGAAGAAAAATAACCATGATATTTCAGGGCTTTAATCTGCTTATGCAGAAAAACTGCCTTAAAAATGTCTGCTTTCCCCTTGAACTTGCGGGCGTTCCCAAGGCCGAGGCGCAGAAAAAGGCCGCCGAGCTTCTTGAGCTTGTGGGGCTGGCCAAGGCATACCCGGCGCAGCTTTCGGGAGGACAGCAGCAGAGGGTGGCAATCGCCCGCGCCCTTGCAACCGAGCCCAAGGTGCTTCTCTGCGACGAGGCAACCAGCGCTCTCGACCCAAAAACTACCAACTCCATTCTTGACCTTGTGCAGACAATAAATAAAAAAACCGGCATTTCGGTTATAATAATTACCCACCAAATGAGCGCCGTCGAGCGTGTGTGCGACAGGGTGGCAATTCTCGAAAACGGTGAGGTAGCCGAAGAGGGAACGGTTTCGGAGGTGTTCTCTCATCCGAAATCCTCTGCGGCAAAACGCCTTGTTTTTCCCGAAGGCGCTTCCGAGGAGTTCTTTGCGGAAAAGAACGAAAAATACCGTTATATTCGAGTGGTGTTCAACGGTGCCGATGCCACCGACGAGCCCATGATCGCCCAAATGGCGGTCAAGGAGGGAGTAGAGGCAAGTATTTGTTATGCTTCCACCAAAAGCATCGGCGGTAAGGCCTACGGCACAATGCTTCTTGCCGTTGAAAACAAGCAGGATAACCTGAATCGGGCAATAAGCTTTTTAACAAGAAGCCGAGATATATCCGCAGAGGAGGTGACCGGAAATGCTGACTGATTTTTTTAATTCTCCCGAATGGCTTGAAACGGCCGAGATTGTAAAGACCCAATTTTTATCGGCGATATGGGAAACCCTTTATGTGACCCTGCTTTCAACGGCTCTTGCCATAATAATCGGACTGCCCCTCGGGGTGCTGCTTGTGGCGGGGGAAAAGGGCGGCGTGCTTCCGCTGCCGAAGGCGGTCATGCAGGTGCTCAATGTCATAATAAACCTGCTCCGTTCGGTGCCTTTCCTTATACTGATGATTCTTGTATTCCCTTTGACAAGAGCAATAATGGGAACGGCTGTGGGAACGGCGGCTTCGGTGGTTCCCCTTACCATTGCAGCCTTTCCTTTTGTGGTCAGGCTTGTGGAAAGCAGTCTTAGGGAGGTCAATCCCAATGTTATCGAAATGGCTCAGAGCATGGGTGCGTCACCTTTCCAAATCATCGTTAAGGTAATGCTTCCCGAAAGCATGCCCTCCCTTATTTCAAACATCACCATCGCCGTTACAACCATTCTCGGATACACCGCCATGAGCGGTATAATCGGCGGCGGCGGTCTTGGAAAAATAGCCATTAACTACGGTTATTACCGTTATAAATACCTTGTCATGCTGCTTGCGGTGGTGCTTCTTATAGTGCTTGTGCAGGTTTTCCAGTCGGTTGGAACGGCACTGACAAAGAAGTGCGACAAGCGGCTTAAAAAATAAGCCTGCGGTTACGGACCTTTACCCGGCCGACGGGTGAGGCTTTTATCGAAAAAAGCACCTCGTCAAGGGCATACCGCAAAAAATCTTTTTGTTAAAAAACATTGAATAATGTAGACATCCGAAGCCAAGTGTGGTAAAATAAAGTTACCTTAAATGGCGTCTATTTTAAAAAAGCAGGTGAGAAAAGTGAATAATGCCGAAAACGAACTTATTTGCAAATGTAAAAAAGTCAGCTATGCCGATATTGAAAGGGCGGTCCATGAGCACACCCGTTTTCCCGATTTGGAAAAGGAATTTGAAGAGGTGCAAAAGGTTACAAATTGTTCAACGGGCTGCGGAGGATGTCACGACAAAATTATGGGTGTCATTTCCGAAATCATAAGCGGCTGACAGATAAAAATATTTTAACTGAAAAAGGAGATAATAATTATGAAGTATGTATGTCCCTGCGGATATGTTTACGATCCCGAAATCGGCGATCCCGACAGCGGTATTGCTCCCGGCACTGCATTTGAAGATATTCCCGATGACTGGGTATGTCCCGTTTGCGGTCTTTCAAAGGATGTTTTCGAGGCCGAATAAGCCCGCAACAGCTTCAGGGCGCTTACGGGTCTTGAAGCAAAATTGAAACAGAATAAACACATATTTCTGCTTTTTTCCGACATAAAGAG
>CAKSPR010000014.1 GCA_934486455.1 uncultured Eubacteriales bacterium
AATATATCAAGGAGTTTTTATTCTGTCCATAGCTAAAGCTTTTTTTCCACTGGCAGAGCCAGTGGTTGTCCTACGAAGACCGAAGCACCCTGCGGGATACTGTCCCGCAGGGTGCTTTCATATTGCTGTGCCATATACCTGCCCGTCATTTCGCGCACTTCATCCTCGGCCTCAGAGTGCGCGCGCAAATGCGGCATGCAGGTCTCCTGTCCTCTTGCTCCGAAAGGTTTGCCGAAGCTTTGCCTTCCCCCGTTTTTACAAACAAAATAGCCATAAAATAACTGTTGCAATTTGATTGTTTTTTTTGTAAAATGAACCTCTGAGGTGATACTTTGAACAAACACGCTTATCTCATAATTGCTCATCACGAATTTGAGCTTCTCGAAATGATAATAAAGCTGCTCGATTTCGAGCAGAATGATATTTACATTCACATCGACAAAAAAGTGGGCGATTTCGATTTTGACCGCTTTCTTTCAATTCCGAAAAAATCGGGTGTTTTCTTTACTGACCGCATAAGCAACACATGGGGAGCCTTCAGCGGAATAGAAACAGAGCTTTGTCTGCTTAAAGCCGCCGCGGAAAAGGACTATTCCTATCTTCATCTCATATCGGGGGTGGATCTTCCTCTTAAAAAGGCCGATGAAATATACAGTTTCTTTGAGCAAAGCAGGGGCAGAGAATTTGTCCATTTCTGCACCGAGGAATTCACAAAAAAGGCGTCCACCGCCGAGCGCGTAAGCCTTTATCACCTTTTCGGCCAAAAGGCGGGACGCGGCAACAACTTCTTTGGGGTTATCGACAAAATCAGTCTGGCCGTTCAGCGCAGACTTAAAGTCAACCGCCTTAAAAAGGAAGGTATTGTTCCCTATTGCGGCTCAAACTGGTTCAGCATCACGGGTGATTTTGCCAATTACCTTTTATCCAAAGAAGATTTTATAAGAAAGGTGTTTTCCAAATCCTTTTGCGCCGACGAGGTTTTTCTTCAATCTGTGCTTATGAATTCCGAGTTTAAGGACAGGCTCTCAAGTCCCTGCTACAGCGACGAATGCACCGCAAACATGCGTTTTGTCGACTGGAAAAGAGGCAATCCCTACACCTTTAAATCGGAGGATTTCGACTGCCTTATGAACTCGGGCTGTCTTTTTGCAAGAAAATTCGACCTTGCTGTTGACAGGGAAATCTGCGACCGCATATTTGACGCGTTAACGCGGCGTTAAATTGGCTGAAGCCGAAAACCAAATACGCAAAAAAGGCTTCGGAAAAAACCGAAGCCTTTTAGCTTTTTTTAAAGCCGATTATTTGTTTTCTTCCTCTGCCTTAACCGAAGGAATGTTTTGTTTAAGGGAGGCTCTTGTTCTGCGAAGCTCGGAAAGATTCTGAGTCAGCTCCTCGTCCGAACGGCGCATAATATCGTCCACAAACTCCTGAGCAGCCTTTCTCATATCGCGGCTCTTGGTCTGGGCCTGGGAAACGATTTCGTGGGCTTTGGCCTGAGCCATTTTGGTAATTTCCTCCTGAGCCACGATGGCGCGGGCGCGCTCCTCGGCGCTTCTGACAATACCCTCGGCCTCTTTTTTGGCGGTGGTGATAATGTCGGCGCGGTCGGAAACGATGCTCTTGGCTTGTTTTATCTCGTTGGGCATATTAAGGCGGATGTCGTCAACAAGCTCTCTGAGCTTTTCGACCTCGATAACGCGGCGGCCGCCCGGAAAGCTCCAGCCCTTTTCCATAATATCGTCTAACTGATCCAGCAATTCTTCTACATTCATTTTTTATCTTCCTTTCAGCCTTAAAATAATATCCTCGTAAATTTCGGCGGGAACAAAATCCCGTATATCCCCGTTCATACTCCCGATTTGCTTAACAATTGACGAACTGAGATACATGTTCTCCGCCTTGGCGGTGAGAAAAACCGTTTCCGCCTCGGGACAGAGTTTTTTATTGGTAAGCGCCATCTGGAATTCATATTCAAAATCCGAAACGGCGCGCAGACCCTTAACAATGGCGCCCGCGCCAACCTTTTTGATGTAATCGGCAAGAAGTCCGTCGAAGCAATCAACCTCGACATTTTTAATGGCTTTTACCGATTTTTTTATAAGCCCCACCCGTTCTTCCAGCGAAAAGGTGGGAGATTTCGCAACATTCGGAACCACAAGAACAATGACCCTTGTGAACATTTTTGCCGCACGTGCAATAATGTCGTAGTGTCCCATGGTCATGGGGTCAAAGCTCCCGGGGCAAACAGCAATTATTTCCTTCAAGTGATTTCCTGTTCCTTTCTGTAAAAGCTGAAAACCGTTCGTCCGTAGACCTTTCTGCGAAAAAGCTCAAGACCCTTAAAGCTTTCGGGAAGCTTATCGGAAGCCTCATGTTCGCAAACAATGACTCCGCCGTTTTCAAGCGCCTCTGCCGAAAGAGGTATGGCATCAGGCAGAATATCCTTGCCGTAGGGCGGGTCGAGAAAAACAAGGTTAAAGCTTTCCCTTACCGAGGAAATGTATGTTTTCCATTCACGGCAATGCACCTGCGCCTTGCTTAAAAATCCCGTCGCTTCAAGATTTTTTTTGACCACGGCGGCAGCCTTTTTCGAGCTGTCCACAAAAACCGCCGAGCTTGCTCCCCGGCTCAGCGCCTCTATTCCCAACTGCCCGCTGCCTGCAAAGAGGTCGAGCACTCGCCTCCCCTCAATGTCGAACTGTATAACGCTGAAAAGCGCCTCCTTATTTCTTTGGGAGGTGGGGCGGGTATCAAGTCCCTCAAGGGTGGAAAGCCTCCTTCCCCTTGCGACACCTGTAATGACTCGCATAAAAATCATCCTTCTAATATCTCTATATATTATCACATTATTTAGTTCTTATGTCAACAGGAAATTTTAAAACTTTTGTTTTTTCCGATTAAAATTCCTTAATATCAATTTTACAAATCCAAAAGCCGACTTTTTTTGAACACTTCTCTCCTTTTGCACATATTTCTCACAACCGCCCGAATCTGTATGTTGAGAGAGCTTTTTGCGAGTATTATAATGAACAAAACAAAAGATATATAAGAGGATAAAAAATGATATTTTCCAATCAATCAAAAAACAACAAGCTTGAACAGCTTTTTATTTCCCGCCTTTCCTCCAAAGAGGTGCAGTCATATGCAAAAACCCGCGCCCGCCCCTACCAGGAGCTTATGGCATACTATAAATGCGCCATAATGGAGGTCACCACGAAATTCAATGTGCTTAACGAGGAGCTGTCGCTGGAGTATGACCGCAATCCTATTGAAACGGTCAAAAGCCGGCTTAAATCTCCCGAAAGCATTATGGAAAAGATGGAGCGCAAAAAGCTTCCCTTTACGGTAGAGGCCATCGAGCAAAACATAAACGACATCGCGGGGGTCAGGGTGATATGCTCCTTTCCCTCCGACATTTACGAGCTGGCCGACGCCTTTTTGCGGCAGGATGACATAACCCTCATTGAAAAAAAGGATTATATTAAAAATCCCAAGCCTAACGGCTATCGAAGCCTTCATCTCATTGTCGAAATCCCGATATTTCTTCACAATCAGAAAAAACTTATGAAGGTTGAGGTGCAGTTCCGTACCATTTCAATGGACTGGTGGGCATCTCTCGAGCATAAAATCAGATATAAAAAGGATTATGTTATGACGAGCGAAATGGAGGCCGATCTTCTCGACTGTGCAAAGAGCAGCGCCTCCCTCGACGCCCGCATGGAAAGGATTTATAAATCGGTCGAACAGGGAAACAATAATTGTTGAACAACAAAAAAGGAGAATGATTTATGTGCAAAAATAAAACCAAAAAGAAAAGCTGTCTGCCCGCCGTTGGACTTGTCGGCGCGGTTACTGCCCTTGCGGGCGCCACGGCATACGGCGTTACAAAAATGCTTGTCAACACCGCTCTCGACCGCGACCCGCCAAAACTCATGCAAAACTCGGGCAGCCTCATTTCCGGCTCTCCCGCAGATCCCGAATTTGACGCCCTTGTGGCGCAAAAGGACAAGGAGCTTAGAGAAATGCCCCACGAGGATGTGGAGATAACCGCCGCCGACGGCGTTAAGCTTAAAGGCCACTGGTATCACAGGGAGGGCGACAAGCGTGTCATTTTGGCCATGCACGGCTGGCGCTCCTCCTGGACAAAGGATTTCGGTGCCATTGCAGACTTCTTTTTCGCAAGCGGCTGCAGTGTGCTTTTTGCCGAGCAGCGGGGTCAAAACGACAGCGGCGGGGAGATGATGGGCTTCGGCCTTATCGAGCGGTTTGACTGTTTTTCCTGGGCAAGCTTCCTTGCCGAAAAAACCGACGGAGAGCTTCCGATATATTTGGCCGGAGTGTCCATGGGAGCGGCCACCGTGCTTATGACGGCGGGATTTGACCTGCCGAAGGAGGTACACGGAATAATCGCCGATTGCGGCTTTACCTCTCCCTATGAAATATGGAAGCACATTTCAACCAAAAATCTTCACATTCCGTTCAGGCTCAAGGGCCATCTTGCAAATGCCCTTTGCAAGAAAAAAATCAGCATGGCAGCCGACGAATATTCCACCGTTGAGGCTCTTAAAAACGCCTCCGTTCCGGTGCTTTTTATACACGGCACGGCCGACAAATTCGTTCCGGTGCAAATGACCTTCGATAATTATGCCGCCTGTGCCTCAGAAAAGAGGCTGCTGCTTGTCCCCGACGCAGGTCATGCCATGAGCTATCTCACGGATAAGCAAGGCTACGAAAACGCCGTAACAAGCTTTTTCAGGGATTTCGACTGATGCTTCATCGGCGGCAGGGCTTCGGGTAAAATATTCAGACCCTAACACGACCGTCGTAAAATCGGTGGGCGGTCTGCCAAAATTACCGCCGCATAAAACCCCGCTTTGAGAAAAACTCAGGCGGGGTTTCGTTTTTTTGCGTATTCGGCGTTTGCACGAAGGCTTTATCGGGTATAATAAAGCGTTTTTCAGTCGTTTATAAATTTCTCCACAAGGAATCTCGGGCGGTCCTTGACCTCGGAATATATCTTTCCGATATACTGTCCCGCAACACCGAGGCAGATAAGCTGTATTCCGCCGAGCAGCCACACAAAGCTGACCGTCAGAAGCCACGGCGCAACACAAACCCCGCAAAGCCACACTATAAGCTCGGCCAAAAGTCCCAGTCCGCTCAAGGCCGAAAAGAAAATTCCGAGGGAGGTTATAAGCTTTAATGGCTTAACGCTGAAGGAGGTTATACCGTCGAAGGCAAAGGCCAGCATCTTTTTAAGGGGATATTTCGACTCACCGGCAAATCTCTCGGCTCTTTCGAAATAAACAATATCGCTTTTAAATCCGATGTGAGGCACGATACCCCGAAGAAACAGGTTGACCTCCCGATAATCGGCAAGGGCTTCAAGCGCGCGCTTCGACATAAGGCGGCAGTCGGCATGATTATAAACAAGATCGACCCCTAATTTTTTCATGAATTTATAGTACCCTTGGGCGGTGGAGCGCTTAAAGGCGGTGTCGGTGGTGCGCTTGCTCCGCACTCCGTACACCACATCGCAGCCCTCATTAAACTTTTCCATAAATCCGTCCAGTACATTAATGTCGTCCTGAAGATCGGCGTCCATGGAGGCGGCGCAGTCGCAATGCTCCTTGGCGGTCATAAGCCCCGCAAGCAAAGCATTTTGATGTCCGCGGTTGTGGGCAAGCTTTACACCGCTTACAAGGTGATTTTCCCCGTGGAATTTTTCGATAAGCTCCCAGGTCTTGTCCTTACTTCCGTCGTCCACATAAAGTATGCGGCTTTTTTGGTCGCACACTCCTTTTTTTATCATATCGGTAAGCTTTTCTGTCAGCCGTTTTGTGGTCTCGGGAAGAACGGCTTCTTCGTTATAACACGGAAGCACAACATAAAGGGTGGGCATATTATTTCTCTCCTTCGTCTTTTTCTTGTTTTTTTATAAATGTGTTGATATTGATACCGCTGTCGCCCTTTTGGGCTTTCCCTGCGCCTTCGGCAGTCCATTGCTCCGACGCTTCCGCTTGCTCGGGTTTTTCCGACTGCCCGGGCTCTTCTATCCGCTCGGACTGTTGCCCGGGAGCTCCTTGCCCGTCCTCTGCGGCTTGCGGCGACTCAAAGCCTTCTATTGAATAATCGGTAATCTTTATTTCTCCGCTATCCCGATCGTTTTCAGGGTTTGCCCCTTCGTTTTGAGCGGCGGCTCTTTGTTTTCTGCGCTTTACGCTCCAGTAGGCTATATAAATGACGCTGAGCACGACAGCCCCGCAAGAGGCAATTGCGCCGGTTTTAAGGCCGGGGGTCTTGTAGGTAAAGTGAATGGTGTGCTGCTGTCCGTCCCCCTTGACCTTGACGGCCATAAAGCCCACATTTACATTTTCAATGTCCACCGCCTCGCCGTCCACCGTGGCCGACCAGCCCTTTTCGTAAGGTACGCTGAAAAATACAAGATTGTCCTTATCAAGGGTTATTTCAGCGGTAAATTCGCTCTTGCCGGTGGAAAAGGAGGAGCAGGCGTTTTTCTTTCTTTCCTTACAGTTGGCTTTATAAGTGCTGTAATCGTATTCCTCGTTGATTTCTTCCGCCGTGACCTGCTCGCTTATATCCGAGAGAATGTCACCGTATTTTTCGATCTGCTCATCGCTTAAAAGCATGGCCGCCATCATGGCGTCGGTGCGTTTTTCCTTATCCACCCCGTCGCAGAACTCCCGTGTCATATAATGGTCGTAGGTAAATCCGTAGGGCACGAAATTGGCGTTTTCATAAACATAATATCCGCTTTGCTCGGTGTCCTCTTTGGTCTGTGCGTTTCCGATCGGCGAATACATTTTATATCCCAAAGCGGCATACACACCGTCGTTATTGAACTGCTTGGACTCACCGGTGTAGTTTATCACATATTTGACCGAGAGAAGTCCTCTTAATGAGTAAATACTGACCGGAGGCTTGGAATTGACCGTTCTCGTAACGCCGATATAGTTGTAAAAATTCATGACCGATCCGGGCACTATGCTGTGGAAGGTTTGAACCCCTCTGATTCCCAAATACATGGCGGTGTTTTCGGCGCCCTCATATACCTCGATTCTTGCGTCATCAAGCTCGGTGGCAAGCACCTTTCGGCCGTTTGCATCATCAACTGTCATCTGTCGGTCGTTTTCTATGAGGGTGGGAATTATAAAGGTTTTCGTGTCGGTTCGAACAAGCTTTCCGAGGTATATGAAATATGAAGAATAGGCAAGAGAAACCACACAGCAAAAGACAATGGCCGCTTTGGCAAAGGTCTTTTTGGAATTTCTTTTAAGTCTTAAAAGCAGTGCGGTCAGCACCAGCGCCGCAACGGCTATTCCGCAATATACAAAGAAGCGGTCGGAATAGGATTTGTTGTAAACGCCGAAGTCGTTGAAATTACCGTCGGCTCCGCGGGAGGCGGGCATAAATCCTATAAGCAGAATTATTCCCATGGTAATTCCCGCCGACCATTTCCAGCCGCTTTCAAGCTTAACGCTGTCGTCCTCAAAGCCCATGGCCGTCACCAGAGCCATGATCAGCACCGGCATATAAAACCAGCGGGCATAGTAGCTGTAATTAAAGGCCGAGAAGGCCTGGTTAAGCACGGGTATAAAGGCAATTATCATAGAGGTTATCATAAGACGGCGCTGCCATGTGCCTCTCTTGTACTGAAGCCATGAAATGACTCCGGTCATACCGAACAGCGGCAGCCACCCCGCCACCGACGACCAGGCCTTTTCCGATCCGGGGAAGAAAACCAGTCTTGCGGGAGGGTCGGGCGGAAAGAAGAAGGACTGGAAGATATAGGTGTAAAGCTGCTGCTTATCATAAACCACGCCGTTCCAGCCGAGAATTGTCGAGCCGACGCGGTTGTTTTCGAGAATTCCGTAAACCGAGGGCAGAAGTATCACGGCGCTTATGGCAAGTCCCAGCACCGCTTCGATAATGATGCCGAGAAATCTTGAACAGGTATACGCCGCCTCTCCCCTTTTGAGGTTGATGCTCCAATCACCCGAAAGACACCTGACCACAAAATACATAACCGTGAAAATGACCATTCCGAAGAAGAAATAATAGTTTACAAGGGCGCAAATTGCCACGGCGCAAAGCATGACCCCTCTGCGGTTTTCGGTCATTAAAAGCTCAATCGAAAGCAGAAGCAAGGGGAAGAAAACAATTGCCTCGTGGAAGTGATTAAAGAAAATGTTATAAACCGAAAAGCCCGAAAATGCATACATAAAAGCGCCCAGCACGGCGTAATTCTTGTTTTTCACAAAGCGGGTTATGTAGGCGTAGGCAGTGAGGCTTGCAAGGGAAAATTTTAATATGAGAAGCGGCCCCATAAGGTGGGGTACAAAGTCGTTGGGAAAAGGAATTGTCAGCCAGAAAAAGGGGCTGCCCAGCAGATAAAAGCTGTAGGAGCTGACGAAATTAGACCCAAGATCGGTACCGAAATTCCAGCCGATGTCAAGGTTTTTCACGGCGGCGTGGGCAAGCCTGTAAAAAGGGATTTGCTGGGCGTTAAAGTCTCCGTAAAAAATAAAATAGCCCTTGTCCCATATTATGTAGGGGATAAACAGCGCACAGGCCACCGCAAAGGCCAGACCGAATGCCATAAAATATTTTTCCTTAGCGGTTTTTTTTGTTATATTATTAACGGCACAAGCCATATACTCACTCCCGAAATTTATATGCAAGGAAATTATACCATATAAAAAATATTTTAACAATAGTTTTTCGGTTTTTTATAGAAAGTGCCGTATATTTCATCGGTCGGATGTGTTTTCACTCTGCTGTACTGCCGACATTTTTTAACCGAATGCCTTGTGAACAGGCAGTCGGAGGTCGGCACCGATTGCTTACCCTTTTCAAAATGCTCCGAAACGCAAAAATCCCGCAGAAAGTCTTAGCTCTCTGCGGGATGTTTTATTATGACTCTTTTTCAATTCAAGGGTCTGCCGCTTTATCGGTCGGCCGATAAGCCGCAGGCTTTAAGCTCAGCCCAGTCTTGCTTTAAGCTCGTCAAGCTGTTTTTTAAGCTCTGCGGGGAGGTGATCGCCGAATTTCTTGTAGAATTCTTCGATTCCTGCGGCCTCCTCTTTCCAGATACCGCTGTCAACATTGAGAAGATCGGCAAGGGTCTCCTTGGAAATATCAAGGCCCTCCATGTCGAGATCGTCAACCTCGGGAACATAGCCGATGGGGGTCTCCTTGGCGCCTACCTTGCCTTCGCAGCGGTCGAGCATCCAGAGAAGCACACGCATATTGTCGCCGAATCCGGGCCAGATGAAGTTTCCTTCGTCGTCGAGACGGAACCAGTTAACATTAAAGATTTTGGGAGCCTTGTCGCCCAGCTTTTCGCCCATTTCGAGCCAGTGGCTGAAATAGTCGCCCATGTTATATCCGCAGAAGGGAAGCATGGCCATGGGATCGCGGCGGAGGGTTCCTACCGCACCGCTTGCGGCGGCAGTGGTCTCGGAGGACATGATGGAGCCGACAAATACGCCGTTGTTCCAATCTCTCGACTGATATACCAGCGGAGCGGTCTTGGCACGGCGGCCTCCGAAGAGGATTGCCGAGATGGGCACGCCTTCGCCGTTTTCAAACTCGCTGCTGATGCAGGGGCAGTTCTTTGCGGGAGCGGTGAAGCGGCTGTTGGGATGAGCTCCCTTGGAGCCGTCGGTGCAATCCCACTTCTCGCCCTTCCAGTTGAGAGCATTCTTGGGAGGATTCTTGTCGAGGCCTTCCCACCAAACGGTATTGTCGTCGAGGTTGTGGACAACGTTGGTGAAGATGGTACCCTGACGGGTGCTGGCAAGAGCGTTGGGGTTGGATTTTTCGTTGGTTCCGGGAGCGACGCCGAAGAAGCCGTTTTCGGGGTTGACGGCCCAAAGCCTTCCGTCGGGGCCGATTCTCATCCAGGCGATGTCGTCGCCGACCGTCCAAACCTTATATCCTTTGTCGCGGAGATATTTGGGGGGGATAAGCATGGCAAGGTTGGTCTTTCCGCAAGCCGAGGGGAATGCAGCGGCGATATATTTAACCTCGCCCTTGGGATTTTCAAGACCGAGAATGAGCATATGCTCGGCCATCCAGCCTTCGTTTCTGCCCTGATAGGAGGCTATGCGCAGAGCAAAGCATTTTTTGCCGAGCAGCACATTTCCGCCGTAACCCGAGTTGACCGAAATAATGGTGTTGTCCTGGGGGAACTGGCAGATATATCTTTTTTCTTCGTCGATGTTGCATTTGCAGTGGAGACCTCTTACCCAGTCGTCGCTGTCGCCGAGAACATCGAGAACAGCCTTGCCCACTCTGGTCATGATGGCCATGTTAAGCACAACATAGATAGAGTCGGTGACCTCGATGCCGGCCTTGGAGAACTTGGAGCCTACGGGACCCATGGAATAGGGAATTACATACATGGTTCTGCCCTTGTAGCTGTCTCTTGCGATGTCATAGAGCATTTTATAGGCTTCATCGGGATCCATCCAGTTGTTGGTGGGGCCGGCCTCCTCCTTGGTGGGAGTGCAGATAAGTGTGCGGCCCTCAACACGGGCAACATCGTTTACCGCCGTGCGGTGAAGATAGCATCCGGGAAGCTTTTCTTCGTTAAGCTTGATCATTTCGCCGGTAGCACAGGCTTCCTTGCGGAGGGCTTCAAGCTGCTCCTCGCTTCCGTCGATCCATACTACCTTTTCGGGTTTTACCAGCTCGATCTGTTTGTCGAGCCACTCTTTGATTGATTTGTTGTTGGTCATAATAACCGTCCTTTCTCAACCTTTATCACAGCAACCCCGAAATCCCGTTTTTTTCGGTATTCGGCGTCCTGAAATTTATTAAACAGGTCAGTCAGGAAAATCTTCCCTGCATGACTCCATTTTACTATATAAAAAATGATTTTACAATGGGAATATATTTAACAATGTGTTAAATGTGGCGGTGCGCTTAAAACTTCTCATTTCGAGCGAATTTTTAAACATCGCATATCTCGGCACCGTCAACGCGGCTGTCGAGAATAAGCTTTTCGAGCTCCTTTGCCGCAACGCTTAAAGGCTGCTCCTTTCGCTTGATCATGCAAACCGAGCGCAGGGGAATTTTTTCGGCAAGGTCGATTCTCGCCACGTCGGTGTTTCCCTCCAAAAACTCCTCTGGCACAAAGCCGATTCCGAGATCCGAGCGAACCATGGGAAGTATCTGGTCGGCGGTTGCCGCCTCGATGTCGGGCAAAAATTTCAACCCGTTTTTGGTGAAAAACGCCGAGTACATCTCGAATGTTTTTGTGTCCGTTCCGAGAGATATTACGGGATATTCGGCCAGCTCCTTTAAAGAAACCTTTCGGCCCAAAAGCTCGGGAAATCCGTTTCCGCAAACAGCCACCTCTCTTATGGTCTTTATCTTTTTTTCGGTAAGGGTGGTGGATTTTACGGTGGGGGTCGTCACAATGGCAAGGTCGGCCAGTCCCTCTTTAAGGGCGGTGATTGCCTGAGGGGTGGAATGGTTGCTTATTCTTATTTTAACCTTTGGGTAAAGGGTGCGGTATTTTTTAAAAACGGGCAGAATGCAGCAGTTGAGAGCAACCTCGCTGGCCGAAACATAAATCGCTCCGCCCTCCAGGTTTTTGCTTCGGGAGATTTCTTCCTCTCCCGCCTCGATATGCTCAAGAGCGATCCTTATGTGGGAATAGAGCTTTTCTCCCTCCGGGGTGAGCTTCATGCCGCGGTTGGAGCGCACAAAAAGCGTACAGCCAAGCTCTCCTTCGAGGTTTTTTATCGATCGGGTAAGGTTGGGCTGATTGTTCATCAGCATCTTCGCCGCCTGAGAAATGTTTCCGTACTTGGCGACATAATAAAATATCCGATAATAATCGTAATTGATATTGTACATGTCTCACCTCTTTTGATATATGCAAAATACATAAACGCAAAACAAAAAATACATTTAACATATATCAGTATCTGCATTATACCCTTTTGTCAATTGTTTGTCAATAGGCAAATCAAAAATTTTGTTAAAAAAATAACAATTTATTTTTTCGGTGCTTTTCTTTTTTGTTTTTCGGTGCTTTTTTCTTTTGTTTTCGGAGCTGTTTTTTAAAAACGGTTGCCGAAATTATATTGCAAAGGACGGTTGCAAAACGGCCGCAACATCTTTATTATGACAGACAAAATGAAAAATATCCCTTTTCCCCGGTTATTTGACCGGTATCCGAAAGGCTTATAAAAGCAGGTGTTTTTTGGCGGTTTCCCGTCTCGGGGAGGCTTTTGCGGTTGACAAAAGGACAATAAAATGTTACCCTTTTTAGGTAATATATTTACACTGCACCTAACAGGAGATGTTACCCTTGACAGAAAGAGAAAAAATGCTTGCGGGAAAGATATATAAGCCCTTCGGCGACGGCCTTGCCGCCGAAAGAACGCTGGCTCACAAGCTCTGTGCCGAATACAATCAAACCAGCGAGGTCGACGAGCGGAAAAGGGAGGAAATTTTAAACACCCTGCTCCCCAACCGTGCCGAAGGGGTCTATTTGCAGGGGCCGATATTTTTTGATTTCGGAACAAACACCAAAATAGGCAAAAACAGCTATGCCAACTTCAATTTCACCGTGCTGGACATATGCCCTGTTACCATTGGAGATAATGTTTTTATGGGTCCCGGCGTTTCCCTGCTTACTCCCCTCCATCCCCTTTGCTTTGACGACCGAAACCCCTATACCGATCCCGAAACGGGCAAGCCCACCGAACAGGAATACGGCGCTCCCATAACCATAGAGGACAATTGCTGGATAGCCGGAAATGTCACCGTGTGCCCCGGCGTAACCATAGGAGAGGGCTGTGTTATCGGCGCGGGAAGCGTCGTTACAAGAGACATTCCCAAAAACAGCCTTGCGGTGGGCAATCCCTGCCGTGTAATAAGAAGCATAACCGAAAGGGACAGGCTTAAAAATCATCCCGAGCTTTACGCCCCGGGGGACTATGAAAAATACAACGGTTGACCCTTTTGTTTTTCAAAGGCCCCGCGCCCCCTTCAGCCCGTTTAAAAAAACAGCTTTCATGAGTTAAAATTTCGGAGGATAGATTATGTCGCATCCCGACCGCATTTACGGTCTTTCGGCCGATCAGGTCAGGCAAAGAATAAAGGACGGCCAAACAAACGCCGTTTCGGCTCAGGCCGGAAAAAGCACCAAGCAGATAATAATTTCAAACACCCTTACCTACTTCAATTTTATTTTTGCTGTCATAACGGTGCTTTTGTGCATTGCCGGCTCTTTCAGAAATCTCACATTTTTGCCCATCGTCATCGGCAACACACTTGTGGGAATCTTTCAGGAGCTGCGCGCCAAAAAGACCCTCGATAAAATGAAGCTGTTAAACGCTCCCCACGCCGCCGTTATACGGGACGGCACCGAAATGAGACTTAAATCCGAAAGCCTCGTTTTGGGCGACATTGTGATTTTCTCGGCGGGAGATCAGATATGCGCCGACGCTCGGATCATAGAGGGAAGCGTTACCGTAAACGAAGCCCTTTTGACCGGCGAACAGGACGAAATCTCCAAAGAGCCGTCGGACAGCCTGCTTTCGGGGAGCTTTGTAACGGCGGGAAAATGTCTTGCCCGTCTCGAAAGGGTGGGAAACGACTCCTACATCTCAAAGCTGACCGAACAGGCCAAGGTTTTAGACGACAGAGAGCAGTCGGAAATGATCCGTTCGATAAACAAAATCGTAAAATGGATGGGTATAATACTCATTCCCATCGGGGCGCTGCTTTTTTACCAGGCGCGGTTTGTAAGCGGGTCATCCTTCGCCGACAGTGTAGCCTCATCCGTCGCCGCCGTCATCGGAATGATTCCCGAGGGGCTGTATCTTCTCACCACCGTAGCACTTGCTCTGGGCACTATACGCCTTGCAAAAAGCAAGGTGCTGCTTAACGACATGAAAAGCATAGAGGCTCTCGCCCGCGTGGATGTGCTTTGCGTAGACAAGACCGGAACCATAACCGAGCCGAAAATGCAGGTAAACGGATTTATTCCCTTTAACCGCCAAGGTCTGCCCGACGGGATTTTGGCCGAGCAAATGCTTAAAAGCTATGTGGCCGCCTCAAAAGACACCGGTGCGACCATGGATTCGCTGAGAGATTTTTTTGAAGGCCTCGCAAAGGGCAAAACAACCGTTCCGAATTTTATAGGGCAAAGTTTTTCCCCTGAAGACGCGGGTCAAAAGGGCCCGGACGGTCAGATTGTTCAAAACGGCAGCCCGATCAACGCCCTTAATGTCGACGGTCGGGTGAACGGCAGCAACCTTAACGGACAAAGCACAAATGACGGTCAAGCTGCCGAAGGCCGCGATGCCCAAAACAACAGAAGGGTCGATTTAAACGCCTTGGCAAAAGCGCCTTTGCTTTCTCCGATCTCGGTAATTCCTTTTTCCTCCTCGACAAAATACGGAGCCGCCGAATTCAAAAACGGAGTCTGGATACTGGGTGCGCCGGAATTTGTACTCAAAGACATTGATAGGGATATAAAGGAAAAAATCGCCGAATATGCCGAAAAGGGCTACCGTGTGCTGATCTTTGCCTTTCAAAATGTGCCTCTTTCAAAGGAGGCCGGTCCTTCCGAAAGCGCCGTTCCCGCGGGCATCGTGATAATTTCAAATGCCATAAGGAAAAACGCCCCCGCCACATTCAGATACTTTAAAAGCCAGGGCGTTACCATAAAGGTCATTTCGGGAGACAATCCGAAAACCGTTTCGGAAATTGCCAAAAACGCCGGCATCGACAATTACGACAGTTTTATCGACGCCTCTCTCCTCGACACCGAGCAAAAAATCAACCAAGCAGCCGAAAAATATACCGTATTCGGCAGGGTTACCCCCCGCCAGAAGCAACTGCTTGTCAGGGCGCTTAAAGCAAAAAAACACACGGTGGCAATGACCGGCGACGGCGTAAACGACATTTTGGCCATGAAGGACGCCGATTGCGGCATCGCCATGGCCTCGGGAAGCGAGGCGGTTTCCCAGGCGGCCAATGTGGTGCTTCTCGATTCCGACTTTGCCCGCATGCCCAAGGTCGTGGGTGAGGGGCGAAGGGTGGTCAACAACATCCGACGGTCGGCCAGCCTTTTTCTTGTAAAAAACATTTTTTCACTTCTGCTTGCGGTTATATCGGTAATACTCGGTATGGTCTATCCCCTCGAGCCCTCCCACATATCCCTCATAAGCATGTTCACCATCGGTCTCCCGGGATTTTTGCTGGCTCTCGAATCAAACAACACACCCATAACCGATCATTTTCTAAAAAACGTACTTATGCGCTCGCTTCCCGCCGGAATAACCGATGCCGTTATTGTGGCCTCCCTAACCTACTCGGGACAGCTTTTCGGCATCGACAAAAGCGGTGTTTCGACCGCCGCCACGCTTGTACTGTCGGTTGTGGGATTTATGATAGTCAAAAAAATAAGCACCCCCTTAAACAGCTATCGCCTGTGCGTATTGCTGTTTAACATCGCGGGAATGCTTTGCTGCTTTGTATTTATTCCGTCACTCTTTTCGGTGGTGCATCTCCCCGCAAACATTGCCCAGCTTGTCATTGTTTTCTCCTTGGCGGCCGAATCGCTGCTGAGAGCGCTGACTCTCATAGTTGAAAAGAGCAAATCTCCGAAGGGAACGAACAAGTCAAAAAGGAACAAGAAAGCAAAAAGTCCCAAAAATAAAGCGGCTTAAAAAAGCTGTTTAAAAATAAGAGCCCTCGCTCAAAAGGCTTGCGCCTTGGGCGAGGGTTTTTAATTTAAGACTGTAAAGGCCGTTCGCAATAAATCCCGTTCGTCCGCCGTCGGAGGAGCGGTGCCGACAGGACTGCACCTGCCGCAAAATCATATTTCCCTTGATTCAAAAAGCTTTAATATGTGTTCTCCTTCGGCAAGTCCCTCGGAGAAGGCGGTGGCGCTTCCTGCGGCCGTTCCGAGCCGTAAGGCGTAATCGAAATCTCCCGTTTTTTCATATCCGGCAATAAATCCCGCCACCATGGAATCTCCCGCTCCGACCGTGTTGACCGTTTTGCCCGAAAAGGCTGCGGAAAAGTGCTTCTGTCCGTTTCGGTCGACCAAAACAGCGCCCTCCTTGCCCATGGAAACAAGCACATTTTCGGCGCCCTCCCGTTTCATCCTTTGGGCATACACTGCCGCCTCTTTCGCGTCCTCGATTTTCACGCCGAAAAGCTCTCCCAGCTCCTCGGCATTAGGCTTTATAAGAAACGGACGATATTTTAAAGCCTTTTCAAGCAGCCCTCCCTCGGCGTCGACAACGGCCCTGACCCCTTTGGGCAAAAGCCTTTCGAGAATTTTCTCGTAGGTGTCCGACGGCATGCATTTGGGCACGCTTCCCGAAAGAATAAGCAGGTCGTTCTGATTTAAGCGGTCAAGCTTTTCAAAAAGCTCGGCTGTTTCATTTTCGTCTATTTGCGGGCCGGCTGTGTTTATATCGGTCTCGACTCCCTCCCGCAGCTTAACATTAATGCGGGTAAAGCCGTTTTTAAGGCGGACAAAGTCGGCGGCAATTCCCTTTTTTGAAAGATCGTCCTCAATGGCAAGCCCGGTAAATCCCGCCGAAAATCCCAGCGCAACGGATTTAACCCCGAGAACCTCAAGCACCTTCGAAACGTTTATTCCCTTTCCGCCGAAAAAGACATTTTCCGAGCGGCTGCGGTTTATCTCGCCCCTTTTAAGCTCGTCCATGTAAACAGTATAATCCACGGCGGGATTAAGGGTAACGGTATATATCATCCGCTGCATCTCCTTTTCATCTGATTTCACGGTTTTTTTCATCGGGCAATTCTTTTGTCTGCCGCACCAAAACCGCTTGCATCAATATCATCTGTTAATTAAAACCATATCATACCGCCGCAAAATAGTCAATAGTCTTTAATGAACGCAAGCCCCAAAAAAAGCGCCTTGAAACGGTTGCGATTTATAAATTATTGTGCTATACTTTTGACGGAAAAAGGCAAGTGCCGCGCCATATAAACGGTTTAATTAAACGGAAAAGACTTTTAAAAAAACGGCATTCCCCACGGTCCGACCTTTCGCCGGCTTTTTTCAAAAATATTATAAAAAGGGTGAGACTTGTGAAAAAAACATATATAACCGTTCTTCCCGACCATTTCGGAGCATTTTTAAAGGCCAACCGTTGTTTTGAAAAGCTGGGCATAAACATAACCCGCGTGAGCTACAACAAGGCCATCGACTCACACACTCTTTTTATCGACGCCGAAGGCTCAAAGGAACAACTGGAAAAGGCCGACATTGAGCTTAAAAAGATCGGATACCTCGAAAACCGAAAAAAAGACCCCTCGGTTGTGCTTTTGGAGTTTTTACCCGAAAACAAGCCCGGCGGCGGTACAAAGATTTTAGAGCTTATAAGCAAATTCAATTTTAACATATCATACATCAGCGCAAGCCCCTGCTCAGGAGACCGCCAGAGCTTTAAGCTCGGTCTTTTTATAACCGACAGGAAACAGCTTGACAGCTTTCTCGAGCTTGCAAAAGACATTTGTCCCGTGCGGCTTTTGGATTATGACTCCGCCAGAAAAAATTACGACAACAGCATTTTTTATCAGTCCTTTGTCAAGGGACTTTCCTCCAACATCAAGCTTTCCGCGGAAACCGAAAGCGAGCTTGCCGTTAATGCCAACCTTGCAATGCAAACCCTTGACGAACAAGGTCTTTCCCCCTACAAAACCTTTGATGTCATCGGGAAAATCGCCGAAATGCTCGGCTCCTTTACCGGCGACAGATTTAATCCCCGCATAAGCCGTATGAGCCTGACCGAGCAGACCGAGCTTGTGCTTATCGAGCCGCCCTGCGGAAGCAACACCGCCATTCTCATAAACGGCGGCAAGGCCCTTTTCATCGATTGCGGCTTTGCGGTTTATAAGGATGAAATGATAAAGATTTTTAAATCGATCTTTGAAAATTATGACACGATGGAAAAAACTCTTTTCATAACCCATTCGGACATTGACCATTGCGGCCTTATCAACGAGTTTGACAAGGTAATTTCCAGCGCCCGCTCGAAACAAAGCCTTGCTTTAGAATATCAGGGGAAGGATAATTTCCGCGAACAAAATGTTTTTCACAAGCCGTACATCAAAATATGCAAGGCGCTGACAGGATACATCCCCTGCCCGCCCGAAAAGGTTGAGACGCCGTTTGCAAGTCCCGAAAAGCTTACCGAGCCGCTGACCTCGGTTGGATTTTTTGATTTTTGCGATCTTCATTTTGAGGTTTACGAGGGCGCAGGCGGTCACATTGTCGGCGAAACGGTTCTTATAGATTACGGTCATCATATAGCCTTTACCGGCGACATATTCGTTAACATAAAGGGCTTTACAAAGGAGCAGGCTCAGTTCAACGGCCTCGCCCCCATTCTTATGACCTCTGTGGACACCGAAAAAGACCTTTGCAGAAAAGAAAGAGAGGCCCTGATCGGAAGGCTCGGAGTGGGCATGTGGCGGGTTTTCGGCGCCCACGGGGCGTGCAGTAATTTCAATGTCTGCTGCGAGAAATAAAATGAAAGACATCGGCTCGCAAGGCCGTTGAAAAATCCGGCAAGGTGCCGGGTATTACCCTTAAAGTCAGGAGATTTTTTATGAAACACAAGCTTGCAATTTTTGATATGGACGGAACAATTCTCGACACCCTCGCAGACCTTAAAAACAGTATGAATTACACCCTCGAACAATTTAATTGTCCAAAAAGAACTCTTGACGAAGTGCGGCTTTTCGTCGGAAACGGCATAAGAAATCTTATAATCCGCGCCGCGCCTCCCGCCACCGATGAGAACACGATAGACAAAATGTTTGCGGTTTTCAACGAGCATTATGCCGTCCACTGCAACGACAACACCCGCCCCTACGACGGTATCGCCGACCTTTTAAAGCAGCTTCGCATAAACGGTGTCAAGACTGCCGTCGTATCAAACAAGGCAGATTATGCCGTCCAGACGCTTGTCGAAAAATTCTTCAGCGGGCTTTTCGATTATGCCGTCGGTGAAAAGGCGGGAGTGAGAAAAAAGCCCTGCCCCGACTCGGTAAACGAGGTTTTGAAAACCCTTAACATCGACCGAAAGGACGCCGTTTATATCGGCGATTCGGAGGTCGACATTGCCACGGCCGAAAATGCAAAAATGGATTGTATCTCGGTAGACTGGGGTTTCAGGGATCGGAATGTGCTTATAAAAAACGGCGCAACCGTCATTGTTTCGAAAACGGACAGGCTTTCAGAGGAAATATAACCTCCAACCGCTTAGCAAGGTGCGTACAGCGATACACTTCTTTAAAAACACAATTCAATCACACAGCTTAACAGCAAAAGAAAAACAGGACCTCGGCCAAAACCGAAGCCCTGTTTTTCACTTTATATCAATCCTCATTTTTTCTGCGTTTTAAGGCAAAGAAAACATAATACAAAACAAAGCCCTCTGCCGTAATCATAAGTCCAAAGGCGATTTTCAAAAGTGCGGTGCCGTCCCCCGTCTTCGGCGCGTCGCCCTTGCTGCCGTCGGTTTTTCCTTCGGTCTGTTCCCCCGTCATACCATTGTTCTTTCCGCCGTCAAAATCCTTTCCGGCAAGAAGATAATACTCGGTGTTTCCGGTGGTTATTCTGTGGCCGCCGTTTAAAAATTCGGCAGGGGTGCCAAACAGTTTTCCGTCAAAGCCGAGACCGTATACATCGGCATATCTGTAATCCTCTCCGGCAATGGAGAAAAAGACCTGTGTACCGGGGTCGACCTGAATCTTGTTGTCCTTCTCGTCAAGATAGAAAATGTCCAGGGGAAAAATCCTGTTCGAAAGACCCCGGGCGCATTTCATAAACCAGACATAGGCTTCGCCGTTTTCGGGCGTAACCTCGCGAACAACAAGGCGCAGCCCCTTTCGGGGAGACTCGGGTATGCTGACCGTCAATCCACCCTTTGTTTTAACGACATAGCTGCCGTTTCCGTCCTCGTCCTCTCCGTAATATTTGTTAAGATCCCCCGTCCCGGGGATATATCGAACATAAACCGAGTGAGCCGAAAAATCGTCAATTGTATTGATAAAGTCATGCTGCCTGTCAACAGCAGCAAAGCAGGAAAGAGACAAGACCGAAATAATAGCCGTGCAAAGAGCAACCGAAATCAGTCTTTTCATTTTCATCCTCCTAATCGAAAATCAGGACATCCTAACGATGTATTTTAAGTTTAGTGAATTGCAAATTTAAACGTGCTGTCGGCAATTACCCAAAACCGATTGTTTTCCTGTGCATCCCGTCGGCCAAACAGCAAATCATCGGCCAAACAGATCATCCATTTTATTAACCGTCTCACCGACCTTAAGCCTTATTGCGGACAGCTGACCGTTGTGCCAAGGGAGGCTTCGCCGGTGCTGTAATAGGTTTCAGGCTCATATCCCATAAGCTTTAATGTAATTTCCTCGCCGTCCTTCGGCAAAACATCAAATTTAACCGATTTAACATACTGACCGGGAAAAATAAGGCCGGTCTGTCCTAAAATATTGCCCTTGGAATCGAGCACCCTGACCTTTAAAAGATCGGTGTTTTCCGCGGAATTGGTCAGATAAATGTCGGCAAAACCGTCCTTAACAATAACATTTCCGCAAATGCTGGCGCGATAGGCCATTCCGGCCTGGTAGATTTCACTGTATCCCAGTCCGTCGGGCACATCGGGCACGCCGTTTTCGGCCGCAGGATCAGCCTCGGGTTTAACGAATTTTGCCGCGGTGCTGCGCTTTTGTCCGGAAAAAAATTCATAGGCTCCCTCGGCAGAGCCCGGAACAAAAACCAATATTCCCGCTATAACCGTCAAAACGGCGCATACCGCCGCCATTATTTTCATTGCTTTTTTCTCATGGGGCCTCTTCTGACTCATAAAATCTCCATTCTGATGACTTGTGTCGGCGTATTTAACAACCCCTTCTCACCTCGCCGACGCCTTAACGGCGCATTTCGGGATTTTTCCGCGGCTCTCGGTGAAAAACAGGGCCTTGCATTTGCACTTATGTCGCACTCGGCAGGAACAAACCGCAAGCCTATTTCAAAAGCCTTTTAAAAAGCTTTTTCTAAAAATCGGTTTGACCCTCCCGGGTACAGCATAAATGGGGTTTAATATATTTATCGCATTTTCCGAAACCGAGGGAGAAGGAGGTTTCAACAAAAAAGACACCGCATTTCTCCCTCGGCATATTTGTTTTTTCAAGACCAAAGCAGCCTTTTTTAGGACTTTAAACCTTTAAGCCTCGTCTACGGTAACGGTCAGCGTACCCATAACCTTTTGAGTCGACAGGGCGCTTGTAACATACCCGGCCGGTTTATAAAGAACCGAAACGGCAGCACCGCTGTCAAGCTCGGCCTTACCCCGCGTTGTCTCGTCGAGTGTCACCGAGTTGTTTAAAATCGCATGGGTTTCACCCTCTGCGGGGACAAAGTTGCCGATTTGGGTTTTATCCCAAATTTCTTTTTCGTCATTTTCCTGTCCCGAAAAGATTATTTTAACCGCCGCACTGGAATGGTTATCCACCGTTATTTTATCCGATACGCCCGCCTGCTCGGCTGTCCACTGTCCTCCGCCGTTATCATCCCATTGATGATTAACCGCATCCCAGGTCGACTGTCCGGCGTTATAGCTGAACACCATCGATCCCCAGGATATGTTTACATAGTAGACTGCCTCGGGATCGGTATCGGCATATCGGCCGTAAAAGGTATGTTGAGATGCGTCCCCCGGCGACAAAAGATTCGACGGGTTTTGGGTATCGCCGTCATAAACCGCGGCGCAAGCGGTAACGGTAACCGCAGCCGCGGCAATAAGCGACGCGATACAGGCAGTCAGTCTTTTCAACGGCATCAACCTCCCTGTTTAAATTTCGATAAACGCACTAAAACCAAAGCACACCCTGAAAAATTAAGCGACGGCATTAAGGGTAACGGTGAGAATGCCTATATTGGTATAGTCGGTAACGGTAGAATCAAGTGTTCCCTTGGGCATATATGTTGCAGAGCCCGCCGCGCCTTCGGGAAGAGCGGACACGCCTCTTGTGGGGGCGATAAGGTTAAGCTCGTTAACGCTGAACTCGCCGATTTCGGAATGATCTCCGCCAACCGAGCCGACCGTTTTTTCGGCCGAAAAGACAATTTTAACAGGCACGCTGGAATGGTTTTCGACAGTGATTTTGTTACCCGAGCCCTCTGCCACAGACCAATTGCCGCCGGCCTCGGACGCTTTAAACAGGTGGTTGGTATGATCCCATTCCTGAGTGGTGGGTTTAAAATCAAACTTCATGCTGTTCCAGGCGACGGTCACATAATATGCCGTATCGTCTTCGGCAGCATATTTGCCCTGAATGTTAAAGGTGTCGGTTCCGCCGACCGTCGTGATAGGGCTTTCGGCCGAGGCGGCCACGGTCATTGCCGCCAGCATACATGCGGCAAGAACAATTGCTAATACTTTTTTCATAAATAATTCTCCTTTTTCTTTTTACCCTGCTTGCAATTTTTCGGTTTATATTTTTGTTTCCCCGAAAAATTCGAAACAAAGCTTTTATAAAACCTCAAATGCTCCGCATAAAACAGATAATAAAGGGGAAGTCGAGCATTCAAAAGCGCGTCTGCCGTTTCGGATGCATTTTTGAATGTTCGATGCTTCGCGGGCCGCACAAAGCAAGGGGGCGCAGCCCGCACAATCCGCTTATCCGCGGCGGCGGGAAACCGCCGCCGCGGCAGGTTTAAAGATGTAAATTTTAGGCTATAGCAGACTGATCCGCAGACTGGTTAAAGGTAATGGTAATGGTGCCGATCTTAACCTCAGCCAAACCAACCTTAGATTGAATGTTGCCCGAAAGCGAAACTCTGTTGGTCTTTATTGCGCGGGTTCCGGTCAGATCGGGGTTGCCCTCGTCGGCCTGAAGAATTCTTTCAACCTTAAGGGTTTCCGTCTCAAAAGCGAGAGTGCTCTCGTCACCGGCGAGACCGTCTTTTGCATAAGCAAATTTGGCGTCAATATCCTTGCTGGAATGATTTGCTACGGTAATAACATCAGCGCCCTCGGCACAGGTAAATTGACCGTTTTCGGATTTCCACATATGATTTACCGTGTCCCAGGTTTCCCCTGCTGCCTTGTAGGTAAATTTCATCGAGCCCCAGGTGACATCGATTGCAAACTTGTCAACCTGAGTGTCTGCGTTCTTGTATGTTACAAAAACATTGTTTTTATCGGAGTCGGCAAGCTCCATTCCGGTCTTGTCACCGAAGTATTCAGCAGCGCCTGCGCCGATTACGCAGCCTGCTATCATTGCTGTTGCTAAAAGTGTCGCTATAATCTTTTTCATTTTGGTTTCTCCTTTAAAATAAATCATTTTTATATCAGTCTCTCCCCTTGCTGAAGAGACCGAATATTTAAAAAGTTTCAGGGCACCTGATAATGAGCTTTTGCGATTATGTATTTGCGAATTTCCCTTTTAACATGTAAAACCTGTGTTTGTTCCTTTATCAGACGGCGGTTATGGTAACGGTTATTGTTCCCATAACGGTATCAGCGGTCACATCTCCGTTTATACTTCCCGAAAGGGCGACGACCGCAGTCCCCGAAGGGTGACTTGTCGGGTCGTTATATGTCGGTGCGGCGAGACTCAGTTCCGACTTATCAAAGGAGGCAGTAACGCCGCTGTAATCTGCCTTTGCCCCATAGTTAAAGACCGCGTTAACGGCACAGCTCGAATCTTTTTGAACGGGTACGGTATTCTGTCCTGCGGTTATGGGAGCCCATGTGCCGGTCGCTCCGCCGTCCTTCCAGATGTGCTGGTTGTGATCCCATGTTTGGGTGTCGGGGGTATACTTAAATTTCATATCACCCCAACTGACGGTTACATAAATTGCCTTGCCCGCCGGCTGTACAAACATGCCGGTGACATCGTGCGCCTCGCTTCCGCCGTCTGTGGTTATTGTTCCGGCAAAGGCCGAGACCGACAGGGTCAGAAGCATTGCAAACACTGTCAAAATAACAATAAGCCTTTTCAAATTCCACACCTCTTAGATTTTTTGTTGCCGATTTAACTACCGAACATTTATGCTGACCGGAATGGCCGTATTGACCACAGCGCGCTCTCCGGTATCGGGCTGATAGTACCAAATAAGTATCTGTCCGTCGTAAACGCCTTCGGAAAGCATTTTTGCCTTTTGTTCGGTAATGTCAAGCTCACCGAGCTTATATCCCGGCTGAAGGGTTCCCGATTCGGCAATGACCTCGTCCTTGATCTTTATCTGCACAAGCATAGATTGATTGGACTGATAGGGATTTGCCACCGAGAAATAGACCTTTTTTTCGGATAGGCTGATGTTCACATCGGTTGTATACTCACGCGTAACAGCTCCTCCGCCATCGGTCTGTTCAAGCTTGCTGGTTTCCCCACCGTAGACCCGGGCATGCTGCTCGACCTGGCGGGGGGCATAGTCGGGAGCAAGAGTGTTTTCGGTTTTGGGCGCCCTGATAAACAGCGCCCAGACAATTACCCCGACGGCTATAAGTAAAATCAAAAGGAGCAGTATCCACCACCAAAGAAAGAACCGTTTTTTCTTTTTTTCTTCCTCCTCGGTTTTTGGGGTTTTGGGGGTTGTATTCTCTTGCTGCACGGGGATCACCTCATAAATTTCAAATAGGATTTAATGTTCAAAGTAAAAAATTTGTCTGTTTTACCCGCAGATTATGAATTTTGTGGTAAATTGTTGGATGTTTTTTACTTTACAAACATTATACAATATCATAATTTTATTTTCAATACACATAGCAAATAAAAATATACATAAATTTTTGTGCATAGTATACAACTTATGTCATGCCGTTCCATATTGTTACTTTTTCAATAGCAACAGCAATCGATCTGTTTTTTCGGTGTCTGAGGGAATTCGTCTTTCCGAGCAAACGGCGGTCCCGGAAACGGCCGAACCGCCGCCCTTTGCAAGCGCCGCCGACATCGTAAATAAGATTACTTTCCCTTCTGCCTCGGTTATAACTGTCCACTTACAAATTCTGTCGTTACATATATATTAACACATTATTAAGAAAAATCAATAGGATTTTTAGTAAAATGTATATTTTTTTCAAAAATATATTATGCATTTAGTCATTTCGCCTAAATATCGCTCTTTTTTGTAAAAAACTACATTATATTATTTGTCTTTTAAATATACGCTTATTTAAAGTGTTTTATCAAAAACACCTTTTTCCCTCCTTAAAGCTCCTGCCGAAATTTTTACATGCAAAAAAGGCACCCGAATAATCGGGTGCCCTTTTTAAAAGCTGTGCAGATGTTTTTTGTCGGATCGGAGATAATCAGTTCTGATCGGAATTGTCGTCGTTTCCGATGTCGGTCAGGTCAACATTCCCGTCATCTTGCTGCTCATTGTCCTTTTTGGAAAATTTGGGCCAAAGAATGAGAAAGGCCACAAGAATTATGGCAACTATCGCCGCAATGATAACAATGGGGCTGAGTCCCTGATCGCCGGTTGAGGGGCTTACCAAGAATTTTGCAAGAAAACCTAACATGTTATTCACTCCTTAAAAAATCAAAGCTCGTCAACGATTTTTTTGGTATCTCTGGCTATGACCAATTCCTCGTTGGTGGGTATTACCCAAACATCAACCTTGGAATCGGGGGTCGAGACCTGCTCCTCCATGCCGTGCCATACCGTCCTGTTGAAGGGAACATCGATCTTAACTCCGTAATAGTTCATATGGGTAAGAATGTTTTCGCGAAGGTGGGGGGCATTTTCGCCGATTCCGCCGGTAAATACGATGGCGTCGATACCGTCGAGAGCGGCAATGTAGCTTCCGATGCACTTTCTGATCTGATAGAACTGCATATCACGGGCAAGAATAGCTCTCTCGTCGCCCTCTGCGCAGGCCTTGGTCAGGTCGCGATCGTCGCTGTATTTGCCCGAAATGCCGAGCACGCCCGACTTTTTGTTGAGCAGATTGGACATTTCCTTGGGAGAGATGTTTTCCTTTTCGGCCATAAAGGTAACAACCGAAGGATCAAGAGTTCCGCTGCGGGTGCTCATCATAAATCCGTCCAGAGGGGTGAGACCCATGCTGGTGTCGATAACCTTGCCGTCCTTAATGGCGGTTATGGAAGATCCGTTGCCCAGATGGCAGGTGATG
The DNA here is from genome assembly GCA_934486455.1 of uncultured Eubacteriales bacterium. GTDB lineage: Bacteria > Bacillota > Clostridia > Oscillospirales > Acutalibacteraceae > UMGS1484. The sequence continues at coordinate 26,202 of CAKSPR010000014.1, forward strand.
AGCTTGAGTCCCTCAAGGCTTCTGCCGGTCAGCTCGCTGTAACGGGCAGAAACATAACGGTGGGAGGTTCCGTGGAAGCCGTAGCGGCGGATTTTGTATTTCTCGTAATATTCATAGGGTACGGCAAACATATATGCCTCGGGGGGCATGGTCAGGTGGAAGCAGTTGTCGAAAACAACCACCTCGGGAACATCTGTTCCGAGAACCTCGCGGCAGGCGCGGATACCCATAAGGTGGGCGGCATTGTGGAGAGGAGCAAGGTCGATGAGGCTTTCAATACCCTCCATAACCTTTTCGTCCACCAACACCGATTTATCAAAGAGAGCGCCGCCCTGAACAATTCGGTGGCCGACGGCCGCGATCTCGGACATGTCCTTGATAACGGCACAGTCACCCGAAACAAGATTTTTCTGTACCTCGTTAAAAGCGGCGATATGATCCTTCATTTCAATCTCATATTTGTAGGAACGGCCGTCGTGGGTCTTTCCGCTGATGATTCCGCCGATTCCGATACGCTCGGCAATACCCTTTGCAAGTACGCTTTCGTCGGTCATATCAAAAAGCTGATATTTAAGAGACGAGCTTCCCGCATTAACAACAAGAACTTTCATTTTCTTTCTCCTTTTTAACCTTTAACTTGAAATCACAGACATAATAATGTAGAATAGTCTTACCGATTCATTATAGAACATTAAAATCAAAAATGCAAGTGAGTAGGAATAAAAAAATGAAAATAACCGGAATTATTGCCGAATACAACCCCTTTCACAAGGGTCACGCCTATCACATAAGCCGAATACGGGAAAGCGGAGCCGACGGAGTTGTCGCCGTTATGGGGGGGAATTTTACCCAAAGGGGTGAGCTTTCCTTTTGCACAAAGCTTGCCAAAGCCGAATCGACAGTGGCGGGAGGGGTCGATCTTGTGCTTGAAATGCCTCTTGCATACACCGTCTCCTCGGCCGAGGATTTTGCCGTGGGCGGAGTAAAAATTTTAAATGCTCTCGGCTGCGTCGACAGCCTCTCCTTCGGCTGTGAGGAGCATAATTTTCAAAATCTCTTCACCCTTGCCGAGCTTTTGGAAGGTGAAGATTATAAGGAAAAGCTAAAGGAATGCCTTGCGTCGGGTCTGGGATTTGCGGCCGCCCGCCAAAAAACCCTCGAGCAAAGCGGTCACCCCGAGCTTTCTCACCTTCTTTCAAGCCCCAATAATATCCTCTCTGCGGAATATCTTTCCGCCCTGAAAAAAACGGGCTCGGCCATCACCCCTCTGCCCGTAGCAAGGATCGGCGCCGACCACAATTCTCTCGATATTTCGGGTGAAATATGCTCGGCATCGGCCATTCGAAAGGCGGCTCAAACCGACCCTCAAGGGGCTCTGTCCTTCTGCCCGCCCCCCTGCCGCGAAATTCTTTTAAAGGAAATCAATCGGGGGCGAGCCCCCCTCGACTTTGCAAAAATCGAAAATGCCGTTCTCTTTTGCCTTCGCGGTCTTTCGGCCGACTATATAAAAGGCATAAACGGCGTTTCGGAGGGACTCGAAAACCGCATCGCCGACGCCGTCAGGGCGGGCAGAAGCTTTGACGAAACGGTCAGCCTTGCGGTGACAAAGCGATATACCGCCGCCCGAATAAGGCGGGTGCTGATTTGCTCGGTGCTCGGTATAACAAAAGAGCTTGCCCACAAGGATCCGCCGTACATCCGCGTGCTTGCGGCAAATAAGCGGGGATTTGAAATGCTAAAAGAAGCAAAAAAGACTGCCCATATTCCCATAATAACAAAAGCCGCCAAGATTTGCGGCCTCTCCCCCGCCGCCAACGATTTTTTCAAAGTAGAAAATCGGGCAATGGATCTGGTCTCCCTCTGTTTTTGCGAAAGAGGAAAGTGCGGGCTGGAATTAACCGAAAACACTTTTAATCAATTCATTGTTTTTTAACAACACTGTGGTATACTATAATCAAAGAAGGTGATCATATGGCGATAACGCTTAATCCCGACAAAGAGGTGGTCAGGGTGGTAAAGGAGGGTCTTAAAAGAACCGGAGGATACTGTCCCTGCCGAACCCTCAGAACCGAGGACTGGAAATGCATGTGTAAGGAATTCAGAGAGCAGATAAAGGACGAAAACTTCGAGGGTTTTTGCCATTGTATGCTCTATTACAAATCAAAAGACTCAAAGGAGAAATAAAAAATGGCCGAAATTAATGTTACCGAAAAGAACTTTGAAGAACAGGTTTTAAAAAGCGACAAGCCCGTGCTTGTGGATTTCTGGGCAAGCTGGTGCGGCCCCTGCATGATGCTCGCTCCGACAATTGCCGAAATCGCCGATGAATATGCCGACACCGTAAAGGTGGCAAAGATAAATGTGGACGATGCCCAGGAGCTTGCTTTAAGCTTCGGCGTGGAAAGCATCCCAACCCTTATGGTTTTCAAGGACGGCAAAGTGATTAACACCTCGGTGGGCGGCCGCTCCAAAGAGCAGATTGTCGAGATGTTTGAAAATCTTTAATACACTGTTTTATGCAAAAAGGAGTGTTCAAAACGAACACTCCTTTGTTTTATAACGGTTTTATGCGGAAATTTTGCTTCTGAGAACATTGAGTCCAAGCAGAATATAAATAATTCCGGCGGCCTTTCCCGCGGCGTTTTGCACCCCTTTGCTTTTTCTTAAAAGGGCGTTGGCAAAGGATGATGCAAAAGCCAGCGTAACGCTCCAAACGGTGCTGGTGGTGAAGAAGGTCAGTCCGAGCACAAGAAAGGGCAGCGGCGACGAGCCTGCACTTTGAGAAACAAACTGGGGAAGCAGCGCAAGAAAGAAAAGCGCCACCTTGGGATTAAGTGCATTTGTTAGCACGCCCTGGCGATAAACCTTTAAGGGGCTTTCATCGAGGCTTTCGGGGCTTGAATCGAAAAGCGGCTTTTTGCTGACAATAGCCTTTATTCCGAGAAAGACGAGATAACCCGCCCCTGCAAATTTCATAATGTTAAAGGCCAAGGCGGATTCTCGCAATATTACCGAAAGACCGAGAGCCGCAAGAAGGGTATGTATGAGGATTCCGGTGGAAATGCCCAATGCGGAAATTATCCCCTTTTTTCGTCCCCCCACAACGGCTCTTGTCAAAATATAAACCGTATCCGAGCCGGGCACCAAATTAAGCAATATGGCCGAAACGACAAACTGCCCGTAATTTATGATGCCCATTAAAGCTCCTCGGGAGCGGACAAATCAAGCACACAGCTTAAAAAGTCCTTTGTGCGCTGATTTTGCGGATTCATGAAAACCTCTTCGGGGGTTCCCTCCTCAACAATGTATCCGTCGGACATAAACAGCACCCTGTCGGCCACGTCCTTGGCAAAGCCCATTTCGTGGGTAACGACAACCATGGTCATACCCTCGGCGGCCAGCTTTTTCATAACCTGAAGCACCTCGCCGACCATTTCGGGGTCGAGTGCCGAGGTGGGCTCGTCGAAAAGCATAATGTCGGGATTCATACAAAGAGCACGGGCGATTGCCACACGCTGCTTCTGCCCTCCCGAAAGCTCGGAGGGGAAGGCGTTTATCTTGTCCGAAAGACCCACCCGTTCGAGCATTTTAAGGGCCTTTTCCCTTGCTTCCTCCTTGGTCATTTTTTTGACATCGACCGGAGCAAGCATAAGATTTTGAATAACATTAAGGTTGTTGAAAAGATTGAAATGCTGAAAAACCATTCCGATGTTTTCCCTAACCTTGTTGATGTTAACCTTTTTATCGGAAATGTCATATCCGTCGACGATTATCGTGCCGCCGGTAGGCTCCTCAAGGCGGTTAAGGCACCGCAGGAAGGTTGATTTACCCGAGCCGGAGGGTCCTATGACCACCACGACCTCTCCCTCGTATATGTCGTTGGAGATGTCTTTTAAAACCTCGGTTTTTCCGAAGGTTTTTTCCAGATGCTCAACATGAATTTTAACATTATTCTTATTGACGGCCACGGTTAAGCCTCCTTTCAAGTACCTTTGCCAGCTTCGAAAGGGCGGTTATGATTATAAGGTACATAATACCCACAATAAGCCAGGTTTCAAAGGACTTAAAGGTTATTGCGACGACATTTTTCGCGCTGTTAACAAGCTCGGGGAATCCGATGACCGAAAGAATGGATGTGTCCTTTAAGGTGATGATGAACTGGTTGATGATGCTGGGGATCATGGTTCTGATAGCCTGAGGAAGCACCACTCTGAACATGGATTTCCAGTATGTAAGACCGAGGCTTCTTGCCGCCTCCATCTGACCCTTGTCAACCGACTGAATCCCGGCACGGATAATCTCGGCCATATATGCGCCGCAGTTTAATGCAAGGCATATGGTACCGGCTGTAAGCGCCGAAAGTAATATGTTTCTTCCGATAACATTTTTGAAGAAATAGGGCACGCCGAAAAAAACGAAGAATGCCAAAACGATCATCGGCACGCCGCGCACAATATCCACGAATATCTGAGCAATAGCTCTGCACACCTTACTTTTGAGCACGCTCATCATGCCGAACACAAGTCCGATAATGCATGCAAAGAACAGCCCGCAAAGAGCAAGAAGCAATGTTTGACCCATTGCACGCAGCAGCAGTTCTCCGTATTGAGTAATTATAGTTAACACTGGCAGAGCCCCTTTCAGAATAGAAACGGAATACCGGGCAAGCGGTATTCCGTCTTAACGCGCCGAACCGCGCGCACCGTATCATAAAGCAAGCTGATCTGACCGATCGCTCGGCAATTAGCCAAGATACTTTTTGATGATTTCGTCGTATTTGCCGTTGGCCTTGATGTTTTTAAGACCTGCATTAAACATATCAAGGAGTTCCTGCTTGTCTGCGCTGAATACGGCGAGACCGTAGGGAGCGCCTTCGTTTTCACTGTTCTCAACAATCTTGAGCGTCACGCCGTCCTTGATAGAAGCCTTCATAATGGGGGTATCCTCAAAGCAAGCGACAGCCTGACCGCCTACAACGGTCTGATACATTGTGGGGGAATCCTCAAGAATGGTGACTTCAAAGCCATACTGATCCTTAAGGCTTTCGGCATAGGTTTTGCCCTCGGTGCCGTTTTTAACGGCTACGGTCTTGCCTCTGAGATCCTCAAAGGAAGCGATGGCGGAATCGGGAGCAACCGCCATGCACTGGGTTGCGGTGAAGTAACCGTCCGAGAATATCCAGCCGGTGGACTTTCTCTTTTCGGTGATGGAAGCACCGGCAATCATACCGTCGGCCTGACCTGCCTGGCAGGCGGCGATGGAAGCGTCCCAGCCGAGGCTGTTGAGCTGATATTTAAATCCCTGATCCTCTGCGACGGCGGCGAGAATGTCAACATCGATGCCGACAAAGTTACCCGAAGCATCGGTGTACTCGAAGGGCTTAAAGACGGTATCGGTGGCGATTATCCATGTCTTTTCGTCCTTTTTGGCATCGGTGATCCCTTTGTTATCCTCGCTTTTGGAGCAGGCGGCAAAGGAAGCAACTATCATTACCGCTGCAAGGCAGAGAGCCAGTATTTTAGCAATTTTTTTCATCAAAATCTCCTCCAATATGTAATTGTAACGAATAAATTGTACCATAAAAACAATATTGTGTCAATATTATATTATCATAAAGTTATATTGCCATATTATTTTGATATGGTTTTCAAAGGCTTTTCCATTTGCCTTTAAATGCCCAGTTTTTCAAAATACTCGGCATAAAAATTCCCCATTATTTCGGCCTCTTTTTCAAGAGGATGCACCCCGTCGGCCGAAAACGAATAAATATCATCTCTGCAATATTCTCCCGCAAGCAGCCCGTCCATGGGGCAAAGAACACAGTCAAACTCCTTTGCAAGCGCCCTGACCGTCACGATCTCCTCGTCTATTTTGCACCGCCAGAATGCCTTATCGGGAACGGGCAGAAGAAAGGGCTCGATGAGCATTATTTTTGCTTTTGTCCTTTCTCTGAGCGCCGTTAAGATTGTGCGGTAGTTTTGCTCAAAAACCGATATATCCCGGAAATCTCTGCTGTCGGCAAAATGCCAGCAGTCGTTAACGCCTATAAGTATCGAAACGGCATCGGGCTGTTCGTCGATAAAATCCTTTTCAAGCCTTTTCACAAGGTCGTCGGTCTTGTTGCCGCTTATCCCGAGGTTTACAAATTCAAAATCGGTGTCGGGATGATTTTCGACTACGTATTTTGCGGCAAATTTCGGATAGCCGCCGCCGAGATCGTGCTTATCTTCATAGTTTCTTCCGGCGTCGGTTATGCTGTCTCCCTGAAAGAGTATTTTCATAAAAATCACCTTTAAAGTTTAATTTCAACAGGATTTTCAAGGGTTATGGAATCGGGGGTGACGGCGCAATCCACCGCCAGAATGTTTACTCCGCTTTTTTGCGCCCTTACAAGTGCCTCGCCAAACTGCCTGTGGGTCTCGTTATTAGGCTCAAAAAGATGTATTTCCTTCATCTGAACAACAAAAAGAATATAACACTCAAAGCCCTGTTTTTTTGCCGCAATAAGCTCGTTTATGTGCTTAATTCCCCGCTCGGTAGGGGCGTCGGGGAAGCGGGCAATTCCGTCCCCTTCGAGGGTCACGCCCTTAACCTCGAGAAAGGCTTTCTTTTTGCCGTCCTCGATGTACAAATCAAATCGGGAATTTTCGAATTTAACCTCACGCTTGATTTTTGCGTTTTTGGAAAAAAGATTGCCTTTTTCAAGCCATTCCTCGGCTGCGGCGTTGGGAGCCTGGGAATCCATATTTATAAGCAGCGGCGGCTTTCCCTTCCGCTCCTTTTCCACCGCAATAAGATCAAAGGCGGTCTTGCGGTTTTGATTTGCCGATTTTTCGAGATAGACTCTGCACCCGAGGGTGAGAAGCTCTTTGCACCGCCCGGTGTTTTTAACATGCACCGTCTCGGTTTTTCCGTTTATTTTGACCGTCGCCACAAAGCGGTTGAGCCTTTCGACAAAGGTTGCCTCAACGACATTTTGGTATTTCACGACAGTTTTTCGGCCGCTGCTTTAAGACGGGAAACGACCTCTTCCCCGCCGAGCAGCTTCATTATTTCGTAAAGATCGGGGGTGTTTCTTCTGCCGGTGACGGCCACGCGGATAACGGTCGAAACATCACCCACATGGCCCTTAAAGGCCTCGGGAGATTGCTTATATTCCTTAACGTTTTCGCAGAATCCCAGCTTCGGGCAGATCGACTTCATCCCGCCAAACCAGGCGTCCTTATCGTCGTTTTCATTATACACATTTGCGTATTCGCAGATAACCGCCTTAATATCCTGCGCCGAAATGTTTTCGGGCATATCAAGGGTGTCGGGCTTTGCGAAGAAATAGCTTGTATACTCGGGGACCTCGCTCCATTTTGCAATGTCCTTCCTCGGATTTTTGCCCGAGCGGTCGATGGTGAAAATGTGCTTTGAAAATTCCGGATTTGCAGTAAAGGTTTTATAAAAATCGGGGCAGTGCTTTTGCGCCCAATCGGCAATGCTTTGATAGATTTTGTCGGCCGAAAATGCCGAAATGACATTTTTGCTTACATCGTCGAATTTGACCAGATCGAAAAGCGCTCCCGACGACGACATTTTTTTGAGATTAAAGGGAAAATCGTCCTGAGAGGCGGTTTTGTTGACCTTGTGCCATTCCTCGTAATTGGAATTGGCAAGGGTGAGAAGATATTCTCTCACCGAATCGGAGGGATAGCCCTGTTCGAAATAGAAGGATACCGCCGCCTCGGGATCTTTGCGCTTTGAAAGCTTGCGTTTTCCGCCGTTTTCCTCCTTCATAAGAGGGGCGATGTGGGCGTATTTCGGAGCCTTGAATCCAAGCAGTCTGAAAAGCTGAAGATGTATGGGCGCCGAGGCTATCCACTCATCTCCCCTGACCACATGGGTGGTGCCCATAAGGTGATCGTCAACGGCGTGAGCAAAGTGATAGGTGGGAATGCCGTCGGTCTTTAAAAGCACAATGTCCTGGGTGTTTTCGGGCATTTCTATCTTTCCCTTTATAACATCATCAAAGTAAACCTTCCCGTCCTCTTTGCCGGGTGAGCGCAGGCGGAGCACATAGGGCCTTCCTTCGTTTATGTTGGCTTTTATCTCGTCGAGAGAAAGCTTGCGGCAATGGGCATATTCGCCGTAATATCCGGTGGTTTTTTTCTCGGCCTCCTGGGCCTTTCTCACCTCGTCAAGAGTCTCGGCCGAACAAAAGCAGGGATATGCAAAGCCCTTTTCGACCAGCGACTTTGCAAAGATATGATATATTTCCTTTCGGTTTGACTGGCGATAGGGGCCGTATGCGCCCTTTTCCTCATTTTCCGAAACAACTCCCTCGTCAACCGTACAGCCGAATGCCGCAAGATCGCGAAGTATTCCGCTCACACCGCCTTCGACCTCGCGCTTTTTGTCGGTGTCCTCGATCCTTACATAGAAAACCCCGCCGGTGGTATGAGCCACCCGCTCGCTTATAAATGCCGAAAAAAGATTTCCGATGTGCATAAATCCCGTGGGGCTGGGGGCATAGCGGGTCACCCTCGCCCCTTCCTTTAAATCTCTTTTGGGGAATTTTTGCCCGCACTGCTCGGGGGTCTCGGTTATATGGGGAAAAAGAAGCTCGGCAAGAGCCTTGTTTTCGGTCTCTGTCAAATTGATCATTCCTTTAAAAAAGTTAGATTAAAACTAAGGTGTATTATACCACATACCTTTCTGCATTTCAATGTCAACTTTTCGTCTGTTTTGCCCGGTATCGCTCGGCCGAGTAATATCTGAAGTCGATCGGCTTATAAAACCGTATCCGCAAAAAAATCACCGAGTCTCTTCGGCAAAGATTGCGTGACACAACAAACCTCCGCTGCCACCATAGGAACGGAGGTTTGCAAAAAACATTTATGCCAATTCATAGAAGCGGACATTGGAATCGGCAGGCCCTGTAGGTTTCAGCCCGACAAATGCATCGTTTTTGAACACAACGGTTTCAAGATACGCTTTTGCAAGCATAATAATGCGGTTTTCAAATAAAAACCAAGGGGGTTATTTAATCTCGTATTTCGATTTCAAGTTCATCTCCGTTTTTTTTACGATCTTCTTTCAGTTCCTGTAATATTTTGTTTACCATTTCAACGCTGGGTATGAGTTCTTTCGAAACGGTCTTTTCGCCGATTACAACTATTTTATTTGCGTCACA
>CAKSPR010000015.1 GCA_934486455.1 uncultured Eubacteriales bacterium
GAAATACTGCCATGATAAACGCTATTGCGGAATCGGGTCTCTCTTAAAAACGGGAAATCTTTTCAATACGGACTTCTGCTACGGTGAGGTTCCTCTGAAGCTCGACATTTTCGATTTTGATGCTTTTGAGAAAGATCCGACCACATTCTATATTACCTGCACGGATGTTGAAAGCGGAAAGCCGGTCTGTCATGAATATACCGGACGGAACGATCACGGCTTTGATTGGATCCGTGCATCAGCCTCACTTCCGTTGGTTTCACAAATTGTAGAGATCGACGGGTTGAAACTGCTTGACGGCGGGGTATCCGACTCGATCCCCGTTGCCTATTTTGAAGGCATCGGATACACCAAAAATGTGGTCATCCTGACGCAGCCGCAGGGCTACCGAAAAGAGAAAAACCGGATGCTGCCGCTGATCCGTATGAAATACCGGAAATACCCGAATCTCATAAAGGCTTTGGAGAATCGCCATCTGATGTACAATGCGGAGTTGGAACTGATTGCAGAGCAGGAAAAGCGCGGCGAGCTTTTCGTCATCCGCCCCGATTCACCCCTTCCGGTCAAGCGGGCGGAAAAAGACCCCGCCAAGCTGGAAGCCTGCTATGAAATCGGCAGACAAACCGCAGAAAAGGAACTGGAACGACTGAATGCATTTATGAAAGCTGATAATTAAAAAGATATCGGAAAAGTGATTGGCTACCGACAAATTGGTTTGCGGAGGATCCGCCGTCGGGTATTTCCGACCTTAACAATACTGCTTTGCATTCCGTAAATTCCGATCCGACCAATTGAATAAACTACATATATAAGCCGCTTGGTTTTCATTCGAAAATCAGGCGGCTTTTTATTTTCGGAGGTGATGAGAATATGATTGCAAAATCAGGGTTTTGCAGGTAAAGGTACTGTTTTTGGTATTAACTCTGTTCTGTGTTTTTCTTTAGAACCGCTCTTACGCGGAGCGTCATCGGTATCATGATAATATAAAACAGTATCAGGTAAAACGGGAAAATAACCATACCGAACGACTGACCAAGCAATCCGCAAAGTGTAGGAGCAAGCATGATTCCGATATATGCCGATGCCATTTGAATTCCGATGACCGACTGTGAAACATCTCTGCCGAAGTTTTCGGGTGTGAGATAGTTAAAGTTCGGGAACAGCGGGCCGTTTCCGAGTCCGATTAAAAACATTGCGGCAGCGCACAGATATACATTGCTCGGAAGGACCAAAAGCAGCAGAGCTGCACCTAATACAATCTGCCCCAGCTTGATTATTTTCCAGCTGTGTAACCTTGTTGCCAACACACCGGACAAAAACCGTCCGAGAGTCATCCCGACATAATATATCATTATAATTCGGGCTGCCTTTTCCGGGGACAAATGCTTGTATTCCACAAGAAATGTACTGCCCCATCCGCCGCAGGTGCACTCGATTGCGCAGGAGGCCATAAAAAGTCCGCACATCATTTTTACGCCCGGAATTTTTAATATGCTACCGAGCGATAACCGATTACGGCCTGTTACATAAGCGTTTTTTTCAGAGCCATGTGCCTTTTGCCACAACGGGAGTGATATAAACAACAGCGCTGCTATGGCAAGCTGAATGGCAAAAGTAATTCTGTATCCGCCGCGCCAACCGGATTGTCCCGCAATAACGAGAGATAAAATGTAGGGGCTTACAGATACACCTATACCGTAAAAGCAATGCAAAAAGCTCATATGTGTCGCGGAGTAATGCAGAGCAACATAGTTGTTCAGCGCAACATCTATTGAGCCGGCACCGATACCGAGTATAACAGCCAAAAAGCACATCACCCATAAATTCGGTGCAAAAGAATAGCCGAGTAAGGCAATCGCCGTCAGAAGCGTGCTGTATGCCGAAACCTTGTTGGTTCCGAGTTTAGCAATTATTTTAGAGCTGATGATACTTGATATAACAGTTCCGCAGGACACTATGACCGTAACAAAGCTGCCGAACGAGATAGGAAGTCCAAAGTCGGAGTATATTGCCGGCCATGCCGTACCGAAAAGCGAATCCGGTATTCCCAAGCCGATAAAAGCGATATATATTATAATCAGTAATACCGTTGCCATAGAACATTCTCCCCCGCAGCTTGCAAAAGCCTCGTGTTTTGAGTTCTGAATATCAAGAATTATACTACAAGAAAAACAATAAATCAATATAAAACGAACCGTAATGAAAGGTTACGGTCTATAGGATAAAAACAAAATGCGGCGGCTTTACGGCAATGCCGTCGGCACACCCGATGTCGGTGCCCTTGACCTTAAGCTTTGCGCAACTGCGCCTGTCTTTGTCTCCGAAATTTTCGGCTGATCCTGCGATTTTCCGATTTTTGCGTTTTTATGCAGGGCTGCGGGGTATTTTTGTTGCAAAACAAAGAAAAATGTTATATAATTACTTTTGGTATATTTGCAATATTTTTATGAAACGGCGGAGATATAATGCTTTCGATAGTCATTCCCGTTTATAATGAAGAAGAAATCGTTGTCGAAGCGGCAACGGAAATAAAAAAAGTTTTGACCGACGAGCACATAGCCTTTGAAATTGTTTTCGTGGACGACGGCTCAAGAGACCGCTCATGGCAGCTCATTTGCGGCGAGCATAAAAAGGACGGCAGAATCAAGGGTGTAAAATTCACCCGCAACTTCGGAAAGGATGCGGCGATTTTTGCCGGTCTTAAACAATGTAAGGGAGATTGCACGGCCGTTATGGACTGCGATCTTCAGCACCCGCCCGAAAAGCTTCCGGAGATGTATCGGCTGTGGCAACAGGGCTTCGAGGTTATTGAGGGGGTAAAAGCCTGCCGCGGGCGGGAGGGCATTTTTCACCGTGCCTTTGCAAATTTCTTTTACAACATAATGTCCAAAATAACCAAGATGGACATGCGTAACGCCTCGGATTTCAAGCTGATCGACCGCAGGGTTGTCAACACGTTGATAAAAATGCCCGAGCATAAAATGTTCTTCCGCACCCTTTCGTCCTGGGTGGGATACAAAAGTACCTCGGTGACATACGATGTCGGTGAAAGAATCGGCGGCCGCTCAAAGTGGTCGACCAAGCAGCTTTTCAAGTATGCCATGACCTCCGTTTCAAGCTTCACCACCCACCCCATGCAAATGGTTACCTGGTGCGGGGCGCTGGTCTTTGTCATTTCGATAATTGTGGGTATATGGAGCCTTGTTGATAAGCTCGTCGGCAGAGCCATTGAGGGTATGACCACCGTCATCTTCCTCCTGCTTTTTATCGGAAGCATAATAATGCTGACCCTCGGAATAATCGGGCACTATATTGCTCGTATATACGAGGAGGTACAGGCGCGCCCGAGGTATATCATCGACGAGTTTCTCGACGAATAAAGCGGTCCTTCGACCTGTAAGCGTCGGTAATCGAGCCGTGCCGCGAAAGACGCCTTGTAAAAAACAAAAACTGCAATTAAAAATGAAAAAGGAGCATTGGTTTTCACCGTTGCTCCTTTTTTACTGTAACCGATTTTATTTGTTTTTAAGCGACATAACAGCCGCATACTCGCTTTTTCTTCCCTTTGAAAGGTAGAAATCCTTAAATCTTATGTTGCTCGGAATTTCGTTTTTCTCATCGGCGTCCACAAAACCGGGGTGAAAAAGCACCTCGATGTCGAGCCCGCGTTTTTTGCGTAGTCGACATATTTCGGCAGCAGCTTTTTTACCGTGCCGTGGTCCATATTCCCCGAAAACATTATTCCGAAAAAGACCGCCGTTTCGGCTCCCGTGGTTTTGAACCTTCTGCGATTTATACGGCCGAAGAAATTGAGAAGGATTTGTTTTATCAGATTTTTTGAAAGATACCGAAAATAAAGAGACGGTGTTTTTAAAAAAGGTGTGATCGGCTCGCAGGGGATCCTTATATAGTCGGCCTTTATTCCCCGCTCGGCCATGGCCTCGCAAAGAGCGGAAAAAACGGCGGGTATCATATGGGTGTGCTGATGACCGTCCAAAAAAATCGGTGCGTCAAAACCTAACACCGAGCGCATTTTTTCTATCTGCGCCGCTGCTTCGAGCTTTATTTGGCGAACAAATTTTTTCCGTTTAAAAATCGACAGCCTTAAAAGTCCCGCAAAGGAATGTTTAAAATTCCCGTCACGGTCGGTTAAAAGCGAAAGCCCGTCTTTTTGTCCGACACAGCACCCCTCAACAAAATTAAGATGAATACACAGCCTTACATCCGATAGCCTGTCGGTTTTTTGCTTTAATTCGGAAACGGGAGCATTTGAAAGCACGCTTATTTTGTTTAAGCAACCGTTTTTGACGCCTTCTTCAATGCGGCCGCAGCTTTTTTCGGTCAGGCCGAAATCGTCGGCGCAAAAATAAATGTGCGGTTCAAAGTCCACTTGGCGCTTTCCCCTTTCCCCTGCTTCGTCCAACCGCCGCCTTTGCGAAAATTCGGACAAATTCGGCGTGCTGCTTTTCCGCTGTCGGACTGCCGTTTCTCGGTTAAAATTTTGCGGCGCTTTTCGGTTGTGCCTTTAACGGCACCGACAATACCGACGGACACTGTCGACTGCACCTTCCCGACGCTTACGGCCTGTAAACAAGCCATGCCGTCGGCCGTAATGCCTATGATAATTTCAGCCGCGTTTATCCGGCCGCACCGTCGGCCGCGGCTTCGGTTACGGTGTTTGCCGGCTCGCTCAGTTTAACAACGACAATCCTGTCCTCCGTTAAAGCGACCGAGCCGTCATTCGGCCAGCAGGGCATTGCCGAAATCTGCGGGCGGCTTTCGATCTCCTGCGCCTCGGTTCCCGAAACGAAATCAAGCGACATGCCGCAGTAATCGTTAAGAGCCGATGTCATTACGCTCTGCCCCACCACCTCGTCGTCGTGGCGCACGATAAGGCCGTTTGTTGTGCCGGTTATCTCGGGCGGGAAATTGATGGAATAATCGTCGGAATTTTCAAGTCTGCCGATGACCAATATTCTCTCTGCCCTGTCAAAGCCGTCGAGCAGCTCGATGCGGTCGGATATTCTGACCAGTATTCCGTAGGATTTTTCAAAGGCCATCTGAAGCTTGTGGTAGGCCACATTTGCGGTGCAGATGTTTGAATATGTAATAGCGGCGCACAAAACAACTATCACCCAGCTCTTAACGGTGTTTGCGGCCTGCCCTTTAAATTCCGTTTTTTCATAAAGCATTATCAAATATATATACAATATGAAAAAGCTCATCTTCATAAGGGTGTGGTAATCGAGATTGCTGTTTGCAAAATAAAGAGCCGAGCATCCGAAGGGCACCGATATAACATATACGGCCAAAAGCGGCAGTGCCCATCCTCTGACCTCTTTAACCGCCAAAAAGATATATCCCGCCCCCACCGCGGCAAAGACACCCAAATTCACAATCGAATAGAAGTTTATGCCGGAGGAAAAATCCACAAAAAATTTATAAAACAAATAAAGTGATGAGCCCACGGCCGAGGAGAAGGAAAGGCTTTCAAGCTCCTTGGTTTTGGAAATGCCCTGATAATCCGACGCCGATATGTGACCGACGGCCATTATCGCCTGCCAGATAAGATAGTAACACAAAACCGACCCGATAACGCACAGGGCATATTTTGCAAGCTTTTTGAGGGAGTACATCGGGCTGTCTGCTTTTGTAACAAGGCCGAGAATAAGCAGACACACAAGAAGCGCCACGGCCACCGTAATATAGGCCTGATATATGCCCAGCGAAAGGGTCATAAGCCCCACCGCAAGAGCAATGCTCAAAGTCCCCTTTTTGTGTGTCAGAATAAAGCACGCAATACATACAAGAAGGAAGGACAGGCAGTAAGCATCGGCCACATAGCAATATGTAAAGGTGGATATGACGGTGGGGAAGGTGGCGGTTATTCCGCCTATCATGGCGGCCGACGCCCGCTTTTTAACATCAAGTGTTTCGCACACAAAAACCGATGCCAGCGCTACAAAAAGCAGTGCCGAAATCCCGTTTAACCAAGGCAGCTCATACCCGGTGTTTAAGCTTGAGGTAAAGGATAAAAACCACCGTCCCAACGGCTCCATATGCTGAGGGTCGTTGCGAAAAACGAGCGAATCCCAGTTGGGAAGCCAGTTGGTCATTCGGTAAAAATGGGCGGCAATTCCGCAAAGCAGCGCCGACAAAAAGGCTGTCGTTCGAATTTTATTTATCTTAGACTTCAAAAAAGCAAAAAGCATTTCGGGCGCAACTGTTTTTTCAGACATAGCAATATCCTTTTTTTCATTTCTCTCCGATGGTGAAAACCGTTTTTTTAAAAGGCAATAATCGTATGGCGGTCTTAAAAATCGGTGTGGGAATCAAGAGCCTTTTGGGTGTCGATGGTTTCGCTTATCATGTTTTCGATCTGTCCCGTAATGGCGTCGCGGCTGGTTTCGATCCTGTGCATATCCCTTATGGTCTGGTCCGAAGCGGCAGTCAGCATATCAAGCTTTTCAACGGCCTCGCCGCAAAGCTTTGTCAGCGCTTCCTTCTGCTTTTTCTGCATTTCGTTGACCGAATTAACAATGTCGGCCACTTCATTCTGATATTTAGACATTCGGTTAAACATCATGTTGGCATATTCTCTTATCTTTTCGCTTACCGCCTTGTTTTTGTTTTCTATGTCCCGGTAGGCAACGGCAAAGATTATGCCGAGCTTTTCGGTGTCGGGCATATCCGCCTTTGCGTTGAGCTGGCTGGTAAGCTCGTCCACCCGACGCTTATAATCGTCCTCGGTAAGCTCATATCCGGTCAGCTTTTCGTTAAGCACCTCAATTTCCCTTTTGTTTACACCGTTGAGATCACGGTATTCGGAAAGTGATTTTTCCATCTCGGCCGTTTTTTGCTTAAGCTCCTCTACCTGCTTAGACAACTCGGCATTGGTTTTGGTGAGATAGTCAAAATAATCGTCGGTTTCCCTGCGGTTATATCCGAATAAGCTTACTTTCATAATCAATTATCTCCTTGTCTTATTCTGTTATTTATTATTGCCTTTTCAAACTGATCGGGACTGACCGAATGGTAGAAATAATACCCCTGTACCAAAACCACTCCGCAGTCTCTTAAAATTTCTATCTGCTCGAGGGTCTCGGCACCCTCGCAAATAATAACCACGCCCATGTTTTTTGCCACATTTATCATGCTTTTAAAGACCCTCAGGCCTATCTGACTGGAGACATTCCCGACAATGGCCTTGCTGATTTTTATGGCGTCTACCGAATAATTTTTAAGGTCGTCGAAGGAGTTGTACCCGTCTCCGAAATCATCCAGCAGTATGGCTATGCCGGCATTTTTAAGCTGTGCCAGATTTTTTTGTATATTTTCTGTATTATACTTGTTTTCTCCGATATTTTCAAGTAGCTCTACCGCCACAAAGGTCTTTTCAATGCCGTATTTTTCAAGCATTTCAAGAATTTTTTGCCCGGTGCCCTCCTCCGAAAGGGTTATTCTCGAAAAATTGACCGAAATACATTTTATGCGCTTGCAGACCTCCCTGTGGGTCGAAATCCAACGGCATGTCTTTTCAAACACAAAAAAGTCGAATTCGGCGTCCATGTTCCTGTCCTTGACCGCCGCGATAAAATCGTCCGGCAGAAGCACCCTTGAATTGGCATTAAGTCTTGTAAGCACCTCTCCTCCGACAATGTTGCCGCTGGATATGTCGATTACGGGCTGAAATTCCAAAAAGAAATTATTGCCTTCAACCCCTCCCCGCAAGTCCTTTTCAACGGCCACGCGGTTTTCGTAATCGGTCTGGAGGTTATAGTCCCAAGCCACATAATCCCGCTTGCAGTTTTTTGCCTCGTCGCAGGCGATCTTTGCTCTCGACACCGTTTCCTCAAAATCGATATTTCCGGCCGGAATAAGGTAGGCGCCGAAATTCACCGTCAGCGACGGCTCGCCGGGGTGGGTTTTTGAAAAGAGCAGGGTTTCCTGCTTTATCTGCCCGATAACCGCCGCAAGACGGGATTCGCTCATTCTCGTAAGCACCAAAAACTCGCCGTTCTTTATCCTTGAAACAGCGTCGTCCCTCCCGTCAAAGGATGCAAGCACCGTATCCTCAAGATGGGAATATGCAAGGCTGTGACCGCCCCTATGGGAAAGGGCGCTTTTATCATCCGAGGACATAATATAAATTACGCCGCAGGGTATCCTTGTCACCCGCCTTATCTTATCGTATTTTTTCTGCACATTAAGCAGCGGTTTAAAATTCGTCGGCTTTTTTTCGCCGAAGTGTTTAAGAGCCCGCAGAATAAAAAGCGTTCCCAGCCCCAGCAACACAAGAAAAGCCGCCGCAATCACCGCAATGATTAAAACATTACTACTTTTCATCTTATTTCTTCTCCAAACAATATGTCGGCAAACCGTTTTCTTTCTTCTTAAACACAAAGCCGTTTTCGGCCGCCGCCCGGCGCGCCGCTTTTATATCCTTCTTTGCCCGAATCTTTTTGAGAACAAGCGAACGGACCATTCTAAGCCCGCCGAAGCGCAAAACAAAAAATATTTCCTTTACGCCGAAGCCTTCCTCCCTGTTGTATTCGGCCAAAATCTCGGTGAAAGCATCGACCGTGCTCTGCTTTGAAAAGGATCTTTTTTTGCGGTTTTCGGCAGCAATGTATTTATAAAAGGCGTAAAGCTTTTGTTTGTTGAAATCGGTTCTGAAATAAATTCCGTTTATATAAAAGTTCTCCTGCCCCTTCGGCATACCGCCGAGCATTTTTTTGTAAAAGATTTTTTCGCTTTGCAAAACCTCGTTCTTTTGTCTTTCAAGAGAATTGGCGGTTACGGAGCCTTCGTGGATGCGGTAGATCATAAGATAATCTCCGCTTGACGAAATATTCACCCCGTCGCACACCATTCTTATCCAAAGATCAATATCCTCCGAGCAGGTGTGGCTCGGGTCGTAGCGGTATTTTTTCATAACCGACGCCTTTGCCGTAACGCCGGGATGAAGCACGGGGCAGAAAAACAAAAGCATGGCCTTTATGCTGTCGGCGTCGGTCCTTCGGCTCACACCCCCGGGGATTATCTTCCCGTCGCAGAGGGAAAAGAATTTGCAAAAGGAAATGTCGATTTTCGGATGGCTTTCCATAAAGGCAAATTGCCTCTTTAGCCTGTCTTTAAGGCAGATGTCGTCGGCGTCCATTCTTACGATGTATTTGCCCCTTGCAAGCTCTATGGCGCGATTGAGCGACCATGCAAGCCTCATGTTGGTTTGGTTTTTTAAGATCCTTATACGGCTGTCATTTTCGCCGTAGGCCTTGAGAAT
This sequence comes from uncultured Eubacteriales bacterium, assembly GCA_934486455.1. Classification (GTDB taxonomy): domain Bacteria; phylum Bacillota; class Clostridia; order Oscillospirales; family Acutalibacteraceae; genus UMGS1484. Next base: position 9,284 of record CAKSPR010000015.1, read on the forward strand.
GTCTGCCGTGCCGTCGGTAGAAGCGTCGTCGATTATTATAACCTCGAAATTCTCAAAGGTCTGGGCAAGAATACTGTCGAGAGTTTCCTTTAAAAATTTTTCGCCGTTGTAAACGGCCATTACCACCGAAATATCGGGTGTGAGATTTTTCATTTTGTTGCTTTATCCTTTTCCTTTAAGTTTTCCGCAAAATCTTAAAAAGGTATATGCGGTCTTGAATTTCTTTTTTTTGAGCAGCGAAACCGCCCATTTGCTCTTTATGGTTGTTTCCGAAAATTCGGCTCTTTCAAACGCAGCGGAAAAGCAGCCGTCGAAAATGTCCTTTGCATACTTACAGACACTTTTTTCCCCCTGCTCTGCTCCGCAGGCGAAGATTACAAAAAACATAAAGGCTGCATATCGGTCGACCGCCCTTTCAAAGCCTTCCCCTGCGGATACCTCTTTCCCTGCCTCGGCAAGTCTTAAAGCACCCAATCTTATGTCGTCAAAATGGTTCTGCTTATAGCTTCTCGACATGGACTCGTTTCGACAGCGGCAGTTATACACCGTTTTGTCCGATATATAGACCCTCTCCGCCTTCAGATACGCGGGGATAAGGCAGGTCACATCCTCTCCCATGGAAATTCTTTTGTCGACCCTTTGCTGACACTCGAAAATCGCCTGTCTTTTAAAAACCTTTGCCCACAGAAAATAATGCATATGCTTCATATCCTTCGTGAGCAGCATTTTTTCGTGTATCTGCTTTAACCTGTCGCCGGTATAAAGACCCTTTTCCACAGGCTCGGGGTCAAAAACCTTTTTTTGTCCGTAATCGTAATTTATTCCGAAGGATATAATGTCGGGGTTGTATTTTTCACAAAGCTCATAGGCCATTTTAAAATAACCGGGCTCAATGCTGTCGTCTCCGTCGACATTTATTATGTATTTCCCCTTTGCAGAAAGAAGTCCCTCCTGCCGCGCCGACACAAGGCCTCCGTTTTTCTTGTGTATAACCCTTACCCGGCCGTCCCGCTCGGCGTATTTATCGCATATGGCGGGGCAGTTGTCCTTTGAGCCGTCGTCCACAAGTATAAGCTCAAGGTCGTCAAAATCCTCCGAAAGAATGCTGTCGACGCACTCGTTTATATACCGCTCGACGCCGTATACGGGGACTATCACAGAAAAGTACATATCTTTCTCCATTTCTCGGTTTTTACGAAATTGCACGGTTTTCCTTACCTTGGGCATTACCGCGGAAATTTTAACGGGATCCGTCTCAATGCCTGCCGCGGTGCCCGCCCCGTAAAAATTATCCTCTTTTGCCTTTCATTTTAACAAGAAGCTTTTGAAGCCCGACAAGGGAAAACCTCATTGTAAAGGCAAAGGCCGCCTGGGTAAAGGGCAGCTTGTACCACGGATAATTTTTAAGGGTGGTTTTAAGCCGGCTTGAATTGCATATGGCTTTAAGGCGCCTGTCAAGCTCCTTTTTGTCAATGCCGTTTGACGGCGCAAACTGAATTTCCTGCATACAGGCTGCCCTGGCATAGGCCTGGAACAATCGGTCGGTGTATATTTTATAAACGCTCTCGTCCATTCGCTTTGAAAGCACCCCGTTTATACCGTCGATAATAAGCCTGCACTTTTCAAAGCGGTCGCTCCGATAGCTTTTTGACAGCGACTCGCCGTTTCGGCAATAGCAGTAAAAGGCTCCCGGCACACCCACGGCACACTCGCATTTGTCGAGAAAATCAAGCAGGAAAAAAACATCCTCGCTCATAACCTCTTTTTCCGAAAGAAATCTTATTTTGTTCTTTTCAAGCACTTCTTTGCGGTAGATGTTTTTAACGCTGCTGAAGCCGTATCTGCTGTCCTGGTCTTCCTTCGGAAGAGCGCCCGAAATGTCGAGCATAAGGCGGTCTATGCCTTCCTTGCCGTCGAAAACGGTATACCCGTCAAAGCAGTTTATGTTCTGAACATCGTTTTCCTTTGCGCTCATTATTCCGCCGATACAGCACAGCCCGCACATGGCGATGTCGGCATTTTCCCTCTGCGCCGCCTCGTAAAGGGTGCGATACATTTCGCTCTTTACATAGTCGTCGGAATCAACAAAGGCGATATATTCGCCGGCCGCAAGGCTCATTCCCGAATTTCTGGCAAGGCCGAGTCCCTCGTTCTCTTTATGCAGAACCTTTATGCGACCGTCCTTTTTTGCGAACTCGTCGCAAAGGGCGGGGCAGCCGTCGGGAGAGCCGTCGTCCACAAGAATTATTTCAATATCGGAAAGGGTCTGGCCAAGCAGCGAATTTACACAGCGCCCGAGATATTTTTCCACCCGATAGACGGGCACTATCACGCTTATTTTCGGCATTGCTTTTCCCCCGCCGCCTTGTAAATTTCCAAAAGCCTTTTGCAGTAGGTATCAAGGGTCAGATTCTGTTCCGACTTCTTTTTGCAGTTTTCTCTCATGGCTTCAAGGCGTTTTTCATCGGACAAAATATCCCTTACCGCCGCAGCAAAGCTTTCGGCGTCGACCCCTCCTGAAAGCAGTCCCGTCCTTCCGTCCTCCACAAGCTCGGCCATGCCTCCCATATTCATGGTAACACAGGGCACCGAGAACATTTCAGCCTCGAGAATGGACATCGGGCAGTTTTCAAAACAGACCGACGGCAGCAGCAGGGCCTTTGCAAAGGCGATGTTTTCGTCAAGCTTCGCACCGCTGACAAAGCCCGTTGCAACGACATTTTCGATGTTGTCGAAGGCGGCTCTTTCGGGGCCGTCGCCCATAACGACAAATTTGACATCGGGCAGCAGCTTTGCGGTTTTTGCGAGAATGTCGGTTCCCTTTTCCTTGCTCAGCCTCCCAGCGAAAACAACATATGGAAAATCAAAGTTGCTTTCGGCATTTTCGGGAAGTCTTCTTTCGGTGACATAGTTGCGCACGACCTCGGTTTTGCCTTCAAAAAGCCCCGGTCCGTCGGCACACAGCTTTGAATAATGAAAATTGCCGGGAGAGATAAAGACATCCACCTTTTTATAGGTCTTTTTTATCCTGTAAAAAAGCCATTCGGCCGCTCCGATAATACTTTTGGCCGCCGAGCCGTGTATGCACTTATTCCTAATACAGCTTGCCTTTCCTTTGCCGACGCATTTTTCGCAAATCCCGCCCTTTTGCTCGTTATAAAGCAGATGGTTGGGGCAGATAAGCTGATAGTCGTGCAGCGTCCACACAACCGGAACGCCCCGTTTTTTTGCCGCGTCGATTATCGAAGGGGTAAGCTGAAAATTAATGTTGTTAAGGTGAATAACATCAGGCTTCATCCTGTCGATGATCTTGCCTATCTTCTTTTTCGCTTCGAGAGAATATATTATTTTAAAGGGATAAAGAAGCCTTTTTATTGAGGAGGTGTGAAAGTCCATGTTTCGAGTGTAAAGACCGTCCTTATTTCGGGCGATGTTTTTCTCGTCGAACATGCCGAAGTATTCAACCTCGTGCCCCGTTTTTTCAAGCTGCTCTCCGACACCGAACATATAGCTTTCGGCTCCGCCGCGGGGATATAAGAATTTATTGACCATAAGAATTTTCATATCTTTTTTACCTCGCAGAAAGTTTTAAGCAAAAAGCGGTCGGGACTCAAACCGCTGCTCCTGGGCAGTCACCCTTCGCTCATAGCCGTTGCCCATTATAATCACTCCCATTACCGTTGTAAGCAAGGGATAGTTGATGGTATTGTCGGTACTTGACACGATTATGAGATAGACGGTGAGCAGGGCGGTCACGGCGGCGGTATCGTTATCCCCGCCCCGGCCGAAATAACCGGTTCTTAAAACGGTTATGGAAAGAAGCCACAGTATATATCCGAAAAATCCCAGATCAATAAAGAACTGCAAAAAGTCGTTGTGTACCGCCGAAACACCGAGGGACACCACCTCGTTGAGCTGGTAGGTGAGAAAGCCTATGCCGTTGCCCACAAAAAGCGGAGAAAAGCTGTAGTAATTGTTGACATGAGAATATATATAGGCACGGCCGTTGGTATCTATTCCTCCCTTTTCCATAAGGGTGAAAACTCCGGCCTTTATAACCCATATATAAGCCACCAGCAGCACTGCAAAGACGATCATTATTATGTTAATACACCGCTTCTCGGCTCTTTGGGAAATCTTTGAAAACAGCCATATTATGATCCTTATGACCGCCACAATAACCATTGCGAAAACGGCAATTCTTTTAAGTGCGGCCAAAAAGCAGAAGCAGGACAGTGCAAAAAGCGTAATAAACCACGGCTTTTTTACAGGCCTGTAAAGCATATAAATTATATATGCGCCGAGGCAAAATGCCAGCTCGTGAATTTCGGCCTTAACGATGGTCTCTCCCGTTGTTCCGGCAAAGCTTACTATCAGCTCGAAAAATTCCTTAAAGAATTTGCCCACTCCGTCGGACACGATTGTGTTTAAAATCACAAACAGATTTGAGGCTAAAATGGCGGCAAGGTTATACCATATACCGTCCTTTCCGAAAACCATCAGTATCGCTCCCGCCGCAAGGGCGCAGGACAGCCAGTTCGTATAAAGGATACAGCCCGACAGACCTCTCATAATGGTGGAAATATCGCTTTTATCAATTATCCAAACAAGAGACGACGCCACCACCACCACAAGCAGCGGCACGGCAAAAACAAGAGCCGATTTAAGCGAGGTCGCCGCCCGCGAAACATCGGGCTTCACAAGGAAATATATAAAGGCCGAAAAAATTATTGCAAGTGCGAAAAGGTGGCGGTATGTTATACCTCTTCCGCCTATATAGGCGGTTTCGTTAAGGAAAAAGTACATCAAAAACATAAGAGCCGTAAAATATATCTTTACAACCGCTTCCCTTGCCGTCGTTACCATATCGCCACCTCCTTCGGTTAAATCCGATGTTTGTTTTTGCCGTGCCGCCGCTTTTGTCGGGTCTGCAGCTGTGTGCCGCTTTTTAAACACCGTCGGTCCTGCTGATTTCATTGCTTCGCAGTGCTTTTTTCGGTCTGCTCCGTTCAGTCGTTTCTCGGCTTAATGTCGTATTCCCTGCTGTTTTTAATAGCCTCTACCAAAAGGGCTCGGGGCGACTTGATTCTCTCTCTGAAGGTTTCGGCAACGCCCGCCTTATACCTTATTTCGATGTTCTCGCAGGTTTCGCGGTTTTCGAGAGAAACCTCGAGGTTCTTTATCATATCCTCGGCGGTTATGGAATCGCTCTTTTCAAGCACGGCGACAAAGTGGGAGTTTTCGTTGTAAACGAGCATTGCCTTGGATTTCGAAAGAACGGTCTTTATATCGTTTGCAAAAAGACCGATGACCTCGTCTCCCGCTTTTCTTCCGTGTTTCTTGTTTATATCTCTCTGATTGGTTATGGAAACCGAGATCATAACCGTGCCGTCGTCGAGAATGGTACGGCTCTTCTTTTGGAGGTATTTATCAAAATACGCCCGATTGAAGAAGCCGGTTTTCTTGTCGGTGTAGAAGTTGGCGACAACTATATCGTTCATCCTGCCGATGAGTATCAGTCCTCCGCAGCACACCACCACTATGAAGAAAAATGCAATAACGCTGTAAAGGGTAACGTTAATGCTTTCGGTGGTGGAGGCGGTGGACAGAATGGAAATGTTCTTGCAGCCGAGATATTCGTTGTATTCGCTGTTGGTGCTTACCGTTTTGTCATAAAGGACGGTCAGCTTGTCGACAATGTCCCTCAGGGTTTCTTTAACGCTTTGCTCCTCGGCAGCATAGTCGGAATTTGAAAGCTGGGCGCAGGTTTTGTCCGATCCGCCGCAGCTTCCTCCGCAGGCGCCCGTGCAGGTATTGAATGTATCAAGCACATATCGGCAATAAGCGGTATCGATAATCGCCAGCGCATCGTTTAAATCATGATCCCGCCAGGCGTATATAAGCTCGTCGTATGTGACCGTCTGATCGCTTTTGGTAATGACATTGCCCTCGCCGTCGGTAATGTCCTTGTTGTGAACCTCATTTAAAATGTATTCCGAGGTTATGTCGGTGTTTCCCGATTCTCTCATTTTGAAAACATAGGCGTCGATGACCTCTTCTATGTCATCAAACATTTCCCGCTCGTTAGAGCCGTTTATGGCGTTATTGTCGATTCGGGTGTTGTAATCGGCATTTAAAAGGCTTTTGCTTTTGGTTATCTGATACCTGTATATTTTCGAGAACATATCCTTGAGACTGACCGTTCTGATAAAATTAAACTCGTCGATAAGGTCGCCGAAGGATGTGCCCGTTTCGGTGGAGCGATAGTAGGGATATGCGCTGTCTCTCTGGTAAAGAGCGTTAACGGTGTTTTCGATGGTGTTGTCGATCTGCTCGGCCATGGTGAGATAATCATAGTCGTTGTCGTACAGCTTGACAATGTTGTTGCTGATGTGATCGACATTTATATATTTTTCTCCGAACACCGAAAAATAGGTATCGAGAATTTCGTCGAGCAGGGTTTGGGCGAACCTTTTGCCCTCGCTGTTTGTGGCCGCAAACTCCACAATATACTTTGTGGGAACATAGGTGTATTCCTCGCCTTCCTTGAGCTTGGCAGCCTTTTGCTCCTCCTTGTCTGGGTCGGGCACCTCGGTTATGGTGACTCGTGAAGAAAGCTTGTCGGGCGAATATCCGTCCGGAAGTGAAAGCTTTTCTATGACCTTGCTCATTATGGCCGAGGATTTTATCTCCCCAACATCAAGATCGGTGTCGGCAGGGGTCTTGCCCTTCTCGGCCGACTCGAAATTGTAGTTGATAACCGCCGACGCCACATAATTCCGCTGTTTTTTCAGCGAAAAATTTATGAAAAGCGAAAGAGCCAGCGAAATGATCAATACATAGGGAATGAGCCGTTTTATATATTTAAATACTTTTTTCTCTTCCATATATGTCTCCGTTCTGCCTGTCGGCTCCCTCCCGACATTTACGGGGAAGGCATCCGACAAATGATAACTCCGCAAAGGCGGGTTATTTAAAAATCGGTTGTTTACTTATATCTGTTTGATAAGCCCGGGCCGAAATCATGTCCGTTTTCAGGCTCGGTTTTGTTCTTCCGTTTTATCGCCGAAATCGTTACAGAATTTTTTCGCCGCAAAAGCGATATAAGCAAAAACAAACACCGCCAAAAGATTCTTGGCTTTTGAGAACACGGTGGCGGGATAAACCACTGCGGAAATGCACTGATTCATCTGGTTGGTGTAATATTCCTGACCGATAAGACGAGCCTCCTCGGCCAGCTTTTCAAGGCTTTGCTCGGTGCTTGAAATAAGCTCTCTGACATATGTGCGGTTTTGCTCGCTGTTGCCCGCCGCCTCTGAAAACTTGGTAATTTTAAGCTGATTGTCCTTAATTCCCTTTTCCACCGAGGCCAAACTGTTGCTGTAAGCCACCGACTGCACCGACAGAGTGTCTATCCCTATCTTTGTGCGTCCCATATAATACTGACCCTCGTTGTCCCATGTGGGCACAAGCACGATTCTCGCCATGTCCTTATCGTATTTTGCGATGGCCGAGTTTGTTATGTCGTAGGATTGAGACAATTTTTGTTTTTCAAAATCCGATTGTTTGTTGATGTGTGTAAAACGGTTGAGCAGACGGCTTGCGTCGTCTGAAATTCCGTTTTGCAGTATATAGGAGTAAAGCATATCGTTTATCTGAGCCGCGTTTAAGGTGTCTACCTTGGCGGCCACCGAGGCAAAGGTCGCCCCGTTGTCGGAAATGAACGAGGAATTCTTTTGCTGGAGACCGTAAAGGTAGTTCAATATCTTGTTGGCCTTTTTACCCAAAAGGTCGGCGGCGTCGATATAATCGAGATTTTTGGTTTCGTCGGCCAGGGTTTCAAGCTGGATCTGAAAATCGTTTACATATTTGTCGAAATAATAGTCGCGATAGGAGTTGCAAAGCAGCTGAACAAGTGTCTCGGAATCGTATTTTTGAGTTTTCTTGTCGGCCTTGTAAACAACCTCAAATTCGGTGGAAATATGATAGCCGTCCTTGGAATATGAATTGCCCTGGGTCAGCGGCGATACGGCAAAGCAGCTTTTAAGATCAGACACCGATATATCGTCTATTCCGCCCTTCTCGGCCATTCTTTCGATAACCTCGTCACATATTATTTCCGACATGTTGTATCTTGTGCCGTTTGCGTTTTGCCCGAGGGAGGCCTCGGAATAGTTAAGGCTGATAACCGCACTTGCCTGCTTCTCGGTATCAAAATAGGAGCCGAGGGTAAAAACAAAGCAGCATACAAGCGCAAAAATAAGCGCCGTGAATCTGAAAATCCTTATCTTTTTAAACTGAGCCTTTGTCTGACTTTTTGTTTGGTTCCTCGACTTTTTTAAAATGCCGATGACCGAAAACACAAGTATGACCGCCGGAACGGCAACAGCCGCGACCTTTAGGATCTGAGAAATCATTTTTTCACACCCCCGTCAATATTTATTTGCATCAACCACAACAAGCTCGGGTTGATTGAAAATTCTCGGAACGCCCTTGTTCGTAAGTCCCGAGCTTACTATCACATCGGAATTTCCGGCCTTATATTTCCCGTAAATTAAATGGTTGTTTCTTTCGGGTAAAAAGCCGAAGTTTCTCGAATACACCGCCCCGAAGGAAGGAAGTCTTACCACTCCCCCGTGGGTATCTCCGCAAAGCACAAGATCGCCCCAATATTCCTCATAAAGGGTTTCAAAAAGCAGAGGCTCGTGGCACAAAAGCAGTCTCACACAGTTGTCGTCCTCGCTTATGAATTTATAAAATTCATTCCCCGCATAGGGCCAAAACGCCGAAGGATTGGAGGTTAGGGTACCGAATATCTTGACCCTGTTTGAGCCGATCTCTATTATGTCCGAGCTGTTGAAAAGCACCTTTACGCCGGTTGCTTCAATGGTCTTTTTAAGACCGTTGTCGGCGGCATAAAGCCTTTCGGGATCACGGTTTGAATCGTCGGAATTTAAAAATCCGTCGATGTCGTTGAGGGTCGAGCCGAAATCAAAGGCTCTTTTCCACTCGTTGTTTCCGTAGATGTAATAGGTGGGCGCAATATCGGCAAGGGCTTTGCAAAGCACGGTTATCTCGTTTATGTCTCCGTCGGAATCGAGGCAGTCGCCGGTAAGCACGATAATATCGGGGCGAAGCTTCTCTATTCTGCTTAAAAGCTTGTCATTGCTCTTTCCGAAGCTCGTGTTGTGCAGGTCGGAAAGCTGAATTATTCTGAAGTTATCGTAGGTGTTGCGAAGACTCAGGGAATAGAAATTTTCCTTAAAACTGCGGTTGGCGATATAGTTTACCCCAACCACCGCCAGCACAAGGGCAAGAACCAGACACACAAATGATGCAAAGATGTTTTTAAAGCCCTTTTTATAGTTCTTTTTTTGCCTTTTGGCGCCGCTCTTAAAATCCGTTTCGTCAAACGCGGGCTTTTCGGCTTTTTCAACCGACTCGTCCCGGAAGCCCTGCACCTTTTTTTCCTGCTCGCAGGCCGCTTTGCCCTGTTCTCCGTCTTGCCGCTCCTTTTGCTCGGAAAACGGCATTCCGCATGGCTCACGACCGCCCTGCAATCCGCCGTTTTGGCTCGGCAGGCCGTTCGGGGCGTCGCTTTGCATGCTGTTTTGCCAACCGCCCTTAAAACCGACATCGGAAAAGGACCCGGCAAAGAACGGTCTTCCCTTTTTGTCGTATTTGAATTTTATATCGGGAAGCCGATCGGAAAATCCGCTGAGTGCGGCTCTGAGGGCGTTAAGGTTCCTGCCTGTAAAATCTCTGTAAACATACTTGTCATTATATCCGAACACAAAGGTATTTCCCTGCGCCTTCACGAGCCAAAAGGTCTGTTCAAAGGCATAAAAGTCGCCGTCCGAAAGGCTTTCCTTAAGCCTGGCGGTTATCTGCGCCCACATTCCGTTTTTGTCCTGCATCGGTCGTTTCCCCCTTTTTTGTCTTTTAGTATTTCTTCGTAAAGCTCTGCTGTCTTTTTCGCGGTTTGCTCCCACGAAAAACGGCTTAAAACATATTCGGCCGAAATTTCCCTGAGCATTTTTGCCTCCTGCGGGTTTTTAAGCAAGAAATCGAGCTTTTGTGTCAAATCGTCAACATTTCCCTTTTTAAATGTCAGCGCCGCATCTCCGCAAACGCTTGTATTCTCGGGAATATCCGAGCACAGCACGGCATTTGAATAGGAAAGCGCCTCCAAAAGGCTTATGGACATTCCCTCAAGGTCGGAGGGAAGACATACCGCATAGCTGTTTGAATATATCTGCCCGAGGGTATCTCCCGAGATAAATCCAGTGAAAATAATGTTTTTGTTGTCCCCCGCCAGTTTTTTAAGCTCGGCGACATACTCGTCGGTATCGCTTGTATCTCCGCATATTACAAGCTTTTTGTCGGTGTCAAGCCGCTTATAGGCTTCGATAAGATAGTGGGCGCCCTTTTCCTTTGTCAGCCTTGCCACCATGCAAATGTAGGACTCTTTAAAAAGGCCGTATTTTTCTTTTATAATGTCGTCTGAAAGGAGTTTCGGGCGGCTTATGCCGTTTGGAATGATAACCGTTTTGCGTCCGTAGGTCTGCTTAAAATATTGCTGTGCGCTTTGTGAAAGCACTATAACCGCGTCGGCGTGTTTAACAAGGGTTCTTTCTCCGTGCTTTATATATTTCGATGCAAAGCCGCTGCCCCATTTTTCTCTCTGCCAGTCAAGTCCGTGGACGGTGGCCACGCATTTCTTTCCGAAAAGCTTGGGGATAACCATTGCAGCCGAAGGCCCCTCGGCGTGGAAATGCACAATTTCGCATTTTGTAAAGCTGCAGGCAAGCGCCGCCGAAAATGAGGCAAGCATGGCCGATATGCCTTTTATTTTCAGGGTTCTCGCTTTTTTAAGCTTAACCCCCTTATATTCCCCGTTAACAATGTCCCTTTCATATTCTTTTTCGGGACGGTCGGCCGTGCGGTTATAGCAAACAACCTCGTTGCCCCGTGCCGCTATCAGGGGACAGATATTTGTCAGCACCGTTTCAATTCCTCCGCGGGTGGAGGGAATTGCCTTGTGCCCTATCATTGCTATTTTCATTAAAACTCCCTATCTGCCGTTTGCCCTGAGCATTGCAAAGGGCGTTTTTAATATGATTTTAATGTCTTTGAGAGTGGTTCTGGTTTCTATGTATTCAAGATCCATTTCCAGCCATTTTTCGTAGGGTATATCGTTTTTATCGGGCATTATCTGCCATGTGCAGGTTATGCCCGGCGTTACAACAAGCCTCAATTTGTTATAATCGGTGTACTTTTCCACCTCGTCGGGCAATGCGGGTCTCGGCCCTACTATACTCATGTTCCCGACAAGCACATTAAAAAGCTGAGGTATTTCGTCAATGGAATATTTTCGGAGAAACCGTCCCACCCTTGTTATGCGGGGGTCGTTTTTCATTTTAAAAACCGGTCCGTCCATTTCGTTGCTTTCCATGAGCTCCTTTTTGCGCTTTTCGGCGTCCACATACATCGAACGGAATTTATACATATTAAAGGGCTTTCCGTGACGGCCTATTCTCACCTGCTTGTAGAACGGGCTGCCGTTAGGGTCGTCGATAAACACAACAAGGGCGGTAATAAGAATGGGGATTATCAAAAATATAAGTAAAATAAGTGTTACAACAACATCAAAGATTCTTTTCTTCTTCCAATAAGAATAATATGACTTTTCTATAAGCTTTTCAAGTCTCTCGGCAGTTTTTTCGTCTACCTTTTCTGCCTCCAAAAATTTCATTACCATTCCCACCTGTCAGATTTATAAAGAAATTTTCCGTAAAGAAAACAATATGCCCTTATCCCGATGATTCGCTTCAGTCTCAGCGTCCTTCTCGTAACCTCAGAGCACCATGACGCGCCGTAGTGATGTATTGAGACCGTGTGCTTTGTAATGCGCTTTTTTCCGGTATAGAAATTTATCGGGCAAAGGACATCCTCGCTTAAAAAACACACATTATCTATGACCTGATTTCTTTTTGCCGTGTCAAGCCCGAGACTCAGCAGCGCCTTTGTATTGCGCTTTGGGCAAGGGGTGGTGTCGGGCTCTCCGCTTTCTGAAAGAAAGGAGATGCCGTCATACTCGTCGAGCATTGCCTTGACAAATTTATTGCCTTTTTCGGCACCGAAGCCCAGTCCCGTGGCAACGAGACCCTCCCCCTTTTCATATCCGAAAAAGCCGTCGTATCGGTCGGTAAGGGGGTCAAGGCTTTTTATCAGCTCAACATCGGTGTCGAGATATATGCCGCCCTGCTCGTATATTATTTTAAGCCTGAAATAATCGCTTACAAAGGCCCATTTTTTTGCTTCAAATGCCTGCCGCGCATAAAGATTGTCTATTTGCCCGACATTTGTTTCATCCCATCTTTTTATCTCATAATCGGGACAGTGCTTTTCCCACGATGCAATGCATTTTTTTGCAAGGTCGGGAAGCTCTTCCTTTCCGAACCAGCAGTAGTTAATAACCTTCGGAATACTCAATTTTTATCATACCTCTAATCATCAAATCCTCTTCCTCGCGTTGCTTCGGTCTTTCGGCCAAAGCTGTTTTTAAGCTAAATCTTGTTTTCGATGTATTTCTCTGTGGCGCTTTCCCTTGAAATAACCCTTGCGGGGTTTCCCGCAGCAATACTGTGGGACGGCACATCGAAATTGACGAATGCGCCGGGAGCGATAAGCACATCGTTGCCTATGGTAATCTTCCCGACCACCACAGCGTTTGTACCGATCCACACGCAGTCTCCGATTGTGGGCGAGCCCTCTCTTTTTCCCCTGTTTTCACGGCCGATGGTCACTCCGGTGGCCACATTGACATTTTTGCCGATAACCGCATCGGGACTTATTATCAGCCGTCCGAAATGGCCGATATAAAAACCCTCTCCTATATTTGTGCGCGGAGGAATCTGTATGCCGGTTTTTATCGAACGGCGTCGAAGGGCAAGCAGCTTTAAGGGATTTTTACTGTTTTGCGCCTTTCGAAAGCAAACGAGAAATTTAAGCTCGGGGGAACGGAAAAGTCTGTGCAAAAGGCCTTCTCCCTTCTCTCCGTACACACGGTACAAATCTTTTTTTATGATTTCCTTCATTTTTTCAGCCTCTCCCTAAGCTTTTTTGTCAACAGTTTAAAGACCTCGGGTCTTACGGCAAAATTAGCCGCCGCATAAACCGGAATTATCCAAAGCATATTTAAAACTCCGTGATAACACAGCTGCAAAAATTTCAAGTCGCAAAATTTTGTTGTTCCGAAAAAGAAATATATCAGCGCAAAGACAAGGCCGTTTACAGCGGTAAGAACAAAGCTTTTAATCGGACTTTTTCCGAGAATCCTGCGGTTGACAAAGCAGGTTGTTGCGATGTTTCTGAAAATTATTGCGGCCACCGTTCCGAAAAGCGCTCCGCAAATTCCCCATTTGATTATTCCGAAAACGGTTAGCGTCAGATTTATTGCCATTTCGGTAACGGCATGCCATCTTGTTTTGTCAAATGTCCCGGAATATTCGATGACCTGGCTTAAAGGGGTTTTGGCACAGGAAAAAAGCTTTGCAACAACAAAAAGCAAAACGAGCAGAGGGTTTATATAATCGGCGTCGTTTATGCCGCCCGTGTAAATCTGAATAATCGGCAGCAGGAAAAGACACATGGCTGTATAAACAATGAAATTTGCCGCCACATAAACCGTCTCGTAGATGCGAAATTTTTTCAAAAAGGTCTCTTTGTCCACCGAAAAGAGCTGGCCGAGTGCAAAGTTGAAGCCCTTGACAAGACCGTTTATAAATACCTCCACCTGGGCGAAAAAGAGATTATATATATAATAGATGCTGACCGTGTTAAAGCTGCTTAGAAAGGAAAGCAGGATAATGTCGGTGTTGTTAAACACCATTCCCGAGATCTGATGAACAAGCACCGAGTTCTTTTGGGAAATAGCCTTAAAATCGGGTTTTGCCTTAAAATCGAGCCATTTATAATGCCTTTTGGCGTAAAGGGTGATATAAATAAGCTGAGCCACCACGACAAGGCAATATGAGGCCTGCATAAGTATCAGGTTGTTGGTAAGAAGCAGTACCGCCGCCTTCAAAAGACCGCTGGTTATCTGTAAAAATATCTGAGAATTTGTTATGACATACTGCAGCCCGTCTGTTTCAAGCATAATGCAGTATTTACCCTCGATAAAAAAGGTGACAAGGGAGGGTATGCCGTTTAAAAGTATCAGCCCGATAACGGTAAAGGCGGGCATGCCCGTATCTATAACAAAGCCGTAAAGCAGGGCAAAAACGGTGACTGCGCCGCCGTATATAAATCCGATGTTGTTATAATACCGCCTTGTGGCCGCCAGAACGGCATTTATGCGTCCGCGGTCGTTTTTTGCGACAGGACCGAAAAGAGCCTGTGCTGTCGCAAGTCCCACGCCCGCTTCAAGGAGACAAAGGTATGTGAATATCTGCTTTATGGTCGAAAGCACACCGTTGACCGACGAGCCGAAATTTTCGATATATATTCTCGGAAGAATAAATCCTATTCCGATGGTCACGATCTGGCAAAGCACCACCGATATGAGATTGAATTTTATTTTTTTAGAATGGGTACTCATACATCGCGCCTTCTTTTGAACGGAATGGGGTGAACTGTTTAAAAGGGGTTTTGTCGAATGGTTTTCAGACCTGCGCCGTTTTCATTAATACAGCTTTTTAACAAAAGCGAAGGGCTTTGTTTTTGAAACAAGTATTATAACGGAGGAAAGAAGGATCGTCGGGACAATGCCGATTGCAAACATAATAAGCGAGTTTGTGTATTTATAGGGAGTTAAAAAACAGTATCCGTCGACAAAAATCATGTGGGTGAAATATATGAGTGAGCTGTACGGGCGGAGAAGGCCCGCCCACTTAACGCCGTCCAAAACCTTAAACCTGTCCTCGATGCAAAGGGCACATTTAAGCAGAAAATATGCACAGGGAATAAGGAAAAAATACATGTCGTATTCCAGTCTCCACCCCATTTTCGAAACCACGGCAAATTCACCGCTCAGCAGCCCGAAGGAAAGAACAAGCATTAAGAAGGAGCTTGTGATTTTTCCGTAATTCTCTTTTTGTGAAAGCCCGGCGCCAAGGGCAATAAAGACAATTCCCTCGAAAATGCCGTTGCGGGTCGTTCCGATGATGTCGTAAAATCCGCTGAAAAAGCCTTTGACCGTTTCGGGAAAGGGTATTTCCTTAACAAGACCGTAATACGTCTGCCCGCAAAGGCCGATGAGAAAAAGTACAAGGCCTGCGGCGATTATTTTGTTGACCGACACGCCTTTTTTGAGCAAAAACCCCACAACGGCCACCGCAACAATCGTGGCGGGGAGATACCAGAGGAATCCGTACCCGGCAGTAAATATCATGTTTTTCAGCCAGTTTAAAAAAATCAGTCCTGCGGCTTTAGGGTCATGACACCGGTACATCTCCACCGCAGTAATCGGAAAATACACTGCCGACCAAAAAAGATAAAGCACCAATATCCGCTTCAGGTAGTTCTTTACCGTGCTGCCGTTTACGGGACTTACTCCCGCCCTTTTAAAAAGCAGAAACCCGGAGGAAATAAAGAAAAAGGGCACGGCCACGCGGCAGATACAATTTACAAAAAAGGAATTAACCCTTCCGTCGTAGGAAGCAAGAGGGGAGGTGTGTATACAAACAATCATAACCGAGCAGATGATTTTTAAGAGATCGACGGATCGGTAATAATCCTTTTTCATTTTCCCTCTCACCTCCGAAAAAACAAATAAAAAAGACTGCAACAAATACAAATCTGAGGCTTGTATCAATTGCAGTCTGTCAACCATAGTTTAAAATTGAGGCGTCGGGGCTCGCATGGTTTCGGTCGGCATATAAAAACGGCCGAAAAAACGCGTTTTTAAAAATCCCGTCGGCTTAAACCTTAGGCACAATGACTTTGTGTCCTTGCCTTTCGACAAGTTTACCCGTATCATCTCTATAAATATACACTAAATCGACAGTTTTGTCAAGTTTTTATTTTGACGGCTTACATTACAGACAAGATTATAGACAAGGAGGTTTTTTTGTGATAAAATCATTTTGAGAATATTTTTTCTCCGTCCGTTTAAATCGGCGGGGTCGGCGGCTTTTTAAACGGCGGCAGGCGCAGAACAAAACAAAAGCAAAAGAAAAGTAACATAAGAAGCGGATAAAACATGCATAGGGAGATGAATTTGTGGAAAGAGACAAGCTTACCGATATGCTCAAGGGCTATGCCTGCCTTTTGGTTATTTTCGGACACATAATAATCGGCATAAGAACATCGGGAATAACCGTTCCGGGCATTTTACCTTTGACCGAAAAATTTATATGGTCCTTCCACATCGATCTTTTCATGTTCCTTTCGGGATATGTTTACAGCATTACCGGAGGCACAAGCAGCGCCGGAAGCCGCATGGGCTTTATTCTTTCAAAGCTTTTAAATCTCGGCATTCCCTACCTTTTCTTTTCGGCCGCGTATATAGCCGTCAACAGTCTCACCCCCGGGGTCAACAACGAAAACAGTCTCTCGGATATACTGAAAATATGGTATAGTCCGGTTGCGCAATATTGGTTTATTTTCGCCCTGTTCTGGCTGTTCGTAATATATGCCCTTCTTTCAAAATTTCTTTCAAATATCGCCATAACCGCTCTTCTTTACTCCGCATTTTTGCTTTTCAAGTTTTTCGGGGTAAATACAGGCTTTCTCGATTCCTCCTTTAACTGCGTTCTGGCCTTCGGAATCGGCACATGCCTCAACACCCTGAATGTTCGGAAAATTCATCCTCTTTTGAGAATAGGCATAGTTATCTTCCACGCCGCCGCAACGATTTTTGCTATTCAAACGGCGTTTTATGACAAATTCCTTGCGGACGACCTGTTTACCCTGCTCGGGATTTTTTCATCGGTCTGTTTCATTTCCCTTTTCGTCGATTTTCGGCCGATCTCCTCCTCTCTCCTTTATATATGCAAATATTCCTTTCCGCTGTATCTTCTGCACACCTTTTTCACCGCCGCAACAAGGATACTTCTTTTGAGAATGGGTATACAGAGCCTTGTGCTTCACATTTGCTCCGCTTGCGTGACCGGTATTCTTTTCCCCATACTCATCGCAAAGCTTTTTTCCCGCTCTCCCTATCTCGATTTCTTCTTCTATCCGTCTAAATCGGTCAAAAAAATAAAGGCGGCAAAAGAAAAGCCCTCTCCCCTGCCGTAAACCACCCGTTTCGGCCTGCCTTTATTTCGCGGAAGGAATATTGCCTTTTAACAATCCCGTGCCGCAGGGCCTTCCGCAGCATCTGCGACCTTGCAAACCGCCCCGAGCGGTGGTAAAATAAAACAAAAAATCCCGAAAGGATGATTTATATGAAGCTAATGTTTTTGGGTGCCGCCCACGAGGTCACCGGCTCCTGCACGTTGCTTACCGCCTGCGGTAAAAATGTTCTCATAGACTGCGGGATGGAGCAGGGTCCCGACACATTTTTAAACAGCGATATTCCGGTTGCTCCCGGTCAAATCGACTGTGTTCTGCTTACCCACGCCCACATCGACCATTCGGGAAAGCTCCCGCTTCTTTGCTCTCAGGGCTTTGAAGGGCCTATATATTCCACCAAGGCCACATCTAAGCTTTGCTCCATAATGCTGCTTGATTCGGCTCATATTCAGGAGTTCGAAGCCGAATGGCGCAACCGCAAGGCAAGGCGCGCCGGAAGCCACCTTTATACTCCCCTTTACACCACCGAGGACGCCAAAAAATGCATCACTCAGTTTATCGGCTGCGACTACGCAAAGGATTATGAAATCGCCGACGGAATAAGTATAAGCTTTATGGACGCAGGACATCTGCTCGGCTCTTCGTCCATAATAATCTCTGTAACCGAGCAGGGAAAGACGAAAAAGCTCATCTTTTCTGGAGATGTCGGAAATGTCGACCGCCCGCTCATCCGCGACCCGGGCACGCCTCCTCCCGCCGATTACCTTGTCATAGAATCAACCTACGGCGACCGACTGCACGGCGAGCGTCCCGACTATGTTGTCCAGCTTTCGAAAATTCTAAACGAAACCTTTGAACGGGGCGGAAATGTGGTCATTCCCTCCTTTGCGGTCGGAAGAACTCAGGAGCTTCTTTATATAATCCGCGAAATAAAGGAAAAAAAGCTTGTTAAAACGCTCCCCGATTTCAAGGTCTATGTGGACAGCCCCCTGGCGGTGGAAACCACCCACATCTATGACAGCGACATGACCGAATATTATGACGACGAGACCCTTGACCTTGTAAAAAAGGGCATCAATCCCATATTTTTCGAGGGACTCAAGGTTGCGGTCACAAGCGATGAGTCAAGAATGATAAACGATGACAAACAGCCCAAGGTCATCTTATCGGCCAGCGGAATGTGCGAAGCCGGCCGTATCCGTCACCACCTAAAGCACAATCTTTGGAGAGCCGAATCGACCGTGCTTTTTGTGGGATACCAGGCGGTAGGAACCCTCGGCCGCGCCATTGCCGAGGGAGAAAAGCAGGTCAAGCTTTTCGGCGAGCCAATAACGGTCAACGCCCATATAGAGCAGCTTGAGGGAATTTCCGGTCACGCCGACAGAGACGGACTTTTTAAATACGCCTCGGCCGCGGCAAAGGGTGCAAAACAGATTTTTGTCAACCACGGGAACGACCTTGTGACCTCCGATTTTGCAAATTATCTTTCGGAAAAATTAGGGGTAAAGGCCACCGCGCCCTACTCGGGCAGTATATATGACCTTGACAGCGGCATCTGCCTTTGCGAAGGCAATAAGACCCACATCGAGAAGGCTGCAAACAAGTCGAGCTTTGCCGCCTCGCCTGCCTTTGATCGCTTGACCGAGGCCTCCAAAAAGCTTCAGCTTGTTGTCGGCAGAAATCGCGGCGGAACAAATAAGGATCTGGCCAAATTCGCTGACCAGATACTCGCTCTTTGTGAAAAGTGGGATAGATAGACATATGTCGGAAAAACGAATTGTAACAATATACGATGTTGCGGCGGCGGCAGGGGTTTCCATCGCCACCGTCAACCGCGCGCTTAACAACAAGCCCCGAATAAGCGAAACCACCAGGACGCGGGTAATAAAAACGGCCGCCGAGCTTGGCTATACCGCCAACAAGGCGGCTCAGGCTCTTTCGAGAAAGGCCATAAAAATCGGCATAATCATATGCGATACCATTCCCGAGGTTCAGCAGGGCGTTCTTTCGGGGATGAGGCGTGCCATTGCCGAGCTTTCTACGCTTAATGTTTTTTGTGAAATATACATTGTCGAAAAGGACAAAAAGAACGGCTTTTTAGGCTATAAAAAGGGGTTTGACAAATTCCGAAGGGCAAAGGTCAACGGAATTATAATCTTTACCGGCGACGAACAGCCCAAGCAGCGGGAGGAAATTGATTTTCTCTCAAAGGACGGTATTCTCACCGCCACCATAGTAACAGACATTCCAAAAAGCAAGCGGATACTTTCGGTCAGGTGCAACGGATTTTGCGAGGGTCAAATGGCTGCCGAGATTTTAGCCATGCTTATTCCAAACGGCAAGGCGGCAATTTTCGGAAGCTCGGCCGACATTGCCATTTGCGCCGAAAATATTGCGGGATTTAAAAAGGGCTGCGACAATTTCGGCCTTTCCATGGGGCCGGTTTTTGAAAATCACGACGACCCAAAACTTGCCTATCTTGCCGTTGACAAGCTTGTTGAAAGTTACCCCGATATAGGCGGCATATACATCTGCTCGGCCAATTCCGACTCGGTTTGCAGACGAATTGAGGAGCTGGGGCTTTTCGGAAAATACAAGATAATTTCCACCGACCTTTTCGAAGGGGTCAGCCACAACATCGAAAAGGGTATAATAGATGCCACCCTCTTTCAAAACCTCGAAAAGCAGGGCGAGGTGGTGGTCAAGACATTTTACAAAATGCTTTGCGGAGAGCTGTCAGACGACCCACGGGAGATACTGTTCATTCCCGAAGTCATAATGAAAAGCAACAAAAATTTTGTTATCGAGCGCACCAACAAGGAAAACGCGATTGACAAAGAAGCGAGATTTTGATAAAATACTCTCGTACATTTTAACCGTTGTACCCCTCGGCAACCGCCGATGCCCCGCGCTTTCAAAGGGCGTCGGTCAACGGTCATACTGATTTAAGGAGTAATAGCAGTGAAAAAATTAATGTCGCTTTTACTGTCGGCCATGTTGATCGTGGCAGGACTTACCTCCTGCGGAACCGATTCGACATCCGGCGCCGAAGCCTGGGCGAAGGACAATTCCAAAACCGCCTCGTCAAACACCGCAGGCTCAAAAGAAAAATCAACGGAGGAAACAAAAAATATGCTTACAGGAAAACATCATGTGGAAATAACCGTTAAGGACAAGGGCGTTATCGCTCTCGAGCTTGACGCCGACACCGCTCCCATTACGGTCACAAACTTTGTGGAGCTTGCAAACAGCGGATTTTACGACGGACTGACCTTCCACCGCATAATCGAAGGATTTATGATCCAGGGCGGAGACCCCAAGGGCGACGGAACAGGCGGCTCGGACAAAAAAATCAAGGGTGAATTTGCCGCAAACGGAATCAAAAACGACATCAGCCACGAACGCGGAGTCATATCCATGGCTCGTTCCTCGGCATACGGCAGCGCCTCTTCCCAGTTCTTTATCATGCACAAAACCTCTACCCATCTGGACGGACAGTATGCCGCCTTCGGCCATGTGACGAGCGGAATGAACATTGTCGACGATCTGGCCGAAAACACCCCTGTTTCGGACGACAACGGCACCGTTCTAAAGGCAAATCAGCCTGTCATCGAAAGCATTAAGGTCATCGACTGATTTTTAAGCAGCAGGCAGTCGGGCACCGATTGCTTAACCTAAAACAGTCTTAAGTTTTTAAAAGGCAATTTAAAAGCGACGGAACATTCCGTCGCTTTTTTGTTGCTTTAAACCCGTACTGTGCGCCGTCCCCTTTTTTGAAGGCGTCAGCGCTGTTTATCAATCGGCCGCGGCTTTTTAACCAGCCCGCCGTTTCAGCCTTCCGAGAGAAGGGTTGAAAGGGCGGTGTACCTCATGGTTTTTCGGTCGTTTTCGGCCATTCTCGTGACCGATTGTTCGGTTCCCACAAGCACAAGCAGCTTCTTTGCCCTTGTAACGCCGGTGTAAAGCAGATTTCTGAACATGAGCCGCGGCGGAATTCCCACCGTCGGAATTATCACGCAGTCGTATTCGCTGCCCTGGCTTTTGTGTACCGTTACGGCAAAGGCCCTGTCCAGATCGTCGGATTCGTTGCCCGAATACATCGCCGTTTTGTCGCCGAATTTAACGCAAACTACCCCCGCCGCGCGGTCTATATATTTAAGCACCCCGATGTCTCCGTTAAATACGCCTGTCCCCTGCTTCCCGTCGTCGGCCGTCCATACCGTATCGTAGTTGTTGCGGGTCTGTATGACCCTGTCCCCCTCGCGGAGGTCGGCTCTCTCGGTTTTAAGCTCCGCCTTTCCGAATTCGGCGGGATTAAGCAGCTCGCAAAGCCTCTCGTTTAAGGCGGCGGTGCCGGTTTCTCCCTTTCTCGACGGGCAAAGAACCTGAATATCTTTAAGCGGGTCGAATCCGTAGGCCGCCGGCAGTCTCCTGGCGCAAAGATCTGCCACAAGAGCGGCGGCTCGCAGAGGATTTTCCTCTTTAACAAGGAAGAAATCCCCTTCTTTTTTGGAATATTCGGGGCTTTTCCCTCCGACAATCAGATGGGCATTGGTCACGATCCTGCTTTGCATTGCCTGGCGAAAAATTTTATCGAGACAAACCACCGGCAGCTTTCCGCTGTCGAAAAGATCTCCCAGCACATTGCCCGCTCCAACGGCGGGAAGCTGATTTCGGTCTCCCACCATTATCAGCCGGCAGCCCAGCTTCATGGCCTTTAAAAGCGCGGCAAAAAGCAGAGTATCGACCATCGAAAGCTCGTCGACGATAATTGCGTCGGCGTCGAGCTGATTTTGCTCGTTTTTTCCGAAAACAAGGTTGCCGTTTTCCTCCCGTCCCGCGTCCAACAGACGGTGAAGAGTCCTGGCCTCGTACCCCGTAAGGTCGCTCATCCGCTGGGCGGCTCGCCCCGTCGGCGCGGCAAGGAAAAAATCCATCCCCTGCTGCTCCAAAACGGTTATAATGGCCTTCAGCGTGGTGGTTTTTCCCGTGCCCGGGCCGCCTGTCAATATGAGTATTCCCTTTGAAAGGGCAGTGACAATGGCCTGCTTCTGGTGCTCGTCATACTCTATTCCGTTGACCCTTTCGATGGCATCGATTTGATTTTCGATGGCGGTTATGGGTATGGGCGGATATTCAAGCATGGTTTTCATTCGCCCGGCGGTGTAGCTTTCGGCCTCGAAATATTTATAAAGTGCAATGAACTCCTTTTGTTCTCTCTCAAAGCTCGCGGCCTTTCCCCTTTCGCAAAGGCGGTCGCAGGCAATGTCGGCCGAATCGTTCGAGACGCCTAAAAGCTGCGCCGCAAGAGAGACCACCTTATCCCTCGGCAGGCAGGTGTGACCGTTTGAAAGATTGTGCCGCAGTATGTAAATTATCCCGCTTTCGACCCTGAAATCGTTGTCGCTTGAAATGCCGAGATTTTTGGCCACGGCGTCGGCGCGGTCAAAGGAAAAGCCTATCTCGTCGCTGCAAAGCTCATAAGGATTTTCGCTTATCCGTTCGACCGAGCGGTTTCCGAAGCGCTTGTAAATCCTGAGGCTTTCTTCGGTCGAAATGCCCATGCCCACAAAGTGAAGCATGGTTTCCCTTATACCCGACGTTTTTTTATATTCCTGCCCTATCCTTTCGGCCTTTTTTGGAGATATGCCCTTTATCTGCGAAAGACGGGAGGGCTCTTTTTCCATTATTTCAAGGGTGTTTTCGCCGAATCTCGCAACAATCTTTGCCGCCGTAGAGGGGCCGATACCCTTAATCGCTCCCGCCGCAAGATATTTGAGTATTGCTTCGGAGGTGGCGGGTCTTATATGTTCAAATGAAAAAGTGTGGAACTGCTCGCCGTATACCCTGTGGGTCTCGAATTTGCCGAAAAGGCGCAGCATATCCCCCGCCGACAAAACCGGAAAGCTTCCCACGGCGGTGATTATGTCGTAATCGGTATTGAATTTTAAAACGGTATATCCGTTTTCGTCGTTGCGGTATGTAATGGCCTCAACAGTTCCTTCGAGCTGTTCCGAGTCCTTTTCTTCAAAACCGTTTTCCTGCATTTTGCGACCTTTTCCTTTGCTGTAATTTATTTCCCGGCTTTGGCTCTCACACAAACCCTTTGCCTTTCCCGTCGGTTTTCACCGAGCTATATTATACACCATCAGTATACTCTTTGCAAATACTGTCGCGCATAAATTTCTTTAGGCAGTCGTCCTTACAAAAGGCGATGCCCTCCCCGTCGCAATATCTTTTAAGCACCGACGATTGGGAATTTTCAAGACCGCAATCCACAACCACGAATTCCACCTGATTTTTCTGAAAGGTTGGGTCAAATCTCAGCTTTCCCCATAATATACGGTCGGTTATCTGGGACATGTCGGTAATGGGAATGATTATAAATGCCTTTTCCCCTCGGTATGACGAGGTCAGCCGCACAACTATCTTCATTACAATACAGCTCAGTCCGTAAACGGCCAACAGCGAAACCGCTATGGTCAGAATTTCCTCGGTCATAAAAACCCTCCTGCATCGGCCGAAAAGCGAAAAAGGCAGTGCCTCGATGCTTCGGCATTTGTTTAATAACATTTTATGCAGAAGGGTTTTTGCTGTGTATTAAGTTGTGGAAGCGCCGATCGGATCATCCGATTTAGCCGGCCGATTAAGCCGTTAATCGACCTGTCCCATCGGATTGCCGATACTTATCAGCCGATTATTTTAAGAATTTCCTCGAAATTCTCGCAGTAGTAGTCGCAAAGAGGCTTTGTGCCGCTCTTTTCGATGTTTCCGCCCCCGATGCCGATGGTCGGGAAGCCGGCAAGCTTTATGGAAACGACGCCTGCGCCGCTGTCCTCGATTCCGACAACATGATTTCTGTCCTCAAAGGGAATTCCCAGACCCACTCTCGCCACCTCGGCATAAAGCCAGGGATGAGGCTTGGGGGAAAGCTCGCCCAAAGTACCCACCGAGCCCTTTCTCAGGGGATAGCCCGCGGTAATGGAGGCGTCGTAAAAATCCTCGGCCTTTTCGCCCATTTTAAGGGTATCGAAAGCCGACATGATCTCCGGCCATGCCTTTTCGTAAAGGCCGGAGGTAACAAGACCGATTTTAACTCCCTTTTCTTTAAGGGCAAGCAAAAATTCCTTAATTCCGGGGGAGGGCACAAAGGCGCCTTCCTTTCCCCTGCCTTCCAAAATCTCGTTCATTTCCCTGTGGGTATGCTCAAAATAATAATTTCTTGCTTCCTCGATGGTCTTGTCGGGGCAATATTTATCTATGCAATACTGAAGATGCTCGGAAACGCTGTGTCCCGAAACGAAGGGCATATCGGCCTCCTCAAGCTTGAAATCGGGATTGCCGAGCAGGCTTGCGGTGGTCATTTCGATTATCCAGATCCAGAATTCCTCTGATCTGACGCTTGTTCCGTCGAGATCCATGAGAACCGCCTTTAAGGGCTTTTCGAATTTGACCTCATGAACGGGATAATATGCGGGATAACCCATGGAAGAGGTCACATAGGCGATTGTTTTGTCCTCATAGGAAATGAATTCCACCTTTTTGTCGCCGGTGGCGGTTATGGATTTAACGCCGTTTTTGCCAACCTCGTGAAATCCGTCGCTGCATTTGTCAAGCTTTATAAAGCCGCAGTCCTCATCGAAAACGCCGATGGAGGGAATGTTAAAAAAGCTCATTTTCTTTCTCCTTTAAACGACCTCCCGCGCAAAAACACGGGAGGTCGGCGGTTTGAATTTTTAGGCCATGAATTTGTAGGTGATGATCTTGTGGGGGCCGAGCTCTCCGGAGAGCTTTCCGTCCTTAAAGTCAACATCCGCAACAAAGTCCTCGTTAAGCTTAACCTCCTCAACCTTGGAAACGGGGAGAATTGTCGAAAGGTCGAATTTAACGGTGTCGCCGGTGGTGTTGTAGATACGGACAACGGTTCCCTTGCCGTCCTCAGACTGCTTAATTGCCGAGGTCATAATGCGGTCGTCGGAAAGGGTGACAAAGCTTCCGCTTACGGGGAGGATGCCTTCCTTAACAACGCCCTTGATAGCGTTCATCGTGGTCTTGAAGGCATAGGCCTTATGATAGACCTCCGCATCCTTCCAGTCGCCGGTGTGGGGATAGATGGCATATTCAAATTCCATCTTACCGATAGAATGCTGGCCGGTGTATTTGGCAAGCTCTTCGGGGATCATGTCCCAGGCGGCGGTCATGTATGCGCGCTGTGTACGGAGCAGGGTAAGCTTGATTGTTCTCTGCTCGTCGTCCTGGACCTCATATTCACGAAGTCCCTTGTTGAGCAGGGCAAAGCCCTCCTTGCCGTCCGAAAGGTCGAGGAAGTTCTGCATGGGCTGGAAGGGGAAGAATTTCTCCTGGTTGTCGCCGTCCTCGGTCCACTTAATGGTTCTCTTGGCAACATCCCAGGCGCTCTCGGAAATTGCCC
The DNA here is from genome assembly GCA_934486455.1 of uncultured Eubacteriales bacterium. Taxonomy (GTDB): domain Bacteria; phylum Bacillota; class Clostridia; order Oscillospirales; family Acutalibacteraceae; genus UMGS1484. The sequence continues at coordinate 34,956 of CAKSPR010000015.1, forward strand.
AGTCGGTATTTACTCCGGTGGGGAAGTTTACGCAGAGCTTATGGTCGCGGCACTCGTTGTCGAGTACCGTCTTGATCTTGACAATGTCGCTGTCCTTTTCGAGGGTGATGTAGTAGGTGATGGGCAGCTCCTTCATCTCGGTGAGGCGCTCCTTGCTGTCGAGGGTGGCGGCGGCG
>CAKSPR010000016.1 GCA_934486455.1 uncultured Eubacteriales bacterium
ACGTTTTCCCGATTTTGGCACCCGCCCTTAAAAAATACGGCGGGTCGGCCTTTAAAACCCGTCTTTTGCTCGGAAAAAAGGCCTTCCCGGTCATTCTTTGCGAAAAACGGCAGTCGTTTCCCGATTTTTCTTTTAAAAACCTTACCGCCGTTGCGGGTGAAAAGGACGGCCGACTTTTGGAGCTTCTCAAGGAGCAAAAAATAAAGACCCTGACCTGCGGGCTTTGCGAAAAAAACTCCCTCACCCTTTCAAGCTTTGAGACGGGAGAGGCGTCGGTCTGCCTGACCCGCCAATACAGAAACCTGCTGCCCTGCGAGTTTACCGTCAGATTTTCCCCTCTCCTTTCCGCCCGACAGCTTTTGCTTTGCTCGGCGGGACTGCTTTTAACGGTCGGTTATCGGGAGGAATTTTTTCTTTAACCCCTTTCGGGCAAAAACCGCGTCGGCTAAAAGGCGTTGCGTTTCCCGATTTTTCAGGGCGTTTAAAGGGGGCGGTTTTATGCCGCACCGTTAAAGGAAGCGGATTTTTTCATTATACGGTTGAAATAGGTCGGTTTTTTTGATATAATAAGCTTGCTTGATTTTGAAAAACAGAGTCTTATTTATCGATTGTTTTTGAGGAGGGAGCTGTTTTTCGAAAAAGCGCTTAAACATTTAAAAATCGGAGTGAAGGCAATGACCGAGCTTGAAAAATCTGCCCAAAACGGCCAAACCGTGGGCTTTATGCTTATAAAATCCGTTGAAAAGAAAATTTCGGTTAAGGGGTCGCCCTACCTTGATTTGATCCTTTCGGACAAGGGGGGGGAAATACCTGCGAAAATGTGGGACTACCAAGGAGCCGAAGACGAATATAACGCCGGCGAAATAGTAAAGGTGAAGGGTCAGATCGACAAGTGGAAAAACGCCAGCCAGCTTAAAATCGAGCGACTGCGCCACACCACCCCTGCCGATCAGGTGGATATGTCAAGCCTCGTGGCCACCACCGACCTTGCCCCCGAGCAAATGCTGGCCGAAATAAAAGCCACCGTTGACGGCTTTACCGACGAAGGCTTGAAAAAGCTGGTTACAAGGCTTCTTGACAACTGTGGGGAAAAGCTGCTCATCTGCTCGGCGGCGGTAAGAATGCACCATGCCATGCGGGGCGGCCTTTTGTTCCACACCCTTTCCATGCTGAGGGTGGGAAAGGCTGTTTGCTCGGTCTATCCCTTTTTGAGAAAAGAGCTTGTATACGCCGGAATAATCGTCCACGACCTTTACAAGCTTAAAGAGATAAATTACGCCGACACCGGCCTTGCCTCCGAGTATACCCCCGTGGGCGGCCTTATCGGTCACATTGTCGGAGGCGCAATCGACATCGGCCTTATGGGGAAGGAGCTGTCGACAGATCCCGAAACGGTCATGCTGCTTGAACATATCGTACTTTCCCACCACGAAATTCCCGAATACGGAAGTCCCGTTCCTCCCATGTTTCCCGAGGCCGAAGCGGTAGCCGCCATCGACCGTCTCGACGCATCCCTTTTTGAAATGCTGGCTGCCGTCAGCGAGGTGGAAATCGGTAAGACCACCGGCAAGGTGTGGGGTCTCGACCGCAAGCTTTACCGCCATCAGGACGATACAAAATACCGTCTTTGCACCGATCAAAACGACCAAAACCAAACCGACCGAAATTCCGACGGCAAAAAAGACTGACCCTTAAATCCTGCCGACCGAACGAATTTTAACTGAACAGCGTCACGCAAACCGAAAAATCCGTCGGAAATTGAAGCATATAAAAAACCGCCGTAACCAAACGGCGGTTTATTGTTTTTGTTGTTTTCTTTATCTGCCGGACGATGTCGGCCGGGCATCCCGCGATTAAACCGTTTAATCCGATCCTTCTCGCGACACGGCAAAGGCGGTACAGCCGAAAGAACCATCTCCCGAAGGGCGGTCGACAGAAATATCAGTCGATAGGATTAACTATATTTCTCCAGTCCATATCTCCCCGTTCAAGTCCGTGTATAAGCACCTCGGCGGTGGCGATGTTGGTAGCCACGGGGACATTATGTACATCGCAAAGGCGAAGAAGGTTGGCGTCGTTGGGCTCGAAATCTCCCTTGGTAAGAGGATCGCGGAAAAAGAGCAAAAGATCTATTTCATCACAGCCGATGCGGGAGGCTATCTGTTGGTCGCCGCCCTGAGCGCCGCTGAGATATTTCTGTATCTTGAGGCCGGTGGCTTCGGAAATGAGCTTTCCGGTGGTGGCGGTGGCACACAAACTGTGGCGGTTGAGTATACCGCAGTAGGCAATGCAGAACTGTACCATAAGCTCCTTTTTAGAATCGTGTGCGATTAAGGCAATATGCATAATACTCTTTCCTCTCTTATAGACAGCGGGTCATACCCGATTATAATGTAAAAAAAGGCTGCTCGATCTTTTTGCCGAAGACATCGAGCGCTGTCAAACTTCCCAAAGCTCATTGAAATTTAGCACAATTTCACAAATTAACACTTTTATAAACTGATTTTATCACAAAAAATACAGTATGTCAATCTCTAAAACATTTATTTAAGAATATTTTCAGAAACAAAAAGCTTTTTACAAGTCGGCACAACGGGAGTGTTTGCGGTTTTTATTTTCTTTTTTGACAAATTGCACAGCTAAAAGAACAAATTTTGTGTATATTGTATACAAAGCTATTTTATCTTTGTACAACTTTTACAGGGAAATTTTGTTGACATGAGGGGAATTATAGGATACAATGTAAGCAGAAATCACCCGAACACTCTCCGGCTTCACCTTTCGGCAATCGCCGAATCGAAAAACACAATCATGTTAAAGGAGAACCTCTATGAAAAAACTTTTACCTCTGCTTATTTCTGTTGCGCTTGTCCTTTCAATTTCCCTTTGCTCCCTTACCGCAAGTGCAGCGGAGATTGACATCCCCGCTATCGGCACCGTCACCTCTGTGGAGGACATGATGAGAATGGCCGAAAACTATGTTTCACCCACCGGCCTTTACCAAGGCGATAAACAGTATTGCTACCTTGTGCTTTTCAGGGCGGCCGCAAACGGCATAACAAAATTCAGCGGCAACTTAACATACAACGGCGCTTTTTCAACGGTCGAATGCGCCGCCTCAAAGGCGATAACCGACACATCCCGACCGGACATTTTTTCCTTCGGCAGAGAAGGCGTAACGGAGCTTGGCAGTAAATATCTTTCCTTCAGCTCCAAGTCCGAATTCACCGCCCCTGCCGTTGGTGCAGATATTCTCGAATACCGCCTTCAAAGCACCGAGTATTCCGATCCTCAAAGGATCAGTGTGTCCTATAGGTCAACATTCGGAGACTATTCCCAAAGTAACACCGGCGCGACGGTCAGCAAGATACTGATGGGAGATGCCGACGGTGACGGACAGGTTTCATCCTCCGACGCATTGCTGGTACTTCAGGCGGCGGGAGGTAAAGCCACCATTACGGGGGACAATGCCATTGCCGCAGACATTGATCGTGACGGAAAAATTGTCACCTCCGACGCTTTGGCAGTCCTGCAATACACCACCAACGAGCTGACCACCTTTTGGAACCACGGCATTATCTCGACCGAGGAAAACGAAAAGATCGTTTCGGGGAAAATATACCGTATGCGCTGCGTTGACACCGACAAAAACCTCAAAGTCCCCGCATCGGGAGGAGCCGTTCTCTCGGATTATGAAAGAACAAACAACGACTATAAATTCAAATTCATCTACCTCGGCAACGGACTTTACAAGATAGCCGAAAAAGCCGACAGCACACTGGTGCTGACCACCGGTGCGGGTACCGTAAAATTTGCCACATACAACAACTCAAACGCCGGTCAGAAGTGGTATATCAGCTCAAAGGGCGGGGATGATTTCTACCTCTCTCCTCTCAGCGCAAAATACACATTTTTGACCTCATCGGGCACAACCTCCGCCGAACACGGATACAATATTAACGGCGGAATTTGGCGGGTATACGGTGCCGAGGTCACCATATATAATTATTACGACACAGGTATGCTAACAAGGTGGAGCTGTACCGAACAACAAATGGAAGACTTCATAAATGCTCGTACCGATGAGGCAATAGAATATTTTAAATACCTCGGCGTAGACGCAAAAAGAGGCGTCACCAAACATGTTCAGAGTTCGGCAGACACTTGTACAGGCGCTTCGACAAATGATCAGTTGAACAGAGCGTGTACGCACGATGAGAAGCACAAAAACAACCAGAACCTTTACAAGAAGTTTTACGAAAATTGTGATTCCCTTTCGGCTTCAGATCCATTTATTCCAATCTTTTGGACAGGCCACTTTACATGGGATCCCCCAGCCGAAGGAGAAACATACGATGTGAATAAACGAATTACCAATGGAGGTTTTTCTTGGGGTGTATTCAAAAAAGCTGACGGGGTTATAATGCTTAACAACGGAAACGACGGAACAATCGAAACTTCTTTTTCAGAAAGTGCCCTTGTACGAATAAGGTACACCGTTCACCACGAGCTGGGTCACGCTATTGCAGGACTACCGGATAGTTATTGCCTCAACGGACGCACAGCTGATGACTGCGGACGAGAAACCTGCTATTTCCACCATCCCGAATCCGGCAGATTAGAAAGCTGTATCATGGCTAAGCAATTTGATATTACTAAAGTGTCCTATAGTGAATATCTTTGTCCAAAATGCAAATCCGATGTTCCGATAAACATTGACAATAAGAACTGACATTGAGAAAAGAGTGTGATTAGCTATGAAAAAAATTGTATCTGTTTTTCTTATTGCCTGTCTTGTTTGCTGCTCTGCTTTTTCTGCCTCGGCCTACGAATTCCCGGGTGCAACCATTGCCAATGTCAACGCCGATGGGAAAATTGATGCAAGTGACGCATTGCAGGTACTTCAATATTCGGTAGGCTTAATTCGGCGATTTCCTCAACAAACTTTCAGCCAAAACATCGGAGGTTGTCTTCCTCCGGACATATATCACTTTAGCTCAAAAGAGGCTCTGCTGAGCAATTTGGGGCAATATGCGGAAAGACAAAATATCCCTGCTTTGCTTGAAAGTTATATCAAAGGCAACGGCATTCCCTTTCCCACCTGCAATTCCGACAAATTTTCCTTTACAAGCGGCGGTTTTTACACCTACAATTGGACGGCTGAATACGGCGAAATAGAATACACATACAAGCTGGTCGAAAACAAAATTACCGCTCTCGAATTATATGTTGCGCCCACAGGCAAAGGACAAGATCTCGGCTTGGAATCGGAATTTGCTTCATCCTTTGAGAGAAGCGAATACAGCTATCTTTTGGAGAACAATGCGCTCAAAAAAGGTAATGTCAACGGCATGGATTATCTGTATTGGGAGAAAATCGGATATCTCAGACCGGGATGCGTGTTTATGAAAGACGGTTATATTGTAAAAATGATTCTTTCACAGGAAAATCAATGGTGGGAATCCTACCTTAAGACCTTTGATTTTGAGCTTGTGCCTGTAAGCCAGTCGGTCAAAGACGCTCCGATAGCTTGGAAATACGGCGATGTTAACCGCGACAATAAAATCGACTCTTCCGACGCCCTTAAAATTCTGCAATACATCGTCGGTATTATAGATGAGTTTTAAACAGACCGGCAACTTAATCACATATAAAGAGAGAGTGTGATCAGCTATGAAAAAAATTATATCAATTCTTCTTGCTTTTTGCCTTTTGCTGACGGCGGCTGTTCCCGCTTTCGCCGTTACCACAAAAGCCACGCAGCCGGATCAAACATTTAACTTTAAAACAAAAAAAGATTTTTCAAATTGGTTTATCGAAAATCGATACACCAGTGCTTTTGCCAAAGAAATAATTGAGAACAAAGGATATTACCTCTCAACAAATCCGAGTCCCGATGAATCTGACGAACCAAACGACATTTATCGTCTATCGTCCGATACATTTGATGACATCAACGGATATTATCATATCTTTCTGTCTCCCGAAGGCATCCCGAATTTACCAAGAATAACTCTTTGCCTCGCTCTTCTGCCTGACGGTGTCAATGATCTCGAATACGCTTTTAAAACCTTTACTCCCGGAATTTATGATCAATATAAAAATGCAAAAACCGTTTTGACCGAAGAAACCTATAACGGCAAAGAAATGATATGCTGGATCAGAGAATCCCCTATACCCGATGAAAGACCGGGAGACTTCTTGTCCTGCGTATTTATTGACAACGGATATCTTGTTGCGCCTACGGCCCTTTATACCAAGGAAGATATGACTTGGACAAACGAATTCCTTGATTATTTTGAGCTTGAAAAGGTTTATGTCGGAAATGCATTTGAGAAAAAAATTGCCGATGTCAGTGCAAACAGGAAAATCGGCACAGAAGATGCTTTGCTTGTGCTTCAATATTCTATCGGAATGATCAGAAAATTCCCTACCCATTCTTACGATAAAAACTATTCAGGTTGTATGGCGCCTGATAGGATCGCTTTTTATAATGAATATGGAAAGAAAGAAGTAACAAATTGGTTTTCCGATCTTGCAAAAGAAGACTCTCTTCCGGTTATGTTTGAAAGACTTGAGGAAAACGGCGGATTCCCCTATTTCTCCAGCAGCAATGAACTTTATAAAAAATACTACTTTACGTTTTATAATTATGACTTCACCGCCGAATATCCTTTAATAGTCTGCGAATACTGGGATGAAATCAATCTTTATCCTTTCAATACAGCGCACTGGAGTTATCTTTTTACCGCAACTTTTACCGACAAAAATCATGACAGAGACTTGGAATCTGAATTAGCCTCGTTGTATTTTTCTACATACAGCGATGTTATGAAATACGGTGAATTCAAACCCGGAAATGTCGACGGTATCGACTATCTTTACTGGGACGGGGTGGATGACAGGCTTTCTCCCGGTTTTGTCTTTGAAAAAGACGGCTACTTTATTTATTTCAAGGGCGAAAATCCCGAGCAAAACATCAAAGATTTCAAAATCGATCTTATCCCCATAAATGAAAACCTCAAAGACAAACCCATTATGCAGCGGTACGGTGATGTCAACCGCGACAATAAAATCGACTCTTCCGACGCGCTTAAAATTCTGCAATACATCGTCGGCATTATAGACGAGTTTTAAACAAACCGCCTGATGTTGTCGACAATTCAACATCAAATTTTACTTGATGAATTTCTTGGGCAACGATCATCGGACTTTCGGGGCGACCGATTTGTTATCATTTCGGCAAAAACACCGTCTACCTGTTTGTTTTAGCCGACATTCTGCCCCGCTTAAACTTTGACATTTTCAATTCACTTCAAAAGCGCTTCGTTTGCATTTTTTGCGGCGGGGCGTTTTTGATTTTGTTTTTTCTGTTGCAAAGGTCGGGGATTTATAGTAAAATGAATATCAGCCACAGGGTGCTTTACAGAAACGGCGGGGTATTTTGCCCCGCGGTAAATTTCTTTGCAAAACGAAAACTCTGTTGAGCCTGATGGTTGACGAACGCCGTTATTTGAAAATTCTTTATTTAAAATTTGCTTTTATCATTCCAAAAAGGAATATTTACACAGTAATAAAATCACAAACAAAGGTGATGTTAAATTGACCGAGCTTCAACTTGAAAAAATGCTTTCCAAGGTGGAAAAACCGGGACGATATGTCGGCGGAGAGCTTAATTCTGTTTACAAGGACAAATCCAAAGTCGATGTGCGTTTTGCCTTCTGCTTTCCCGACAATTACGAGGTGGGTATGTCTCATCTCGGAATTAAAATTCTTTATTCCTGCCTTAACGAAATGGAAAATGTGTGGTGCGAGCGGTGCTTTGCGCCCTGGGAGGATATGGAGGCGCAGCTGCGGGAAAGCAACATTCCCCTCTTTGCCCTCGAAAGCCGCGACCCTTTGGGCGATTTCGATTTTATCGGATTTACGATGCAGTATGAGCTGAGCTATACCAATGTTCTGAACATGCTCGACCTTGCAAATGTACCGATTTTAGCAAAGGACAGGCAAAACAGCCACCCCATTGTGGTCATGGGCGGCCCCTGCACATACAATCCCGAGCCGCTGGCCGACTTTGCCGACATCTTTTCTCTCGGAGAGGGCGAGGAAGCCCTTTGCGAGCTGTGCGAGCTTTATGCAAAGCACAAAAAGGCGGGATTCGACCGCAAAAAGTTTTTACACGCCGCTGCAACCGAGCTTTCGGGCTTTTATGTTCCCTCTCTTTATGATGTTTCATATAACGACGACGGCACCATTGCCGCAATCACGCCGAAGGACGGTGCCCCCGAAAAGATCACCAAAAGAATAATCAAGGATCTCGACAAGGCATCCTATCCCGACCGCTTTGTGGTTCCCTTTACCGAGGTTATTCACGACCGCGCCGTTGAGGAAATTTTCCGCGGCTGCATAAGAGGCTGCCGCTTTTGCCAGGCAGGGTATGTTTACCGACCCATAAGGGAAAAATCTCCCGATGTCATCAACGCCCAGGCAAAATCCATCTGCGACAAATGCGGATACGAGGAGCTGTCGCTGTGTTCCCTTTCGACCAGCGACTATAAAAATCTGCCGAAGCTTCTTTCGGACATGCTCGACTGGACCGAAAAGGACAGGGTTGGTATTTCCCTCCCCTCTCTTCGGGTAGACAATTTTCCCGAAAGCCTTATGAAAAGAATACAAAGCGTTCGCAAAAGCGGACTGACCTTTGCCCCCGAGGCGGGCACTCAGCGGCTGCGTGATGTTATAAACAAAAACATAACCGAGGAGGCGGTCATCGAAACCGCAAAAACCGCTTTTTCGGGCGGCAACACATCGGTCAAGCTTTACTTCATGCTGGGACTGCCCACCGAAACCTTTGAGGATGTGGCCGGAATCGGAAACCTTGCCCAAAAGGTGGTCGATACATTTTACGGTATGCCGAACAGGCCCAAGGGCAAGGGGGTCACCGTGTCGGTCAGCTGCTCGGCCTTTGTGCCAAAGCCCTTCACCCCCTTCCAGTGGGAGCCTCAGGACGACATGGAAACCATCAGAGCCAAGCAAAAGCACCTTGTGGAAAATGCCCGCAGCCGCAAAATACGGCTCAGCTGGAGCGATCCCGAGACGAGCTTTCTCGAGGCGGTGCTGGCCCGCGGCGACAGACGGGTATGCGCCGTTATACACGAGGCCTATAAACTGGGCTGCAAGTTCGACAGCTGGGGGGAATATTTTCATTTTGATGTGTGGATGAAAGCCTTTGAAAACTGCGGCGTCGATCCCAAGTTTTTCGCCAACCGCAGAAGAGAATACAGCGAAGTGCTTCCCTGGTCACACATCGACATCGGTATTCCCGAAGGGTATTTTATGAACGAAAGCATAAAATCCAAATCGGCAACCACCACGCAAAACTGCCGCGAAAGATGCAACGGATGCGGTGCAAATAAGCTTTTGGGGAGGGCCTGTGACTGATGGATTTTATCGATATTCGGGTTTTCTTTAAAAAAAAGGGAGATGCAAGATACATCTCCCACCTCGACCTCAGCCGTTTTATGCAGCGCTCGCTTAAACGCTCGGGACTGCCCCTTTGGCACACCGAGGGCTTTAATCCCCACCCCTATGTGACCTTTGCCCTTCCCCTTTCGGTTGGGCAGGCGGGAGAGAGGGAGACCATGGACTTCCGCCTCACTTCCCCCGTTTCTTTTGAGGAGATAAAGAAAAGGCTTTCCGACTGTATGCCGAAAGACATTGTTATTACCGGCGTTGCCTCCCCCGTTTACAAGGCCAAGGAGATAAAAAGCGCCCTTTACGACATTGAGCTTTTTGATTGTAACGACATTTTTGACAGCATCAAAAGCTTCTTTGCAAAGGACAGCATCATTACTGAAAAAAAGACAAAAAAAGGCATTATCAAACAGATAGACATTGCTCCCGACATTCTGGAGGTTTCGTTTTTTGAAAGTGCCGACTCGGTCAGGCTGACATTGCGCCTTCCGGCGGGAAGCGAGCACAACATCAACCCTTCCCTTGTTATAAAGGCCCTTGAAAAGCACTGCAATCGGGAATTTTGTCCCGTTCGCATAACAAGAACGGCCGTTAAAACTGCCGACGGCAAGGATTTTGAATAACAGACGGCAAATTCGGCCGCTGTCGTTTTGAGATCACAGAAAATCGGGAAATACAGCGGTGCGGTCGGCCGTCAATTTAAAAAATATAAAGAGCAAAAGGAGATTATTAACATGACAGAATTTCGCTATGACACGCAGCTTCTCATCGAAGGAGAAAACCTTGACGAGGATGTTATCCACGACTATTTCACCGAGCATTTTAAGGGCGACTGCCTGCTCGCGGTGGGAGACGAGGAGCTTATAAAGATTCATTTCCACACCAACGAGCCCTGGAAGGTGCTTGAATACTGCTCAACACTGGGAGAAATCTACGACATTGTTGTTGAAGATATGATCCGCCAGGAAAGAGGTCTTAAGGGCTAAATCGCGGCAACTTTTCAAAGCAAAAGGACCCGTTTTTTACGGGTCCTTTTTATTATGCAAATATGCTCATATTTCTTATGTCGGAATCGGAAATTTGAGAATTGACGTCATAGGCCGCATCCTCGGCATTTCGGTGCTCTTTTTCGGTAAATCCCCAAAGCATAAGCTCCCGCAAGAAAATCCTGCATATATCTTCGATTATCTCGGACTTAAGCCTTGCGGTTTTGTCGTCATTTTCGCCGGTTATGAGAAATTCAAGGCTGTCGGAAAGCTCGGAAAGCTGCGGCAGACCCGACAGCGCTCGGAAGCTCCATTTATAAAAGGGGCGGTATTTTTTGTTTAGCAGAAAAATCACCCTTAAAGCGGCGTTAACAAATTCAAACACCGCAAGCTGAGCCGCCGCCCGCTCGCCGTGGGAGATACAGCGGGAAAAATTATACTGTCCCGCCTGGCCGCATATAATAAGCGCCGAGGCAAGCTTTTTTCTCGCAATGTCATCGGGATAAAAAGACAGCCTGCGGCGGATCTCGGTTATTTCACCGTAATTATCCTCGAAAATTTCACCGTTCACCGCCTCAAGAAGGCAGCTCTCGGGAATGTTCAGCCATTCATACTTTGAAAGCACACCATTCCCTTTCCCCACCGTTTTTTCAAAAAAATCGGCGGTGCGCATAACCCCTCGGCGGCTGCCTCCCACAGGAGAAACAAGGCTCCTTTTTGCCCCGTCAAACTCCTTTGGCAGCTTTGCATAGGCACGTTCCATCAAAAAGGCCGTTCTTCGGTCAACTTTGTTTTCATCGGGGAGAAAAAGGCAAAAGCCCGGTTCAAAATCATGGTCTCTTGAAATTTCATCGTCAAATCCTAAGCATTCCGAGCCTTGTCCGCAAATGCCGAAGGCCGCATATTTCATAAAATCCGGAAACTGTTCCTTAATGACATTCCCGTAAAGCTCAAAATATTTTTTTGCTCCTTCAATTCCCTTCATAGATTTTCTTTGCCCTCGCTTTAAGCTCTCTTTCATAAAAGAAATATCCGTAATATCCAAAGGTAGGCGCGCATTTTTCGGCCACAAAGGCATAGTATCCGTTTTGCGGTTCATCGCCGTTTAAAAGTTCCCATGCCGTCTCGACACACCGTTCGATTTCGGCCTCGGCTTCCTGCCCCTTATCACGATAATAAACATCAGCGGCATTGAGATAGGAAATTGCTGCGTCCCACTCGCCGCTCGGCACCTTTTTCATAATTTCGATGGCCTTTTTGTAACAATCGAGAGCCTCGTCGAAACGCCCGAGGTCGCAAAGGGCGAGTCCCTTGTTGTTATAAAGCCCACCGAAAGCAGGGTCATCCTCCCGCAAATTTGCGCCGTAAATTTCAAGGGCACGGTCAAAAAGCGGCAAGCCCCTTTGAGCCTCGCCGAAGGCCTTGTAAACGGTTGCCACGTTAAGCAGCGCAGTCCCCGCCGTCACCGTTTTGCCGACCTCAAGCTTATCTATAAGGGAAAGCACCTTTTCACAGGCATCATAGGCCTCATCCTTTTTTGAAAGCTTGCGATAAAGGCCGCACAGCTCGTTTTCCACCGTCAGAAGCCCTCTGTCGTCGCCGATTTTTTTTGCTTCTTCCTTCCAGTACAGCAGGGTTTTAAGGGCGCCGTCATAATCATTTTTATCAAGGTATCGATCCAGCGCCGCAACCACCCTGTCGGTAGGAATGAAGCTTTCGGTCTTTGTAGGATTGCAAAAGGGGCAGGCCGGCTCGGCATAATCTTCGTGAGAAATTATTTTATCGCTATACATTTTGTCCTCCGAAAATGGAAATTTTAAATTTTTTCAATAAAAGTATATCATACATATTGCAATTTGTAAAGGAGTATGATAGAATACAGCCACTATATATTGTGGCGGAGGACGAAAATGGATTTTTACGGACTGCAAAAAATGACACTGCTTGATTTTCCCGAAAAGGTGGCCTGCACGGTCTTTACCGGCGGGTGCAATTTCCGCTGTCCTTTTTGCCACAACGCCCTGCTGGTCACAAGGCTTTGCAGGGACGACATTTTCAGCGAACAGTATGTTCTTGATTTTCTTAAAAAGCGCAGAGGGTTACTTGACGGGGTGTGCGTCACCGGCGGAGAGCCGCTTTTGCAAAAGGAGCTGCCTGCCTTTCTTGAGAAGGTCAAGGCCATGGGCTTTGCCGTAAAGGTCGACACAAACGGCAGCTTTCCCGACCGTCTTAAAAGTATAATCGACAGCGGCCTTTGCGATTATGTGGCCATGGACATTAAAAATTCCAAGGAAAAATACAGCGAAACGGTGGGTATCCCCGATTTCGACATAACACCCATAGAACGGTCGGTTGAAATTTTAAATGGCGGCAGCCTTCCCTTTGAATTCCGCACCACCGTTGTAAAAGAGCTGCACGGCATTCCCGACATCGAGGCCATTGCAAAATGGATCTCTCCCGCCGAAAACTTCTTTTTACAGCAATTTGTCGACAGCGGGGAGCTCATCGGCAGGGGTCTTTCGGCTCATTCGACCGCCACGCTTGAAAAAATGAGGGACTCCGCCTCGGAATATATACCAAATGTGCAAATACGGGGGACGGAAATTTAAAAAACGACACAAGATATTGTGTTTTGCCCCTTGACAAACAAAAAAACTTTGTGTATACTCAAATTACCGGACAAATTTTTTCGCCGACCGCAGTGTCGTTTCGGGCGGCGAACCAAGATACAGCGCAGAGAGAAATATTTTTAAAGGAGAAAATGAGAAAAATGTATACCGTCATTAAAAGAGACGGAAAGGAAGTTAATTTTGACCTTTCCAAAATCAGAAATGCCATAACAAAGGCCTTCGACGCCTGCGAAATGAACTATCATCCCGACACGGTTGATTTTCTTGCCTTAAAGGTAACCTCGGATTTTGAACAAAAGATTGCCGACGGAAAAATTACCGTTGAGGCCATTCAGGACAGCGTTGAATCGGTGCTTATCAAGAGCGGATACGACAGCGTGGCCAAGGCCTATATTCTCTATCGCAAGCAGCGCGAAAAATTCAGAAATTTAAGCACAACGCTTCTCGACTACAAAAAAATCGTCGACAACTATCTTCAGATAAACGACTGGAGAGTTAAGGAAAACTCCACCGTCACCTATTCGGTAGGCGGCCTTATCCTCAGCAATTCCGGCGCCATTACCGCCAACTACTGGCTGTCGGAGGTTTATGACGACGAGATCGGCGACGCCCACAGAAATGCCGATATTCACATTCACGACCTTTCCATGCTGACCGGCTACTGCGCCGGCTGGTCGCTTAAACAGCTTATTCAGGAGGGACTGGGCGGAGTACCCGGAAAGATAACCTCCTCCCCCGCCTCCCACCTTTCCACCCTCTGCAACCAGATGGTCAACTTCCTCGGCATTATGCAGAACGAATGGGCAGGCGCCCAGGCATTTTCCTCCTTCGACACCTATCTTGCTCCCTTTGTCAAGGTAGATAATCTTTCCTACAAGGAAGTTAAGCAGTGCATCCAGTCCTTTATTTACGGCGTAAACACCCCCAGCCGCTGGGGTACCCAGTCTCCCTTTACCAACATTACCCTCGACTGGACCGTTCCCGCCGACCTTGCCGAGCTTAACGCAATCGTGGGTGGCAAGGAAATGGACTTCAAATACAAAGACTGCAAAAAAGAAATGGACATGGTCAACAAGGCCTTCATCGAAATCATGATCGAGGGCGATGCCAACGGCAGAGGCTTCCAGTATCCCATCCCCACCTATTCCATAACCCGCGATTTCGATTGGTCGGAAACCGAGAACAACAAGCTTCTCTTTGAGATGACCGCCAAATACGGCACTCCCTATTTCTCCAACTATATCAATTCCGACATGGAGCCTTCGGATGTACGTTCCATGTGCTGCAGACTTCGTCTCGACCTTCGCGAGCTTCGCAAAAAATCGGGCGGATTCTTCGGAAGCGGCGAGTCCACCGGATCGGTGGGCGTCGTAACCATCAACATGCCCCGAATTGCCTACCTTGCAAAGGACAAGGCCGACTTCTTCGAGCGTCTCGACAGACTCATGGATCTTTCGGCCAGATCTCTCAAAATCAAGAGAACGGTTATAACCAAGCTTCTCGACAACGGCCTTTACCCCTACACCAAGCGTTATCTCGGCACCTTCAACAACCACTTTTCCACCATCGGTCTTGTGGGAATGAACGAGGCCGGCCTCAATGCCAAATGGCTCAGAAAAGACCTGACCCACAAGGAAACCCAGGATTTCACCGTTGAAGTGCTCAACCATATGAGAGAGCGTCTTTCCGACTATCAGGAGCAGTACGGCGACCTCTACAACCTTGAAGCCACCCCCGCCGAATCCACCTCCTTCCGCCTTGCAAAGCACGATGTCAAGCGTTTCCCCGGCATCATCACCGCCGCCAAGAGCTGTGATGACACCCCTTACTACACCAACAGCTCCCACCTGCCGGTCGGATACACCGAGGACATTTTCTCGGCTCTCGATGTTCAGGATGAGCTTCAGACACTTTACACCTCGGGTACGGTTTTCCACGCCTTCTTAGGCGAAAAGCTTCCCGACTGGAAGGCGGCCGCCACCCTTGTTCGCAAGATTGCCGAAAATTATAAGCTTCCCTATTACACCATGTCTCCCACCTACTCGGTCTGCAAATCCCACGGATACCTTTCGGGAGAGCAGAAGAAGTGCCCCGTGTGCGGAGAGACCACCGAGATATACAGCCGCATCACCGGATACTACCGTCCCGTTCAGAACTGGAACGACGGAAAGACCCAGGAATACAAGGATCGCAAGGTTTATAACATCGGCACCTCGAAGCTGACCCACAGCGGCGTTATCGGCGGAGAGAACACCAAAGAGGTGTGCGAAACGGTTATGGAGACCGAAGTCGAAAGCGAAGATCTGAAGGACGGCAACCTTCTCTTTGTAACCGCCACCTGCCCCAACTGCAAAATAGCCTGTGCCACCCTCGACAAGGCCGGCGTTGAATACACCAAGATATATGCCAACGAGCAGCCCGACTTTGCCAAGGAACTGGGAGTCAAGCAGGCACCCACACTTGTGATAATAAAGGACGGACAGGCCGATAAATTCTCGGGTGTTTCGGACATTAAAAAGCATCTCAGCTGACAAACCGAGTAATCTACCAACTTGAATTTCAGGTGTAAAGAATGTATGACATTATAATCATCGGCGGCGGCCCTGCGGGGCTGACCGCCGCTATATATGGAAAAAGAGCCGGAAAATCGGTTCTCGTTATCGAAAAAGAAACCTTCGGCGGGCAAATAACCTTTTCCCCGAAGGTGGAAAACATTCCCGGATTTATGCCCCTTTCGGGCAATGAATTTGCCGAAAAGCTGGTTGAACAGGCTCTGGCTCTGGGCGCCGATGTGGAAATGACAAAGGCCGAAAAAATCAAAAACGGCAAGATTAAAACCGTCGTCACCGAGGACGGAGATTTTGAAGGCAAGGCGGTCATAATTGCCTCGGGCGCAAAGCATCGGCTTTTGGGCGCAAAGGGCGAGCAAAATTTCATCGGAGAGGGCATTTCCTTTTGCGCCGTGTGCGACGGAGCTTTTTACAAGGGGCAGGAGGTGGCCGTTATCGGCGGCGGAAATTCCGCTTTGCAGGAGGCGCTGCTGCTCAGCGACCTTTGCAAAAAGGTGACGGTCGTGCAAAATCTTGATTTTCTGACCGGCGAGCAGGCTCTTATAGACCAGCTTGACGCCAGGGAAAACATCGAGGTAATAACCGGCACGGTGGTTGAAAGCTTCGACGGACAGGACGAGCTGTCGGCGATAACCCTTAAATCCCTTAAAGACGGAGCGTTCTCCTCCCTTTCGGTTAACGGTGTTTTTCTGGCGGTAGGCCTCGAACCGCAGAACGAGCCCTTCGGCGCCCTTGCGGGGCTGGACGAGCGGGGTTACATTATTTCCGACGAGCGCTGCAAAACGAAAACCGACGGCATTTTCACGGCCGGAGACTGCCGCACAAAAAAGACACGGCAGGTCACCACAGCCGCCGCCGACGGCAGCATTGCCGCCCTCGCGGCCTGCGAATATATCGATAACCTTTAATCTGATTTTTCATATGCGAAGCCCGCCCTCCGGTATCGGAAGGGCGGGCTTTTTGCGTTAACGGTAAGGTGTGTTTATTGTTACAGCCTTCGGAAGGCTTTGCCGTAACACAGACAGCCTGCAGGCCTTCGCCTTTTACGGCGACTTATGCTGACTTTCCTACAATCTGATATTTCTGAGAATAGGCCCGATAGTCCTCCTTAAATTCCTCGCTTTGATGGCGGAGGGCGTGAAGGGTCTCGTGAACATTAAGATTGTGTACCGTCTTGTCGATTATACAAACGGCCACATTTGAACAATGGTCGGACACCCTTTCAAGGTTGGTTATAATGTCGGAAAGCACAAATCCCGCCTCGGGACTGCAGTCTCCCCTTCTCATTCTCATGATGTGGCGGGTTCTGACCTCCTCCTTTATGACATCGATGACCTGCTCCAAGGGCTCGATCTTTTTGGCGGCGCTGCTGTCTCCCCTTACAAAGGCATTTATGGTCAGTCCCGTTATCTCGTTAACGGCATTTATCATAATCGAAAGGTCGCTTTGCGCCTCCTCTGAAAAGGTCAGCTTTTTGTCGTTCAGCTCTTCGGCCGATTCGAGAATGTTAACGGCGTGATCGCCTATACGCTCAAAATCCCCTATAACCTTGAGCAAAGCGGTGGCCTCCTCGCTGTCCGAATCGGAAAGAGCTTTTGAGGACAGCTTTATAAGATATGTTCCGCAAATATCCTCGTATTCATCGGTTTTTTGTTCTATCTTTTTAATGGTTTGTGAAAGCTCGGGAGAAAAATTCTTCAGGGCCTCGGCCGAAAGAGACAGAGCCTTTATCGCCTTTCTGCCCATATCGGCAGTCACTCGTTTGCACTGCTCAAGAGCAAGGGGCGGGGTGGAAAGAAGTCTCTCGTCCAGCTTTTCGTCCTTTTCCTTTTGTTCGCTGTCCTTTATAACGGTCAGCGCCAGCCGTTCAAGCAGCGACGACAGCGGCATAAGGATTATAACGCAAAGGATATTGAAGGTTGAATGGGCAACCGCAATTCCCATGGTGGTGGCCGCCTGGCCCAAAATCGCGGGATGTGCAAGAGCGCTTACAAGTGAAAATGCCGACAGCCAAACCACCGTTCCGATAACATTAAAGGAAAGATGGACAAAGGCGGCTCGCTTGGCGCTTTTGTTGGCGCCGATTGACGAGAGGACGGCGGTTATACATGTGCCGATGTTTTGTCCCATAACAATGGGGATGGCGGAGGCATAGGTTATCTGGCCGGTCATTGCGAGCGCCTGTAAAATACCTACCGACGCAGAGGAGGACTGAATGACGGCCGTTAGAAGCGCCCCCGCAAGCACCCCCAAAACAGGATTGGAAAAGGCCATAAAAAGCTGACGGAAGGCGGGTACCTCGGAAAGACCCGAAACGGCCGAGGTCATGGTCTCCATTCCGTACATAAGGGTTGCAAACCCGAGGAATATCATTCCGGTATCTTTCTTTTTGTCGCTTTTTGCAAACATAAAAAGAACTATTCCCACAAGGGCAAGCAAGGGAGTAAAGGAAGAGGGCTTGAGCATTTTTATCCACACATTATCGCTGCTTATGCCTGCAAGGGAAAGTATCCAGCTGGTTACGGTGGTGCCCACATTGGCGCCCATAATTACATTTATGGCTTGCTTCAAGGTCATAAGGCCCGAGTTAACAAATCCCACAACCATAACCGTTGTGGCCGACGAGCTTTGTATTACCGAGGTCACTCCGCAGCCGGTTAAAAATCCCGCCAGCTTTCCGGTGGTCATTTTCCCGAGGACGGTGCGAAGTCCGCCTCCCGCTCTTTTTTCAAGAGCCTGTCCCATAAGACTCATTCCGAACAGGAAAAGACACAGACCGCCTACCAGGGTCAATGCACCGAAAATATCCATAATTTCTCCTCCGTTTACATTTGGCTGTATTTTTGCCCTTTTTGTTTTCACATCATTTTAACATTTTTGATTTTATCAAAACAATGCAAAATCGGTTATCAAGGTTTTGTAAAATCGATGTAAAATAGGCGGGCTTTTACGGGAAAAAGCAACGGTTTTCGGCAAGAAAAGTTTTAATTCTGTTAAATCGGATCCGTTTGCACAATTGAGAGAAGAAGAAATCCGGCATTTCCTTTTGAAAACAAAAAATCCCCGAAAAGCGACGGTTAAATCATCTTTCGGAGAGAAGTTTAAAACAGAAAAGAGTCGTTTTTTTATTTGTTTTCCGACAAGGAATAGGGAAGCTCGTTTTCGGCGTATTCGGAAGAAACGGGCTCGGAGGTCATTTTGAAAACAAGCTCGCCGCCGTTTTTGATGTCGCCGTGACTTACAAAGGTTTTGTGGTAATCCTTGCCGTTAAGAAGCATTTTGCCGACATAGACATTCTCGTCGCTGTTGCCTTCGGCCTTAATGACAAAATCACTGCCGCTGTCGGTGTGGATGACCGCCGAATTAACCGTCGGCGAGCCGACAACATATTCGGCAACCGACGGACAAACAGGATAAAATCCGAGGGCCGAGAAAACATACCAGCCGCTTGTGCTGCCGTTGTCCTCGTCGCCGGGGTATCCTCTGTATCCCGAGTTAAACAGCTCCTTACAGGCTCTCCTGACCCAGTAGGCCGTTTTTTCGGGAGCACCCATATATGAATAGATATAGGGAATGTGGAAGCTGGGCTGATTTGAAAGGGCGCACTGGCCGAAATCCACCGAAGCCATTTCACTCATTTCGTGGATAAGACCGCCGTATCCGCAACCGTTGAAAAGTGGCGGAGTATCAAACAGCTTGTCCATTTTTTCGATCATCTTATCTTTACCGCCCATCATTTCCGCAAGGCCGGCGAAATCGTGGAACACGGCGAAGGAATTCTGCCAAGGGCCACCCTCGGTATAATCTCCGCCCCAGTCGAACTGGGTCCAGTCGTCCCGTTCGTTTCCGTCCTTATCCCTTGAAAGCATAAAGGTCTTTTCGGTATTGAAGATGTTGCGGTAGTAAAGGCTGCGCCCGTAAAACTCCTTTGCAAGGTCGTCTTTTCCGAGATGCTCGGCAATTTTTGCAATGGAAAAATCGCCGTAGGCATAGTCCTGGGTCTTGTTGACGCTTTCCCTGTGGTCTCTTGTAACATAGTGGTATTTGATATAGTCGGCAATGCCCTCGCGGCCGTATTTAGGCTCGGGGCTTTCGGTTGTTGCGTGGCGGAGCATGGATTCAAGCATAAGCTCAACGGTCGCCTTGTCGGTAACAACGCCCTTTTCCACCGCATCGGCAAAAAGATTGTCGATAGATGTGCCGGGCATACAGTCCACCGCACCGGGATCCAGCCATCTCGGCAGCCAGCCCGATTCCTTATAGAAATTCAGGAAGCCGTCGCACATATCGCGGTATTCATCCGAAGCGATTATGGAATAAAGGGGATAAACGGTTTTATAGGTGTCCCAAAAGCCGTTGTCGCTGAAAAAGGGTCCGTCGTAGACCTTTCCGTCGGCAGGGCTGTAATGCTTTTGCACACCGTTTCGGTCGTATTCACACATGTTCCTCGGGAATAAGAACATTCTGTAAAGGCAGCTGTAAAAGGTCTTTTTGACCTCTTCATCGGCCTCGATCTCTATTCTGTGAAGAATTTCTTCCCATTTTTCGATTGCCGCAGATTTAACATCGTCGTAGGTCTTTCCGTCAAGCTCTTTAAGGTTTTGTTTTGCCTGCTCTGTGCTTATAAAGGATGTGGCGATTCTCATTTCAAAATCGTTTGGAGCACCGCAAAGGGCAATGTCGGCAAAAATATTGTCGGCAGAAGCCGTTTTTACCGCATCGAGCCTTTGACCATGGTGGGTATAGAAGGCTGTATTTTCAACATCGATTTTTTTGTCGAAGGAGACTGCGAAATAAATTCCGAAATTCTCGGGCACCTCGTTAAAATGGTTGCACACCTTTCCGGTAACGGTGCCGTCGTCATTCACCGAAATTTCGGCTCCGCAAAAGAGCTTAAAAAGCATGCTTCTTCCGCCAAGGGCGTTATAGTAATGCACCTTGACCACCGCCGAGCGCTGTGCCGGCGTAAGGCTCACCTTTGCCCGCTGAATTTGAAAATCCACCTTTATTTCGTGGGGATTCATCTCGGTTTTTTCGGGCACAAAGGAGCTTGGACTGCAAATACCCGACCGTGAGCTTTCGCTTCTCGGCATAAAGGTGAGAAAACCGTAATCCCCCAGCCAGCGGTTGGAGCAATGGGTCAGCCTGATGCCGGTGGTGACCCTGTCGGTGGCGTTGAAAATTTCAAGAGGATTGTGTCCCCTCGTTTCGACCAAAAAGTTGTTCATGCCAAAGGGGACGGAGGTCATGGGCAGGGTGTTTCCGTTTGAGAAAAGAGGAGTGGTATCGGTTCCCATACGGATATTTACATAATCGAGAAAATTCATAGTATCTTCCTATCGCAAAAAATCAGTCAAGGACGGCCGCTGGCAAATTGCACTACGGCCGTCCCGTTTTTAATTATGGATTTTTTCGGATGCCGCCCGGAGTCCGAAGAAGCATGCGTCACCCGCTGTTTCAAAAACGCCTTTTGCTTGTGCCGAAAGCTTAACCTTTAGGTCATACGCCTTTTACGGTTGCCCGCCCGTCGGGGAATTTCGGCGACACAGGCATTTTTCGACTGCCGATGCAGTTATTATTTTCCGAGATAAAGGGTTACGATCTTCTTTTTGCCGACCTTGAAGGTGTTGGTGTTAAAGGCGATGAACTCGCGGGGGATCTCGGTCATGTCGGTCATAAATATCTTTCCGTCGAATTTAACGACTGCATCGGTTTCCTTCTCGGACAGGTTGACAAAGCGTACCACAAGGCCGCTTCCGTCCTCGCTGCGCTTAAAGGCGGTCACCTGAATTCCGTCGCCGTCCACCTGAACGGCAGGGACATTGGAAGGAATGGCAGCCTTGGGATAAGCGTCGGGCAGGTAGAAGAACTCGTGCAGCTCGCTGTCCTGAACGCAGGGACGGCCGCCCTCGAATTTTCTGGTGTCGCAGGAGGTGTGGCAAACGCTTACGGGAGCGCGGAAGTGCTGAACAAGCTGAGGAATCTTTGCCGAGAAAACATCTCCCTCAAAGGGGCAAAGAGCTATTTCGCCCTCGATAAGACGGATGCACTGGTTGCCGGGCACTCTCCAGGTCTCGGTCACGCTTTCGGAAATGAGGCCGGTTGCGCGGAGAACGGAAAATGCAAGCTTGCTGCCTTCCATATGCTCATATTCATGAGCGCCGTTGGTAAACACCGCAAAGCCCTTGCCGTTTTCGTTAATGCTTGCGAAGGAGGTGTTGGGCAGCACCTTGCTGTATGTTTCGATGTAATGGGCTTCCTCGCCGTGGGTAACTACATCGTAGGGAATGTCGGCGGTGGAAACATCGTTCTTTGCGTCGGTGGAAACGATCACTCTTGTGCGGTGGCTCTTGGACTTGTTGTCGATGGCATATTTAACGCCGACAAACTTCTCATCCTTGCGGAGAATGATCTCAAGGCTTGCCTTGGAAACAAGCTTTTCGTCGGTACGCTTTTCTGCCTTTTTGTCGTAATCGGCGGGCAGAAGCAGGTCGTAGCTGACCTTAATGCGGCTGACATACTCGTTTTTCTCAAGCACCTCGATCGATGTTGCCATCCCGTCGGACAAAATGGGGGTGTCGTTCTTTCCGCTGACGAAAACATAGGACTCGCCTGCGTCGGCAACATCCTCAAATTTAAGAACATCGTCGATAATGCGGCCGCTTGCCTTTTCGGTAAGGGTGATCTTGCCCTTTTCGTCAACGGCAACCCTGAAGTACTCGTTTTCAATCTCGGGGCAGTCGCAGCACTTCGCGGGGGTGATCTCCATGTCTCCGTCGACCTTCTTAACAAGGAAGCTCTTGAAGGAGAAGGGAGTGATCCTGCCGGTCTTCATATAAATGTCGTACTTGGTGACATCTATGGTTCCGGGAAGGTTGATGGGGCTGAAAACATCGATATGATCGTCATATTTCCTTGTGGCGATAAAGTCGATCTTATTACCCTGCTCGTCGAATATTTCGAAGTTGTTGACCTCGTCGCCGCGGATAAAGGTAAGCTCGGCATAGGTCGTTCCGTCGAAATCCGATGAAAGGGTGTTGGCTACGGTAATGACATAGTCGTCAAGGGAGGCCTCTCTGAGCACCTTGCTGTGGTTGGCGGCGGCAATCATGCCGCGGCGGAGAAGGTCGTTGCCGTATTCGAAAATTTCCGAATAGCGGTTTTCCATATGATAATGAACCTCGTCGCGACTGCATCCGCAGCTGGAATCATGGGGATGATTGCGGAGCAGGTTCTTCCAGGTGTATATCAGGCGGTCATAGGGATAAAAGCCTTCCATGCCGTCCTTTTCAAGCATTGTGTAAAGAGGCTCGAGAACATTTTCGAGCAGGGTCTGGGCCTTGACATTGGCGACCTTGAGATAGTGGCGGGAGGAGAATGTTCCCTTGAGTATTTCCCAGTCGTGGCCGCTTCTGAGCTCATTTTCGTGAACGGGGAGTTTAATGTCGTTTTCCTTAACAAACTTGTCGACCGCCTTAACATAGTCATCCATGTTATACTGCATAATAGCCTCGTCCTCGGGCAGCTTTTTCTGTACCTCGTGAAGAATGGGGAGCAGGTCGGCCTGGGGCTCAAGGTGGTCAACACCGTTCATGAGCAGAAGATAAGGTGTAAAGGTAAACTCGTTGTCAAAGCAGGCGGCAATACTTTCAACATATTTATAGGCCTTGTCGATGTCGGCCGAAAAACGCTGGGCATTGTTGTACCAGTGGCGCAGATGTATGGCAAGAGCCTCGGTTCCGTCGGCTCCCTTCCAGATAAACTCGGTGGGAGAGGGCTTGCGCTGTACCTTGCCCTCGGCGTCGCGGTAATACTCGCTGAAGCCTCTTCCGAAAATGAAGTTGTGAATTCCGAAGTTGTCGAGAATTTGGGGAAGCTGAGAAATGTTGCCGAACTGGTCGGGCGCATAACCGATTCCGCCGCTTGCACCAAATTCGGTGGTCAGCTTTTTACCTTCGATAAGGTTTCTGACGGTCGACTCGCCGCTGGTAAGATAAAAGTCGTTTTGGAGGTACCAGGGACCGACAATTATGCGGCGGTTTTTGATGTGCTGCATAAGGACGGCCTTTTTCTCGGGACGGACGGCCAGATAATCCTCAAGCACAACGGTCTGTGCGTCCATATGGAAAACATAATCGGGATTATTTTCGAGAATAATCAGCAGTCTGTCGAACAGGTCGGTCAGACGGTTGCGGAAAAGCTCAAGAGGCTGATACCATTCTCTGTCCCAATGGGTGTGTGAAATAACACAAAAAACTTTTTTCATTAAAAAACAACTCCTTACGGAAAACTGTACAATAAGGGGCATTCCCTCCCGGTGATAGTACCATATTAATGTGTTAAAGTCAATAAAAAACCTTGTTTTTGCCTTGTTTTTTTACTTTCTTTACATGTCGGGAAAAATATGATAGAATGTACACATGAAAATCAGAGAATTAATTTTAAAGGCTTTCTTTCCGACCCGCTGTGTCGGGTGTAATACACTTACCGAAAACGGCGCCGACCTTTGCGAAAACTGCCGCGAGCTTCTGAAAGAGACGGCCATAGACCAGCAAAGCGCCTGCCGTCTTTGCGGTCTGCCCAAAAAGCTTTGCACATGTAAAAAGCATGCAAGGGAATTTGAGGCAATGGTTTCGCCCTTTATGTACGACGGCATTATAAGAAACGCCGTAAGGGAAATAAAAAATCATTCCAACTGCCAGCCGGTGGACTTTTTCGCCCGCCACATCGCAAGCGCGGTTATAAAGGCAGGCTTTGAAAATATCGACGCGGTCACCGCCGTTCCCACCACCAAAAAGGAGCTTCGTTCCCGCGGGTACAGTCCTGCAAGGCTTATCGGTGTTGCGGTGGCTGAAAAGCTGGAGCTGCCCTTTGACGGCAATATCATCAGAAAGGTTTACGAGACCCGTCCGCAAAAGGAGCTGCCGAAATTCATGAGGCGGGGCAACATTTTCGGCGTTTTTGACGCCGACAGAGAAACGGTCGAAAACAAGACAATTCTGATAATCGACGATGTTACCACCACCGGCAGCACCCTTAACGAATGCGCCAAAATGTTAAACTTTTGCGGGGCGTTCAGGGTATATTGTGCCGTGGCCGCCAAAACCGTTTTAAGGCCGAAAGAAGCGGACGAAGCCGATTTGGACGAGACGGAGCCAAATCAGCAAATCGAAACGGAAGAAAAAGCCGAAACGGAAGAAATCGCCTGTTGGGAAAACAACAAGTCTTAAATTAAACGAAAGCCAAAAAATCAAAAACGAAAACGGAAGGGATGAACAAATTGTCCGAAATACTTGCCCCCGCGGGCGGAAAAGAACAGCTTATTGCCGCCGTACGCTCGGGAGCCGACGCGGTATATTTCGGCGCAAAGAGCTTTAACGCCAGAAGAAACGCACAGAATTTCGATTCCCTTTCCGACACCGTGCGATACTGCCACGAGCGGGGCGTTGCCGCCCACATAACCGTAAATACACTTTTCTGCGACGACGAAAGAGACGAGCTTATCTCCCTTGCAAGGGAGATTGCAGCAGCCGGAGCCGACGCCGTTATCGTTCAGGATCTCGGAGCCGCAAAAATTTTTAAGCAGTGTGTTCCCGACCTTGCCCTTCACGCCTCCACCCAGCTTGCAGTGCACGACACAAGCGGCGTAAAGCAGCTTGAACAAATGGGCTTTTCAAGGGTTGTGCTTTCCCGCGAGCTGTCGCTTGAGGAAATTGAAAACATAGCGAAAAACACCTCCATTGAGACGGAGGTGTTTATACACGGCGCGCTTTGCATGTCGGTGTCGGGCTGTTGCTATCTTTCGTCCATGCTCGGCGGAAGAAGCGGAAACCGAGGCCTTTGCGCCCAGCCCTGCCGTCTCGATTTTAAATCGGGGGATCGGCATTTTGCCCTGTCTCTTAAAGATATGTGCCACATAGAGCACATTAAGGAACTGGAAAAAGCGGGGGTATGCTCCTTTAAAATAGAGGGACGGATGAAGCGGCCGGAATATGCGGCAGCGGCTGTAAGCGCCTGCATTGCCGCAAGAAACGGCCAAAAGCCCGATTTAGACACGCTCAGAAGGGTCTTTTCCCGCAGCGGATTTACAGAAGGATATTTATCGGGACAAAGAAATCCTGATATGTTCGGCCACCGCACAAAAGACGATGTTGCTTCGGCCGACGGCGTTTTTTCAAAGCTCAGCGCTCTTTATAAAAATGAATATAAAAGAATACCCCTTTGCGCCAAGCTCATTGCCGAAGAAGGAAAGCCCTGTTCCCTCCTTGTCACCTCTGACAAGGGAACGGTAACCGTTTCTGGCGACGCTCCGCAAAAGGCGGTCAACCGCCCCCTTAGCCTTGAAACGGCGCAAAAGCAGATTTCCAAAACGGGCGGGACACCCTTTTTTATAAAGGAATTTTCCCTTTGCGCCGACGACGACATTATGCTGCCTCTCCCCTCTCTGAACGCTCTGAGAAGAGAGGCTCTTGAAAAGCAAACCGAGTTTTACGGCACTCCCGCGCCCCTTAAATTCGTTGAGCAAGCGCCCGATTATCCGCCCCACAAATGCGGTAATCCGGAATACTTCGTCCGAGCCGAAAGCTTTGACCAAATAAAGGACATTAAAACCGCCGAAAATTACATTCTGCCCATAGATGAAATTCTTAAAAATCCCGAAAGAGCCGAAGATTTCGGAGAATTTCTTTTTTGCGAGCTTCCCGCCCTTATGTTCGACTGCAAGGACATAGATGCAAAGCTTGAACGCATTAAAGGCCTCGGCATAACAACCCTTTCGGTTGAAAACATCGGAGGGATATACCTTGCAAAAAAACACGGATTTGCGATACACTGCGGTCACGGGCTTAATGTGCTTAATTCCGATTCTCTCGCCGCCCTAAAAGACCTCGGCGCGCATTCCGCCACCCTTTCCTTCGAGCTTTCGGCCAAAAAAATTCCCGCCCTTTCGGGCGACCTTAAACGGGGTATAATCGGATACGGATATCTTCCCCTTATGCGGTTTCGCAATTGCCCCGCAAGGGGGCAAAAGGGATGCTTTGGCTGTAACGGGCAAAGAATGCTTACCGACCGCAAGGGTATAGATTTTCCCCTGCTTTGCTCGGGCAGGCGGTATTCCACGCTGCTCAATTCCCGACCTCTCGTGCTCTCGGACAAAAGCATTTCCGGGATAGATTTTATGACCCTTTACTTCACTTTTGAATCGGCCGAAAAATGCAGGGAAATTTTCGACGCATATAAAAAATCCTCAGCCCTTCCCGGCGAAAAAACCGGCGGACTATATTTCAGGGAGCTGTTATGATGAAAAAAACCGAGCTTCTGGCCCCGGCCGGAGACATGGAAACACTTAAAACCGCCCTGCGCTTCGGCGCCGACGCGGTATATATCGGCGGGCCTTTTATGCAGCTGCGGGCCGATACCTCCGGCTTTTCCGAGGACGAAATAAAAACAGCGGTGCAGTATACTCACGCTCTTCACA
Source organism: uncultured Eubacteriales bacterium (assembly GCA_934486455.1). GTDB lineage: Bacteria > Bacillota > Clostridia > Oscillospirales > Acutalibacteraceae > UMGS1484. The sequence continues at coordinate 27,137 of CAKSPR010000016.1, forward strand.
AAAAGCTTTATGTAACGGTCAATTCCTTTGCCAAAAACGAAGAAATTGAGCCTTTGGGCAGATACGCCAGACGGCTTTACGAGACAGGGGTCGACGCAGTCATCGTTTCCGATATCGGCGCCCTTTGTGCCGTAAGAGACGCCGCGCCAAGCCTTGAAATACACATAAGCACCCAGGCCAACTGCCAAAACTACGCCTCCGCCCTGGCCTATTACAAAATGGGGGCAAGGCGGGTGGTAACGGCAAGGGAAATGACCCTTTCGGAAATTGCCGAAATGAGAAAAAGACTGCCCGACGACATGGAAATCGAGGCCTTTGTCCACGGAGCAATGTGTATGTCCTACTCGGGGCGCTGCTTTTTAAGTCCCTATCTTTCGGGACGGAGCGGCAACAGGGGCGAATGCACCCAGCCCTGCCGCTGGAGCTACCACATAACCGAAATGAAGCGTCCGGGAGAATTTTTTCAGGTTGAAGAAACTAAGGACGGCACCAACATTTTAAGCTCCAGAGACATGAACTGCATGGACATAATCGACGATATGACGGCGGCGGGAGTTACCTCCTTTAAAATCGAGGGGAGAATGAAAACCCCCTATTATGTGGCAACGGTGGTCTCGGCCTATCGCAAAAGGCTGGACGGATTTTCCGACCTTGAGGCTCTTAATCACGAGCTCGACTGCATAAGTCACCGCCCCTACTGCACGGGATTTTACCTCGGACAGCTTAAAAAATACCGCCCCGACGAGCAGGTTCCGTACATAAGCGAATGTACCTTTGCCGGAGTGGTCAAAGCTTGCGAAAACGGTATTTTAACGGTGGAGCAGCGGGGAAAATTTTCGGTGGGCGACACCTTGGAAATAGTCTCTCCCGACCTTTTCGGTAAAAGCTTTATGGTAGAGAAAATTATAAGTTCCGCGGGGCTGTCGGTGCAAAGCGCGCCCCACGCCCAGGAAACGGTCAAAATTCCCTGCCCCTTTAAGCTGTCCCGCGGCGACATTCTCAGAGCTCCCAAAAAATAATTTTAAAAAGCCGATTCGAAAAAATTCCGAATCGGCTTTAGTTTTATTTTACGACCTTTATCCCGTCGGTATCAAGTCTAAATCCCGAGATACTCTCGTCGCAATTGTCGATTATGGCCGTGGCTATCTTGTCCTCCGCATTTCTTCTTACGGCGTTTCTCAAATCTCTCGCCCCTCTTGTTCCGCCGAAGGCCTCCTTTGCAAGGGATTTTTGCACATTATCGTCCCATTCAAAGGAATATCCCTTTTCGGCGAGAGGCTCCTTAAGCTCTGAAAGCATCAGTCCCGCAATTCTTTCGAAATCCTCAAGGGTAAGGGGATTGAAGCAGACCACCTCGTCCACCCTTCCGATAAACTCGGGGCGAAGGAAGCTTTTAAGCGCCTTCATGGTTTTGTCTGCCGACATCTGGCTGACGCTTTGGCCGAAGCCGAGACTTGACCCGCCTGTCTGGCTGCCGGCATTGGTGGTCATTATAATGACGGTGTTTTCAAAGCTGACATTACGGCCGTGGGCGTCGGTTATATGACCGTCGTCGAGAATTTGCAGGAGAATATTCATAACATCGGGATGAGCCTTTTCAATCTCGTCAAAAAGAATTACCGAATAGGGCTTTCTTCTTACCTTTTCGGTCAGCTGTCCCGCCTCGTCATAGCCCACATATCCGGGAGGCGATCCGATTATTCGCGACACCGAATGCTTTTCCATAAATTCCGACATATCAAGGCGTATGAGTGTCTCGGGGGTATCGAAAAGCTCCTTTGAAAGCACCTTAACAAGCTCGGTCTTTCCCACCCCGGTAGGGCCGGCAAAAATGAAGGAGGCCGGGCGCCTTCTGGCGCTTATCTGAACCCTTGAACGGCGGACCGCTCTCGCCACCAGCTCCACCGCCTCGTCCTGGCCGACGATCTTTTCTTTCAGCCTTTGTTCAAGACCTTTAAGCCGCTTTATGTCGCTTTGCTTTATCTTTGCGGCGGGAATTCCCGTCCAAAGCTCAATAACCTTTGCAAGGTCATCCTCGGTAACCTTGCTTTCCTCGGCCTTTTCTTTCAGCTCGTTCGATTCCTTTTCCCTTGCGGCAAGCTCGGTTTTAACCGTTGCAATACGCTCGAAATCGGGGCTTTCGGTCTCGCCTTCAAGCTCCTCAAGCTCTTCGCCGAGGGTGTCTATATCCCTTTTAACAATCAAAAGACGGTCGGCCGCCTTGTTGCGAAGAGCGGCACAGGCGCAGGATTCGTCTAATAGGTCAATGGCCTTATCGGGCAAAAAGCGGTCGTTTATATATCGCTCTGAAAGGGTGACGGCCTGACGGATTATGCCGTTTGAAAGGGTCACTCCGTGGTATTTTTCATAATATTCTTTAATGCCTGAAAGCACGGCAACCGTATCCTCAACCGACGGCTCCTCGATCTTTACCGGCTGGAAGCGGCGCTCGAGAGCGCTGTCCTTTTCAATGTGCTTTCGGTATTCGTTAAAGGTGGTGGCACCGATAACCTGCACCTCGCCTCTCGAAAGGGCGGGCTTTAAAATGTTGGCGGCATTCATAGAGCCTTCGCTGTCTCCCGTTCCCACAAGAGAATGCACCTCGTCGATAAACAGTATGATATTGCCTTCCCGCTTTACCTCGTCGATAAGCCCCTTAATACGGCTTTCAAACTGACCTCTGAACTGGGTTCCGGCCACAAGGGCGGTCATATCGAGCAGGAATATCTCCTTGTCCATCAGCTTTGCCGGAACCTCTCCCTCAGCTATTTTAAGGGCAAGTCCCTCGGCAACGGCGGTTTTGCCAACCCCCGGCTCACCAATAAGGCAGGGGTTGTTTTTTGTGCGTCGGCAAAGTATTTGTATAACTCGGTAAAGCTCCCTGTCCCGTCCTATGATGCGGTCGAGGCCGCCGTCTCTTGCCTTGCCGGTAAGGTCGGTGCAGTAAAGCCCCAGGTATTTGCGCTTTTTGGATGGCTTTTTATCCTTGGCCTTTTTCCCTTTTTGATTTTCGCTGTCGGTTTCGACACCGGTACCGCGATCTGCGGATTCTCCGTTTTCGGAGCTTTTGCTTCCGCCGAAAAACTGGTTTATCATGTTCGGAAATGTGGCGGCTCCGCCTGCCTCAAATCCGTCCTCCTCGGAAGCGTCGGGATTATCGGGATCCATTCCGAACATATTCATCATTTCCTCGGTCATTGAATCGAGATCCTCGTCGGAAATGTTCATTTTATTAAGCATGTCGGTCACAGGGCCGATGTTAAGCTCCCTGGCGCATTTAAGACAGAGCCCCTCGGGAGTGGATTTATCCCCCTCCATTCTGGTTATAAAAACCACGGCGGGGCGTTTTTTACATCTTGAACAAAGTGTGGGTTTCATTTAGCAGCTCCTTTGATTTTTTCGGTGTCAAGGTCATATTTCCCTTGTTTTATGGCTATAAAAATGACTGCGTACTGTATAAGAGCCGCAACCATAAGCGTACAGCATATTCCCGCCATTATCCAAAGAACCTTTTCGGAAAGCAGCGGGCCTTTTTTTGAAACAAAGCCGATAACATCGGTCAGCATAACGGTAAATACCGTTATATAGAGCGAGGCGGTCGAAAGCTTGCCGAAAAGCTTTGCCTGGCAGGGTCTTGCGCCCGATCCGAAAAGGGCCAGCGCCCCGACAAGCATTATAAGCTCCTTTGAAGCGAGCACAATAAGCATAACTCTCAGGGGGACATGGTGAACGGCCACGAGAAAAACGACGGCCACCATGGTCAGCTTGTCGGCTATGGGGTCTAAAATTTTGCCAAGATCCGACACCTGGTTAAAGGTGCGGGCAATAAATCCGTCCAGCATATCCGAAAGCCCCGAAACAAGCACCAGCGCGGTAGCAGCCAGCACATGTTTTTTCAGATAGAAATAAACAATAAAAGGAATGAGAATAATTCGTATGGCCGAAAGGACGTTCGGTACGGTAAATATTTTTTTATTCATAAATCCTCCGTTCAGCTTCCCGAAAAGATTTTGGAGACCGCCTCGGGCACCGAAGAGGTCATAAGTCTGTATGAATAGGAAAGGTTGAGATTTTCGGCCGTAAGTCCGCAAAAGCCGTTAGGCAGAGCCACTGTAAGGGTTTTTATAAGCATGACAAAAAGGTAAACGATGACCAGTCCCTCTATAAAGCCCAGTGTTCCGCCGAGTCCTTTGTCAAGACCCCTCAGCGGTGTTGCCTTAAACACCCTGCGGGCGACCCTTGACAGAATAGACACAAGTATAAGGAATATTGTGGCAAGCACCAGGGTCATAACCGTTTTTATAAGTGACATAAGCGGCGGTTTGACCACATTTGTGATTATGTTTTGTTTGATTTTTTCGGTTGTTTCTCCCGAAACGGCCTTTTTAACATCCTCGTCGGTTATGCCGAAGGTTTTAAAGAGCCTTGCAACCGCGCCGTTTTCGTCGATCAGTATCTCGGCCGCCCGATCCGGGACGCTTATGGGATTATTTGCCGCCGAGGCCACCGCATTGTCGACCTCTACCTGTATTTTTTTCTCGAAAAAGGCACCGTATGCAAGCTCGGCCGCAGGAGCCGAAAGCGACAGCGCAAGTATTACGGCAATTACCGTTCCGGCGCAGGACACCGCCATGGATGCAAGCCCCTTTTTGGCACCGTTGATTATTACCAGCACGAGTATGGCAAGTGAGATCAAATCAAAAACAATATTCATTGGCTACACCTTTCTCCATTCGATTCGGGATGTGCCGAGCACGGCGGTACCCGCTCCCGACGAGGCTATTCGGCGGGCGTCTGCTCCCGCTTCAAGGGATTTTTTCTGCTGACCCTTGCCGTTAAAGGAAATGACCCTTTCGTTTGAAAGCACCACCGCTTTATTCCCCGCAAGGGAGAGAGATACGGCCTGGGCGCCTATGTCGGCGGTGTAAATTTGGGTGAGCTTTTTATCAAACAGCATAAGCTGATTGTTTGACGAATCGTTGTATTTTTCAACCGTTACGGCCACGGCCGATGAGCTTTGGGCAAAGCAGGAAACCTTTGCCGATTTAAGGTCGAAATCGGTTCTTACTCCCCTTGTACTTACGGAGGTCAGCATGCTTTCAAAAACACCCACCAGTGTATCCCCCTTAAAGTCGATGGAAACAACCGTATGATTTTCAAAGCTGTTGTCGCATATAACGGTACCGTCGTTTGTGCGGAAGATGAGAATGCTCGACACCATTTTGCCGTTCTGTCCGCTGAGCGTTCCCACTCCCATATATCCGCCGTCGCTTGAAAGGCTCAGGGCAACCACCTGCCTGTCGGAGGAATGCCACTGCATTTTCTGCCTGCCTTTTCTGTCAAAGGCGGTGACATCGCAGACATAATCTCCCGAGCGTGTGGCCAGTGCAAAGGCGCCGTTTTCGGCAATGGCGGCCGTTATAATGTCGTTTTGGGCGGTGGAGTCGATAAATGTGCCGCCGCGTTTTTCAATTTTATATCCCTTTCCTCCCCTGTCGTAAACAAGGGTACGGTATCCCGAGGTGCTCATAGCGGGGTTGGAATATCCGTGGGGGCGGTTGTATATCTGTTTTCCGTTGGCCTTATAAAGCATAAGGGTCGATTGGCAAAGCACCGCAATGTCGCTTCCGACGGTTGAGATGTTTTTCCCCACCGCCGAGGATATTTCAAGAGGAAATCCCGAGCCGGTTGCCGAAAATCCTGCGAAAAACTCCCCCGTGGCGTCGATAAGGCCTACGGGAATGGCAAGATTTGCGGTAATGAACACCGCAAGAAGCACCGCCACCGTGGCGATAAGCTTTTTAAACCTGCCTATCCTTTTGAGCTTTCCGCCCATGATTACCTTCATCTTTTTACCGTTGCCGGTGACCGCCGTTTTGGGGAATTCCTTATCGGTCTTTGTGGTTTTTGATCTTTTCTTTAAACCGAAAATCGCCCCGTTTCCCTTTGAGGGACGCCGATTTTCGCTCTTTCTCGAAGCCTTTGTTTTTTCGGCGTTGCTTCCGATTCCCTTGCCCTTTTGCGCTCCGCTTTTTACAGCGGCGATTTTGGCATTGTTCCCTTTTGCGGAGCCGCTTTTTGCAATATCGGCTTCGGCGCTGCTTTTTGCGGAGTCCTTTTGCTTTGGTGTTTTTTGCTCGGGTCGCTTTTTCTTTGCATGAGCGGCCTTTTGTTGCTTTTTCGCGCCGCTCTTTTTTATTATGTTATAAACAGCGCCGCCGTTTTTTGTCGGAATACGGTCGCTTTTCTGTGCCTTCCCGGTGCCACCCGTCTGCTCGGTCCTCCCGATTTTTTCCGCTTCGCCTGTGCCTTCGGTCGGCTTTTCGAAAACCGCCGTTTCGGGGACGCCGTTTTTGAATTCATACGGTATGTTTATGACCCGATAATCGGGCTTTTTTGAATTGTTATTATCCATTATTCTCTTCCCCATAGAATATTTCGTTCAGATAAAGGCCTTCTGCCGGTGCGGTGGGTCCTGCAAGGGAGCGATCCTTTCGGTCGATTATTTCCCTTATACTGTCGGGGGCAATTCTTCCTTCACACACCCTGATGAGCGTTCCGACCATTATCCTTACCATATTATAAAGAAATCCGTCGGCCGCCACGGTAAAAGTAACGACATCTCCCTGTCTTTCGACCCGGGCGCTGTAAACCGTGCGGGTCTTGTCGCCCTCCTTTGCCCCTGCCGAGCAAAAGGAGGAAAAATCGTGCTTCCCGAGGAAGCTTTTTGCAGCTTTATCCATCAGCTTTTCATCAAGAAAATGGGGATACCTGCAGCTTCTGCCCTCCAAAAACGGATCCCGCCGATAAGAGTTGTATATCACATATTTATATTCCTTACCGGTACAGGAATAGCGGGCGTGAAAGCTTTCATCCACATTTTTAAGAGCAAGGGCGCCTATGTCGGCGGGCAAAAAATGATTTAATCCGCCGAGCACCTTCTCGGTGTTAAGGGGATTTTCACAGTCGAAATGACAGCAATACCTTCTTGCGTGTACGCCGCTGTCGGTGCGGCTGCATCCCGAAAGGGCGGGACGCAGTCCCAGTACCTTTTCAAGAGCGTCCTGTATTTCCCGCTGAACCGAGCGGGCGTTTTTTTGCACCTGCCATCCGTGATAGGCGGTGCCGATATAGCTGACGGTCAAAAGGTATCTCATAATATATGTCCTTTTATAAGGGAATATATTATTCCCTGACAATAGGTGTTGCAAAGAATTATGGCGGCAAGAAGCAACGCGAAAATCGCCACCGAAAGATAATCGGCAAGGGAGGCCTTCATTATCTTCATTCTTGTTCTGCCCTCGCCTCCGTGATAACAACGGCACTCCATTGCATCGGCCAACTCCGACGCCCTTCGGAACGAGGAAATAAGCAGCGGAATAAGTATCGGCACAAGAGCCTTGACCCGCTTTATAAGTCCTCCGCTTTCGATGTCGGCTCCCCTGGCCTTTTGGGCGCTCATGATCTTGTCGGTCTCCTCTATAAGGGTGGGAATAAATCTCAGTGCAATTGTCATCATCATGGCAAGGGAATGCACATCCACCTTTATGGCCTTTAGGGGAGAAAAAAGCCGCTCGATAGCATCTGTAAGCTCGGTTGGAGAGGTGGTGTAGGTTAGTATTGAGCTGCACATAATCAGTATACAAATTCTTGCCGACATATAAACGGCCGTCGTCACTCCGCCGGTGGTTACGGTTATCTTCCAAAAGGAAACGAGCGTGTCTCCCGAGGAAACATAAAGGGCGTTCAGCACCGATGTGATTATAATGATCGGAATAATGG
>CAKSPR010000017.1 GCA_934486455.1 uncultured Eubacteriales bacterium
GCCCCTTTAGGGGTGTGGCCTGTAAAATGCCCTTCTAGGGCTTATTCAAGCCTCCGGCTTTGCCGGAGGTTGTGACTGATTTGCCCGCTTTGTCGATTTTTCAGGGGTTTTAAGACAATAAACGCCGGCCGCTTAAATTTTACCGCACAGGGCGGTCATAAGGGCGCCGAATTTTTGTTCCGCCGTTTTCGAGGTTTCCATTACCTCCTCATGTGAAAGGGGCTTGTCGGTTATTCCGGCGGCCATATTTGTTATACAGGAAATTCCCAGCACCTTTATGCCGCAGTGGTTTGCCACTATCACCTCGGGAACGGTGGACATTCCGCAGGCGTCGCAGCCAAAGCCTCTTATGGCGCGAATTTCGGCCGGCGTTTCGTAGGTGGGGCCGGGGGTGTAGCAATATACGCCTTCCCTGAGCTTTACCGACAGCTCTCTTGCCGCCTCTCTTGCCTTTTCCGAAAGTTCCCTTGAATATGCCTCGCTCATGGAAGGAAAACGGGGACCGAAGCGCTCGTCGTTTTTTCCGAAAAGGGGATTGTCGCAGAAAAGTGAAAAATGGTCGGTTATGAGCATAAGGTCGCCGGGACAAAAAGAGGTGTTGACCGCTCCCGCAGCGTTGGTCAACACAAGGCTTTTGACCCCCAAAATCGACAGCACCCTAACATAAAGGGTGACATCGGCCATATCATAGCCTTCATATCGGTGAAATCGCCCCTGCATGGCTATGATGTCCTTGTTGCCTGCCCTCCCGAGAATAAGCCTTCCCTTGTGACCGACCACGGTGGACACGGGGAACTCGGGAATGTCGGCAAAAGCGATTGTGTTTATTTTCTCTATTGATTCGCCGAAGGCACCCAGTCCGCTTCCCAAAACCACCGCCGTATCGGGAATAAAATCAAGGGCTTTTTTTAAATAATCGGCCGCTTTTTTTGCTCTTTCGTAAATGGGCATTTTTCTTTTCCTTTCTTTTTTGGCATGTTTAAAGAACGGTTATATTGTTTTTTTGAACAGGACGGGAAGCTTTTTGAGGCAGGCCTTTTTGTTGGGTACAACACCTGTTTTTCTGCTGCAAAGCCGCCCGCAAAACTTTTTTCGCGGGCGGCGCATTATGTTTTTATAAAGCGATTGGGGATATTCTCTCCCCTGTCGGCTTTAGGTTTTATTCATCCAAACAGAAGGCTTACCGTCTTTCACCGACAGGAAGCTCTTCAACAATTTTCACGATATATTGGAGAATGGCGAGGGCGTCCTCGGTATCGATCTTCTGGTCGAGGTTAACATCGGCGGCCAGCTTAGCATTATCGTTCAGCTCGATGATGCCTACCACCGACTGCAGCACGCAAAGAGCGTCTTCGGAATTGATATTGCCGTCGGCATTAACATCGCCGTATGTAAAGGAAACGGGCGGCACGGGGGGAAGCGGCCATATTCCAATTAGTTTTTCGTGGTTTTTAATGTGGAGCTTGGCCTTTTCTTCTCCGAAGGTGTTGACAAAACTGTCAAATGCTTCACCGGCGTTTATAATATACTCGGTTCTGTCTTCACTGTCACTGCCGGGAATACTTTCAATTGCCTCTTCAACGGTTTTTGCCGCCTCAAGCATGTCGTTATACTCACTGACAAGAGCGGCATATTTGGTTTCGGCGCTTACGAAGGTAGAATAAAGAGCGGCCACATTGGTGATTTCCGAAACGTCGCCAAATTCATTCACAATGTCATCGTATGCCTTGCGGGCAGCCTTAATCAGCTCTCCGCTGTCCTCGGGAACATCGGGGTCATACTTGACTTCGCCTATGGCTTCAACGGCGTTCTTAAAGCCGTCGAAATAGCTTTGGTCAATTGTGCGCTTTAGCTCTATGCTCTTTAAGGTAAAGCTTGCATTGTCATTAATACAAAGAGCGGCGCGGTAATCGGCCTCTTCATCGGCCTCAAAGGGTATCGAAAGAATTCCGTTTTCGGGAAGATTCTCTGCGGTAAAGGTCTCGCCGCCGTAATGCTGTCCGTTTTTGGTGATATCAACAGAGAAGACAACACTGTTTTCTCTGATGAAGGTGTAGTCAAGAGCATATTCAAAGGCATAGTTGCCTGCAGGGATGGTCTTTCCGGCGTTGCCCACAAGGACGGTGTCGGTGCAGTTCTTGCTTTTTTCAACCGAAAGGTAAAGGCCGGGATTTAAGGAAAGGTTGTCGCACTCGACATAGTTTTCGGGGTCGGCCAGATGGTCGACAACATTGTAGGGGTTGGAGACCGAGGCGTCCATGTCAAGCACGGGTGTAAGGGGATCGTCCTCATCGTACACAAACATTCTGTAATGCTTAAACCTGGTGAAGCCGTTGGTGTAAATTCGGAATTCCGAACTGCCCGCGGGGATAACCTCAACGCCGTCGGTTTTGTCGGTTTCGGGAATTTCAATGGTCATTTCGATGACCTTATAAGGATAACCGTAGGTTTCATCGTAATAGGTGGGAGCAGCTTCATAGGCCTGTCTTGTAAGGGGGGTGGAGGTGTAGGTCTTATTGGGAGAATATATCCAGCAGTCGGCATTAAACCAGTTGTCGACGCTGTCGGTCCAGTCAACCGTGGACGGATCGGGGGATATATAATCCTCTACCCATACCTGCGCCTCACATATATATTTGTGTCCCGCAACAACATCAAGGTAATTTCCCACGCTTGGGGAAATATACGCCCATATACCGTATCCACGGTTTCCTATGGATACCTGACGGGTTGAAACGCTGAATTTTCCGTCCATCTCGGTGGTCAGTCCCGAAGCGGCCAAATCATTGAACTCGTTCGGACCGAAGCGTTGAGCGGTGATAACGACCTTATCATTTTGGTCGTCGGCAAAAGCGACAACCGAAAAAAGATTTAAAACCATTAAAAATGACAGGCAAAATGCCAAAGACCTTAAAGCTTTTCTCATTTTCTTCTCCTTCTTAACGAAAACTACAGGTCGGCGAAATTCCTCCCGCCGACCTATTTTTAACTATCGGTTTTTTTGAAATTCTCGAAATTTATAACGATGATTTTTTAACCCCGATCAGTCCTTAAAAGGAAGCTCGGTGCGAATGCCCACGACAAACTGGAGAATTCCGAGAGCGTCCTGGGTGTCGATCTTCTCATCCGAGTTAACATCGGCGGCCTTGGCTGCATTCTCGTCAAGCTCGGTGATGCCTACTACCGACTGGAGAACCATAAGAGCGTCCTCGGTGTTGATAACGCCGTCGCCGTTAACATCGCCGGATTTAACTGCTTTAAGCTTTCCTAATTCTTCAATGGCCGCATTGAGGTCTGCAATCTTGGTGACATGGCGGTCGGCCAATTCCTGAGAATAGGTTCTTACGAAAGCGTCCAAAGCCTCTTTTGCGGCATTGATGCCTTCTTCGCTTTCGAGGGTTATGGGCTTAATAATGCTGTCAATGGCTTCGTCAACAGCCTTGGCCGATTCTACCATGTCGTTATAATCGGCAACCAAACCGGAATATACACCCTCGGCATTTGTAAGCACCGAGAAGTTTTCGATGTAGGAGCTCATGTCCATACCGTTATACTTCTGGCAGAGCTCGTCGTATGCCTTGCGGGCGTCGGCTATGGAAGCACCGCTGTCTTCCTGTGCATCGGGGTTATATTTAATCTCGCCGATGGCGTTTATCTTTTCGACAACAGCCATGATGTCCTCGGCAATGATTTCAACGCCCATGGAGATGGATTTAAGGCTGAAGCCCATCTTGTTGTTGATGTAAAGCTCGGCGGAATATTTTCCGTCGGCTGCCACAGCAAAGGGAACCGAGATAACACCGTCTTTTTTGTCGAAGTCGGAAGCGGTGATGTCCTTGGAAGCAACCTCGGTCTCGCCGTTCATGACCTTAACGGTAGCAAGGGTGCCCTCGCCCGAAACGGTTATGTTGGAAAAGTCATAATTGACAACATAGTTGCCGGCTTTAAGGTCGGCCGAAGCGTTTCCGAAAAGCAGGGTATTGTCGCAATTCTTGGCCTTGGGAAGGCTTACGAGAGCGCACTTATTAAGCGAAAGGGCATCCATTTCTCTGGGGTTTTGGGCGTTGGGGTTGGTTTCGCTTGAGAATCCGGCCATTTGATCCTCACCGGGGTTAAGGGTCATAATGGGATTGAAGGGATCAATGTCATAGTCGTAAATTCTGCACTCGTAGAAATTGACATCGCCCACGGCGTAGCTTTCGCGCTCGCCCTGGTTTCTGATATTGAGACGGTTATAATACCAACGGGACTCGCTGGTGCCGCTTTCCTCGGCGACAAGAGAATCGGTCAGGGTCTTGTAGGCATATCCGAATTCCTCGTTATAATAGATCTTACTCGATGCTTCAAAATCGTTATAGGTAATGCCCTTTGTGAAGTAGGTGTTTACGGTAGCATCGTCAACGGTTTCCTGGTTGTAAAGGTCGCCGTAGAAAAGAATCTCGTCCTTTTCATCCTCGGCAATGTCGTTTACCCAGAAATCGAATTCGTAAACATATTCGTGATCCTTCTGGGCGGAGAAGGTCTTGCCGTAGCTGGCATATCCGACCACACCGGCAGCAGACGCACCGTAGGTTGCGGGACGGCTGTAAACGGTGTAAACATCCTTTGCATCGGTGGTAAGAGTGTCGCCGACATTTGCGGTGTCGGAGGCAACAGCGGCGTTAAACTCGTCGGTAGACCAGGTTTTGAAGTTTACATACTCCTTGGGCTCTTCGCCGGCAGCCTCAACGGTTACGCGGACATTGTCCATCCACTCGGTATGGTCTCCGCCGTAGCCGGTGCAGCTCCAATGCATAAAGTTGGTAACATTCTTATAATTGAACTCTTCACCTACGACAGAGGGAGTAAGAGTTACGGTCTTGAAGGTCTGGCTGTCGGGAGTAAGGGTGTATTCATCCTTGTTTGTGTTGAAAACCGAAATGTCGAACTGCATAACCTTCTTCATAACATCGGCATTGCTAAGGAAGGCCTCGCCGTTAAAGGGCTCGTGGAATCCCTGAAGAACGCCGTCGCTCATGAGAAGGAAGCATTTGTCGGTAGGCTCGGTGAGGATGCCTGCATTGTCGGAAGCAATGTCGAAGGAGATCGACTTGATACCGGTAATGTCCTTGGCGTCGAAGGTTGCGCCCCAGGCAACACCGCCTGTGTGGGTATACTTGATGCTTCCGGTGCCTTCGGACTTGATTCCGGTGTCGATCGAGAAGGTGTCGCCTTCAAACACCCACCAACCGTCGGCAGAGTCGGCATTTGTAAGCTGAATTTCCCTGGTGGTCACAGCGGGAGCATAGTAAACTTCCTCGGTGGTGAGGGTCAGACGAATAGTATCTCTGCCCTCCAGGGTCTCGTTAGCCTTCATGTCGGGAGCAACTGCTCTGCCGAGGGCGTCGATGACCTTTCCGTCAACGGGTGCTCCGTCGGCGGTTTCACGAAGAATTCCTTTAAGCTCTCCTCTGCCCGCTGCGGCATACTTCTCGGCAGGAGTGTTGCCGCCGGCGGTAATGTCGAAGTTTGTTTCGTAATAAAGATTTCCGTTGGCGTCATAGCCCCAGTGGGAATTACCCCAGTTGCCTGCGGGGTATTCGGCAGGATTGTTGCTTGCCGCATCTCCGATGCCCCACTCGGCCTCAAAGCCGTAGGAGCTGAGATCAACGGGGGTTCCGCCGTTGAGAGCTGTCAGATCGGCCTCTGTCAGATTAAAAATGTGGCGCGTAGACAGCTGTGCCGCATCTTCGGTGGGCTTCATTGCCACGATGGCGATCATTGTATACTCGGTGTCGGCCGAAACCGCGGCAGCCGAGAATACACTGACGATCATCATCAGCGACAAAATAAACGCCAATGATTTTTTGAGTGTTTTTTTCATTGTTTTTCCTCCATTCTTGTGTCGTACCGTGTGGAAAGATATTTCCCCGCAAGCCCCTTTTTCGCCAAACTTTTCCTCACCTTCCAGAACACACCGACTTGTCGGCGATTTCATACTTCCATTCGGCAAAAAATGTTTATTTTTGGGTGCTTCCGATACAACGGTCTCTCACATTTCACATTCTACATTAGAAAAGCAAAAAAATCAAGCATTTTATACAAAAAAATAAAGCAACAATTTTTATTTTACGAGAACTTTACAAAGAAGATGATAAAATGATGGTTTATTCCCTTGTCGGAAGCGCCTTTTTGTTCTTTTTTTGTTCATAAAGAAAATCCGCCGATGTGCTTCGGCGGATCGATTAATATTAATATTGTGCTGCGGTCGGACGGTACCGACCGCCGCTTTTGTGAGACTGCCCTTTTACTGCTCTTCCTTTTCGGTAACGGCTATGCCAAGCTCGCAAAGCTGGGCGTCGTCGACCGTTGCGGGGCACTCGGTCATAAGCTCGCTGGCGTTTTGCACCTTGGGGAAGGCGGTTACGTCGCGCAGGGTCTCGCAGCCCAGCATCTGCATGCAAAGGCGGTCGAGGCCTATGCCTATACCGCCGTGGGGAGGCGCACCGTATTTGAAAGCGCCCGTAAGAAATCCGAATTTCTGCTCGGCCTCCTCCTTTGAAAGTCCGAGCATATCGAAAATGCGGCTTTGGAGGTCGGGATTGGTTATACGGATCGAGCCGCTTGCAAGCTCGACGCCGTTGAGCACAAGATCATAGGCCTTGGCTCTGACCTTGGCCTTATCGGTTTCGAGGTAATCGAGGCACTCGTCCATGGGAGATGTGAAGGGATGGTGCATTGCCACAAACTGGCCCGCCTCATCGTCCCAATCAAAGAATGGAAACTCGGTTATCCAAAGAAGATCGTAGCCGCCCGGAATGACATCAAGCTTTTTGGCCACGGCAAGACGAAGAGAACCGAGCACAGAAAGCGCAAGGGAGGCACGGGCGTCCGAAACGATAAAGATTACATCGCCGGTTTTTGCGTCTGCCCGCTCGATTATAGACTTCATCTCATCCTCGGTCATGAATTTGGAAAAGGAGGAGGCAACGCCCTCGTCGGTAAGTCTTATCCATGCAAGCCCCTTTGCTCCCATGCCCTTGGCCTCCTCGGTGAGGCGGTCGATAACCTTTCTGGTATATACTCCGCAGGCATTTTCTGCCTTAAAGCCTCTAACCGTTCCGCCGCCCTTAACCGTGTTGGCAAAAACGCCGAAGCCGCTGTTTTCCACAATGTCGGAAATATCAAAAAGCTCCATTCCGAAACGGGTGTCGGGCTTGTCGCTTCCGAAGCGGTTCATGGCCTCGGCATAGGTCAGGCGCTTGAGAGGCAGTTTAATGTCGATGTCAAGAGCCTCTTTAAACAGGCGTTTCATAAAGCCCTCGCCCATGGCGATGATGTCCTCAACATCCACAAAGGACATTTCAAGGTCAATCTGGGTAAATTCCGGCTGACGGTCGGCTCGCAGATCCTCGTCGCGGAAGCAGCGGGCTATCTGCATATAGCGGTCAAATCCCGCCACCATGGTCAGCTGTTTGTAGATTTGGGGAGACTGGGGAAGGGCGTAAAATTTGCCCTTGTGAATGCGGCTGGGGACGAGAAAATCGCGGGCACCCTCGGGGGTGGATTTAATGAGCATGGGGGTTTCGATCTCGATAAAGCCGTTTTCGTCGAAGTAGTCGCGGGCAATTTTGGTTATGCGGTGACGCATAAGAATGTTTCTTTGAAGGTCGGGGCGGCGCAGGTCGAGATAGCGATATTTAAGGCGCAACTCCTCCTTGACATTGGAGTTTTCGACAATTTCAAATGGAGGGGTCTGGGAAAGTCCCAGCACCTTAAGCTCGGTTACGGCAATTTCCACTTCGCCGGTGGGAATGTCCTTATTTACCGACGAGCGGCGGCGGACAGTGCCTTTGGCGGCAAGCACAAATTCCGCTCTGACCTGAAAGGCCTTGTCGAAGATTTCCTTTTCGGTGCCGTCGTCGAAGGCAAGCTGGCAGATTCCGCTGCGGTCGCGAAGATCGATAAAAATGAGCTGCCCCAGGTCTCTCTGACGCTGTACCCATCCGCACACCGTTACGGTCTGTCCTTCGTTTGCGGGGCGAAGCTCGCCGCAGTAAATTGTGCGGTGCATATCTCCCAAAAATTCGGTATTAAGCATTTTAAACTCTCCTTACATATTTTCAACGCTCTGCTCCATGGCGGCAAAGGAGTCGTCAAGGGAGTGGCTGTAAAACTCTTTTACAATGTCCGCAAGGTTAACATCCCGCTGCTCGGAGGTATCCATATTCTTAAGCTTAGCCTTGCCTTCCGCAAGCTCGTTGTCTCCAAGCACGATAACATAGCGGGCGTTAAGCTTTCCTGCGTATTTCATCTGAGCTTTAAGTCCGCGGCCGTTTAGGTCGGTTATGGCGGCAAAGCCCTCTCTTCTGAGCGCCGCACAAAGCTCCTCGGCCTTTATGCCCGCCGCTTCTCCCATGGGAGCGACATATATGTCGGGGCGCTTTATCGGCGGAAAGGCACAGCCCTGCTTTTCCATAAGTATAAGCAGCCGCTCGAGACCCATTCCGAAGCCCAGAGAAGGAAGCTCGGGGCCTCCCATTTCGGACACAAGGCCGTCGTACCGTCCGCCTGCGCAAACCGTCCCCTGGGCGCCGATTTCGGAAGAGACAAATTCAAATACCGTGCGGGTGTAATAATCAAGGCCGCGCACAATGGTGGGGTTTATGACATAATCTATATTCATGGCCGAAAGACGCGCCTTGACCTGTTCAAAATGCTCTCTGCAGTCGTCGCAGAGGTAATCGAGCATAACCGGGGCGTCCTTTGCGATCTCGTGGCAAACGGGAGATTTGCAGTCGAGAATTCTCATTGGATTGCGGGAAAGGCGGTCCTTGCAGGTGTCGCAAAGCTCATCCTTTTTGCCCTCGAAATATCCTTTAAGAGCCTCGAGATATTTTTTTCGGCATTCGGGGCAGCCGATGGAATTGAGCTGAAGCTCGATGTTTTTAAGGCCGAAGCGCTCAAAGGCAGTATGCGCCACCGAGATGACCTCGGCATCGGCAGAAGGAAGGGGTGCGCCGAAGCACTCTATTCCGAATTGGTGGAACTCGCGGAGCCTGCCTGCCTGAGGCTTTTCATAGCGGTAGCAGGAAAGGACATAGCTTGCCTTGACCGGCAGAGCGTCGTTGTGCAGTCCGTGCTCAAGCAGACACCTGACCGCACCCGTCGTGCCTTCGGGACGCAGGGTTATGGAACGCCCGCCCTTATCGTCGAAGGTATACATTTCCTTTTGCACCACGTCGGTAGTGTCACCTACCGAGCGCAAAAACAGCTCGGTGTGCTCAAAAACGGGCACACGCATTTCGGAAAACCCGAAAAGTCCCGCCGTTTCAAGCAGGGTTTTTTCGACATATTGCCATTTATAGCTGTCCTTCGGAAGCACATCCTGGGTGCCTCGTATAGCGGTTTGCAGCTTTGCCATATCTATTTCTCCTCCGTGAGTTTTAAAAGTGTGTTTTTAAGGCCTTGTACGGCCCTTTCAAGCTCGTCCTTTCGGCCGTTGTTTATAATTTTAAAATCGGCAGACTTATAAAAATCGTCTGTTTTTTGCGCCGAAAGTCTAAGCTCGGCCGCCTGCTCGGTCAGCCCGTCGCGCGCCATAATGCGGTGCTTTCTTACCTCCCGGTCGGCCGTGACGAAAATAACCCTGTCGCACATTTTGTCGGCTCCGCTTTCGTAAAGAGTGGGGGCGTCAAGCATGATTATGCTTTCACCCTGCTCTTTAAGGGCGTCTATCCTGTCTAATATCCGCTCGGTTATTACGGGATAGGTTATTGCCCCGAGCATCGACAGGGCGGCAGGACCTGCAAAGGCCTTTTTTGCAAGGGAGGTGCGGCATATTTCTCCCTGTTCGTCTAAAATGTCCTCGCCGAAGCGCTCACAGAGCTGAGCCTTTACCTCTTTTTCCCGCAGTACCTCGTGAGCCACCTTATCGGCGTCAATTCCCGCAAATCCCAGCATTTTTACAACGGTGGATTTGCCCGAGCCGGTCTGTCCGGTTATTCCCACGACCATTTTTTACAGCCACCTTTCATCAAAGCCTGCCGCACGCACAAGGCGGTTGAAAACGGCAAGACCCACCCCGTCAACCTTCGGGCAGTGGGCGTATACCGTATCATATCCCCCCTCGTCGGCAAGCCGCAGGGCGGCAAAAAGCCTGTGGGCGTGAGCGGCGCTGTCCTCGGCTCTCCCGAGAGTTATAACGGGTATCGAAAGCTTGTCCGCGTCCTCGTCAAAGCACATTGCGGCATCATTCTGCCCTGCGCTTTGCTTTACAAACTCGGCAAACCTTTCCCCGCTCGAATGAACGAGGATTACCTTACAGGAGGGGGAATAGTGCTTATATTTCATGCCGGGAGACGAGGCCTTTTTGACCTGAACATTGTGTTCCACCGAAGGGTCGATGTCGATTTTTCCGATAGCCCCTTCGATTTGCCCGACCGTCACCCCGCCCGGCCGAAGAAGTCTCGGCGGGTCGCTTACCATTGATATAACGGTGGACTCCACCCCCACAAGGCACTCTCCCCCGTCGATAATAAGGGGGATTTTGCCGTTCATATCGTGAAAAACATGGGCGGCGGCGGTGGGGCTTGGCTTTCCCGATGTGTTGGCCGAAGGAGCGGCAACAGGCACCCCAGCAAGCTCTATAAGCTCGTTTGCCACGGGGTGGGAAGGAAGGCGCACGGCCACCGTGTCAAGCCCGCCGGTCGTTTCCTTGGGGACGGCACCGTTAGATTTGAAAATCATTGTAAGAGGTCCCGGCCAAAATTTCTTTGCAAGTATTTTGGCCTTTTCGGGCACCTCGTCGGTCAGCTTTTCAAGCTCGCAAAGCTTTCCGATGTGCACTATAAGGGGATTGTCGGCCGGTCGGCCTTTTGCGGCAAAGATTTTAAGCACCGCCTCTTTTTCAAGGGCGTTTGCCCCGAGACCGTAGACCGTTTCGGTGGGAATTCCCACGACCTCACCTTTTTTTATAAGCTCGGCAGCAGCGGCAAGCCCCTCTTTCGGAGAAAGAATTTTTGTATCCATTAAATCAGTTCTTTTATGTTTTTTATTTGCAGGAGCGATCGGTTTGCAAGGGCGGTATACCGCTCCTTTTTATCTCTTATGCGGGTCTCAAGGGGCGGAAGAAGCCCGAAGGAGCCCCCCATGGGCTGAAAGTCGGAAAGATTTTGATCGCTTATATATCTTGAAAGGGCGCCGATCATTGTCTCGGCGGGAAGCGTTACGGTGTCTTCTCCCGAAAGTCGCTTAAAGAGATTTATCCCGGCCATAATTCCCGAGGCGGCCGATTCCATATATCCTTCCACCCCGGTAAGCTGTCCTGCGAAAAAGAGATCGGGGCGTTTTTTGGCCGAAAAGTCGGAGCAAAGCACCTTCGGAGAATTTATAAAGGTGTTGCGGTGCATAACGCCGTATCGCACAAACTCGGCATTTTTAAGGGCGGGAATCATGGAAAAGACCCGTTTTTGCTCGCCGAATTTAAGATTGGTCTGAAATCCCACGAGGTTGTAAAGGGTGCCCTCGCTGTTTTCCTTTCTCAACTGAACGGCGGCCCATGGACGGTGACCCGTTCGCGGATCGCGAAGTCCCACGGGCTTTAAGGGACCGTAACGAATGGTGTCGGCTCCCCGCCTTGCCATAATCTCAATGGGCATACAGCCCTCGTAAACGGTGGGCTTATCGAACTCGTGAAGAGCTGCTCCCTCGGCGGTTATAAGTGCCTCGTAAAAGGCCTCGTATTGCTCCTTGTTCATGGGACAATTGATATAGTCGTCATCTCCGCGGTCGTATCTCGAAGCGGC
The DNA here is from genome assembly GCA_934486455.1 of uncultured Eubacteriales bacterium. GTDB lineage: Bacteria > Bacillota > Clostridia > Oscillospirales > Acutalibacteraceae > UMGS1484. Next base: position 11,787 of record CAKSPR010000017.1, read on the forward strand.
AAAGGCGCTTTCCATATCAATGCTTTCCCCTGTGACAATGGGTGCGGCGGCATCGTAAAAGCTTAAATGCTCCATTCCGAAAAATTCGGATATGGCGGCCGAAAGACCGTCGGAGGTCAGCGGGCCTGTTGCAATGATGCAGGGTCCTTTGGGAATTTCGCAAAGCTCCCTTGAAACCACCTCAATGTTGGGATTTGAGCAAATTTTTTCGGTTATAATGCGGGAAAACTCCTCCCGATTAACCGCCAGCGCTCCCCCCGCGGGGACGGCGCATTTATATGCCGTCTCGACACACACGGATGACAGCTCGGCCATTTCGGCTTTAAGAAGTCCTCCGGCAGAGGAAATGCGCTCGGCCTTCAGGGAATTTGAGCAAACAAGCTCGGCAAAACCGTCGATTTTGTGGGCGGGGGATTTTTTTTGCGGTTTCATTTCAAAAAGAGTAACCCTGACCCCGCGGTTTGCAAGCTGCAAGGCCGCTTCGCATCCCGCAAGTCCCGCTCCCACAACGGCAGCGGTCAGGTTATTCATCGTTCTTTTCCGCCTTTTTTCTGCCTCTCGGCTTTTTCTCGGCCGCCCGCTCGTATCCGCAGCCTTCGTTGTTGCAGACGATAAATCCTCCGCGGCGCTTGAAAAGAGTCTTTCCGCAGTTGGGACAAAGCTCATCGGTGGGTACATCCCAGGTCATAAACTTGCAGTCTTTATAGTCCTCGCAGCCGTAATATTTATAGCCGCGTTTTGATTTTCTTTCGACAATGGGCTTGCCGCACTTTGGACAGAAGCCCTTTGTGACCGTAACGATGGATTTTGTCGTTTTACATTCGGGATAGCCGGAGCAGGCAAGGAATTTTCCGAATCGGCTGTTTTTTATAACCATTTTTTTGCCGCAGTTCGGACATATTTCATCGGTCTCCACATCCGGCACCTTGGCATGCTTACCCTCCATTTTCTGCTCGGCAGCTTCAAGATTTTTTTCAAAGGGGCCGTAGAATTTTTCGAGGGTGGTGACATAATCAAGCTTTCCCTCGGCCACAAGGTCAAGATCCTCCTCCATCTTGGCGGTGAATTTGGAATCGACAATATCCTTAAAAAGATCCTTCATAAGGCTCGTCGTGACCTCTCCTAAGGGGGTGGGCTTTAGGGCGCGCTTTTCCCTTTCAACATATTCTCTTTTTATGACCGTAGCAATGGTTGGGGCGTAGGTGCTGGGTCGGCCGATGCCGGTCTTTTCCATAACATCGATAAGGGTGGCGTCGTTATATCTTGCGGGGGGCTGGGTAAAATGCTGATTTCCCGCAAGATCGCGAAGCACCAGCACATCTCCCTCCGCAAGGGGCGGAAGCACCGATTCGCCCTCCTCGTCCTCGTCGGTTGTCGAGGAATAGACGGCGGTATATCCGTCAAATTTCACGGTGTATCCGCTGGCGCGGAAGATATAGTCGGCGGCCGAAATGTCTATCGACCGGGTCGATCGGACACATGCGGCCATAAGGCTGGCCATAAAGCGCTCCCAGATGAGCTTATAAAGCTTATACTGCTCGGAGGTCAGGGAGGATTTTGCCATTGCGGGGGTGAGGGAAATAACGGTGGGGCGTATGGCCTCGTGTCCGTCCTGAGCCGAGGCCTTGGTTTTGTAGTAGCGGGGCTTTGCGGGAAGATAGTTCTTTCCGAAATTTTCCTCGATAAACAGGTTTCCCGCCGCTCTGGCCTCCTCGGAAATTCTCACCGAATCGGTTCTCATGTAGGTTATAAGACCGGTGGTGCCCATTCCCTTTATGTCTATTCCCTCATAAAGCTGTTGGGCGATGCGCATGGTGCGCTCACCTGTCATTCCGAATTTTCGTGCGGTGTCCTGCTGCAGCGCCGAGGTGATAAAGGGAGGTGGCGGCTGGCAGGTTTTTGTACCCTTTTTGACCTTTAAAACCTTATACTGAGCCTTTTCAAGGGCTTCCTTTATCTCATTTGCCTGTTGTTCGTTTGAAATGGCCACCTTTTTGCCGTCGAGGGTGGTATGGAGCTTTGCGGCAAATTTTTTGGAGGCAGGCTTTTGGCTGAGCTTTGCGTCGATTGTCCAGTATTCCTCGGGAACGAATTTTCTTATTTCCTCTTCCCTGTCGACGATAAGCCGCACGACCACGCTCTGCACCCTTCCGGCCGAAAGACCTCTCCTGACCTTCTTCCAAAGGAAGGGACTCAGCTTATAACCCACGATTCGGTCGAGAATTCTTCTGGCCTGCTGAGCGTCCACGAGATTCATGTCTATGGAACGGGGAGCGGCCATTCCCTTTTGCACTCCCGACTTTGTTATCTCGTTAAAGGTGACCCTTATCGGCTCGTTTTCGTTAAGCGCCAAAAGCTCGGCAAGATGCCAGGCAATGGCTTCACCCTCGCGGTCGGGGTCGGTCGCGAGATATATCCGTCCGCTTTTGGCGGCGGCGGTTTGGAGGGATTTTATAAGCTCCTCCTTGCCGGCAACGGGCTCGTATTTGGGTTTGAATTTTCCGTCTAAGGAAACCGACATCTTCTTTTTCGGCAGATCGCGTATATGACCCACCGACGCCATTATTTCATAATTGCCGCCAAGATATTTTTTTATGCTTTTTGCCTTGGTCGGCGACTCCACAATGACCAGATCAGACATATATTAAAAACTTCCTTTCGTGAAAGGTATGTACATTCATTTTGATAATTAAAGCTGATTGTTTGCTTTGGTTTTGCGCTTTGACAGCACCCTAACTGCCCCACCGCAATCCCGTTCCTTAACGCCGCGCTTCAGTCTTGCGCCCGGCTGAGCTAAAGCTTTTCAAACCGATTTCCCGAAAGGGCGGCCACAAGTCCCGACAGCTCAAGCTCGGTCAGCGCGCAAAGCAATCTGCCGCTGTTAAGGCGGCTTTGCACCGACAGCTCGTCGAAAAGCGATACATTTTTTCGGAAGCTATTATACACTAACCTTGCGTCCTCTGACAAGTCCCTTTGAATTTCGGCTTCGGTAAATTTTTTGTTAATGGATGGCAGAGCGGTCCCTGCGGCGCTGCGGGCGGTATCGGTGTGTGCGGCGCCCTTCCCTTTTTCGGCGGCTCCGTTATGCCCGCCGTCGGTCTTTTGTTGCCCGCCCGATTGCTTGTCGGAGGGTGTTTTTCTCGGGTCGGCCTGCCTGTCGGCGCCAAAGCCCTCTTTTAAAGCGTTGTGAGGCCCCGCATTGTCGGCCGCACCGTCGGACAAATACAGCGTATCGGGCAGCTTGTCTTTAAAGCCGCAAAGCTCACCCGCGGCAAGGTCTATTTTCCCGACAAAAAGCGGGCAATATTCCTCGGCGATGTCTTTGAAAGAGAAAATGGGCTTTGCTCCGTTTTTTATAAGCTCGTTTGAGCCTTTAAAGCACTGTTCTCCCGCATGGCCGGGAAGAACAAAAACATCCCTGCCCTGTTCTGCGGCGTAAGAGGCGGTTATAAGCGAGCCGCTTTTTTCACCCGCCTGCACCACCGCCGTTCCGAGAGAAAGCGCCGAAATTATCCTGTTTCTCATGGGAAACGAAAAACGCCGAACCGGCATACCGGGCGGAAACTCGGTCACAAGAGCGCCGTTTTGGCTGATACGCCGTCTTAACGGCTCCTGCCGCATAAGGTAGCTTGAGAAAAATCCCGTTCCCAGCACCGCAACGGTTTTTCCTCCCACATCGAGCGCTCCCTCGTGAGCCGCCGAGTCGACTCCTATTGCTCCGCCGCTGACCACAACAAACCCCGCCGAGCAAAGAGCGCGCGAAAGATTAAAGGCAGAAACAGCGCCGTATTCGGTTGGCTTTCGGCTTCCCACAATTGTCATGACGGGTTGGCCGTCGATGCTCGGCATATCGCCGAGGACATAGAGCACGGCCGGCGGGTCGGGAATTTCCATAAGCCTTTTGGGATACTTTTCTGTACCGTAGGGAATGACCGTTACGCCGGAATTTTCGCAGGACGAAAATATTCTTTTTGCCCTTTGCAGGGTATCCTCCGATATTTTTTCGAGTCGGTCCTTTGAAAACAGCCCGCTGTTTTTAAGCTCGTCTTTAGGAGCGGTAAAAATGTTTTGCGGTGTTTTGAATTTTAAAAGGGCGGGAGCAAGCACTTTTGAAGCAAATCCCAACACACCCTGCAAGGCGATAAAATAAATGCCTTCGGAATACATTTTATTCACCCTTTGGTCATTTCATAGATTATGATGGCGGCGGCTGCGGCGGCGTTTAAGGATTCGGCTCTGCCCGCCATGGGAACGGTAAATCGGATTTTTGAAAGGGCTCTCGCCTCATCCGACGCGCCCTTTGCCTCGTTTCCGATTATTACGGCGCAGCCCGCCGAAAAATCCGTCTCGCCGATACTTTTATCGGGATTTGACACAACCGAGCAATAAAGGGGCACGCCCGCCCTTTCAAGCTCCTCGGCCGCTTTTGAAATGTCGGGGAACACCCCGACGGGAAACCTGAGCAGCGCCCCCATAGAGGCTCTAAGCACCTTGGGGCTGAAGGGGTCGCAGCCTCCACAGACAAGTATACCGTCCGCTCCCAGCGCCTCGGCCGTTCTCGCGGCGGCTCCCACATTCGAGGGATCGGAAACATTTTCGAGCAAGAGATATTTCCCTCCCTTTTTTAGCGAAAGGGAAATTTTCGGCCGCTCACAGATACATATGACGCCCTGACAGCTTTCGGTGTCGGAAATTTTAAGAAGTACGTCCTCGGTAGCTTCAAGGCTTTCTTCCGAAATGCCGGTCAGCCTTAAAAGACTTTCGGGAAATTTCTCTCTGAATTTTCGTGAAAAAAGCACCGTCTTTATAACCGCCGAATTTCCTGCCGCATCATCGCAAAGCCGTTGCCCCTCAAGCAGGATAAGTCCCTCTTTTTTTCGGAAGGACGGGGAGGTCAGCAGCTTTTTCGCGTATTTGATTTTAGGGTTGTCTTTTGATGAAATAATCATAATTTATAAAAGGCAAACGCCCGAAACCGTATTGGGTCGGGCGTTAAAACTGTTGATTAAAGGGCAGCGCGAGCCTTTTCCGTCAGAGCGGTGAAGGCTGCGGGATCGGCAATTGCGATCTCGGAGAGCATTTTGCGGTTAAGGGTGATGCCCGCCTTTTTAAGGCCGTTCATAAAGGTGGAATAGTTCATTCCGTTTGCGCGGGTGGCGGCGGAAATACGGGTGATCCAGAGGCGGCGGAAATCGCGCTTTCTCTGTTTACGGCCGATATAGGCATAGTTGCCGGATTTCATAACTGCCTGTTTGGCGGTCTTAAAAAGTCTGTGCTTGGAGCCGAAATAGCCCTTAGCAAGCTTTAATGTTTTCTTTCTTCTTTTGCGCGTCATAAGTGCGCCTTTTACTCGTGCCATTTATATATACCTCCGATATTATTTGTAGGGAACAAGCTTTTTGATCTGAGCGGTGTTGGTCTTGTCCGCAACCGAAACCTTGCGAAGATTTCTCTTGCGCTTGGTGCTCTTTTTGTTTAAGATGTGGGATTTGAAGGCATGGCCGCGCATAGGCTTGCCGTTCTTAGAGAGCTTAAACCGTTTTTTGGCTCCGCTGTGTGTTTTGATTTTAGGCATAACAAAGGTCCTCCTTAATAATTCAAGCTTTTTTGGGTGCAAGGAACATAAGCATATTGCGTCCTTCCATCTTTGCGGGTTTTTCGACCGTCGCCGTCTCCTCTATTGCCTCGGCAAAGCGTTTCATATTGTCGAGACCGATTTCGGGATGGCCCATTTCACGGCCGCGGAAGCGAATGGAAACCTTGACCTTATTTCCGCCGGCAATGAATTTCCTGGCGTGGTTAAGCTTGGTTTCAAAATCGTGGGTGTCGATGTTAAGTGAAAGACGAATTTCCTTTGTTTCGACGATGTGCTGATTTTTTCTTGCTTCCTTCTCTCGCTTCGACTGCTCGAAACGATATTTTCCGTAGTCCATAATTTTGCACACCGGAGGATTTGCACCGGGTGCGATTTTCACGAGGTCAAGATCTCTTTGCTCGGCGATTTTGAGCGCCTCTTTAGGCGACATAATGCCAAGCTGTTCTCCTTCTCCGGAAATTACTCGGATCTCACGGTCACGGATTTCTTCGTTGATGGAAAGCTCGGGCTTGCTGATAGGACTGCACCTCCAAAAGTTTTTTAACAAACAAAAAAGGATAGGTAAACCCATCCTCAATACGAAAACCCCTCTTTAAAAGAGAAGCAAATGTATTGACCGGCCGGCGCGTTTAAGTCGGAACGGTGAGACGGGCAAAAGCTCTTCTGCTTTGTTGTATCAAAAATAATACTACCTCCCGGGCCGTTTGTCAAGAGGTTTTTATGATTTTTTGCATTTTATCGCCCTTTGCCGCCTAAAATAAGTAAAATAAAATTTCAAAAAAGCATTTTTGTTCTTTATTTGTTAAAATTTATGTGATAGCATTGAATTGATTTTGGGAGGCGAAATTATGACAAACAGAATTTGTTATATAATCGGATCGGGAATATTCGACGGGAGGAACTTTGCGCCCCGTCCCATTGATTATATCATAGCCGCCGACGCAGGATACAGATACCTTCAGAAAATGAACATCATTCCCGACATTGTTATAGGAGATTTCGATTCTTTGGGCAATCCTCCGAATCACCCCAATATTGTCAAGCACCCCGTGGAAAAGGATGACACCGACCTTATGCTGGCCGTTAAATATGCCATTGCCCACGGGTTTAAGACCATTTGTATTTTCGGATGTATGGGCGGAAGGGTGGATATGTCCATCGCAACCATGCAAACGCTGTGCTACATTATAAATAACGGGTGCGTCGGATATGTTTTCGGCGAAAACAGCGTTATGACCGGCATACACAACGGCCGAACCTTTTTAGGCCCGGGCAGGAAGGGCGTAATCTCGGTATTCGCCTACGGCGGAACAGCCAAGGGAGTCACCATTTCCGGCCTTAAATATAACATGGAAAACGGCACGATATTCAGCGACATGCCAAGAGGCGTGAGCAACGAATTTGTCGGAACTCCTGCCTCTATCGAGGTGACCGACGGTACCCTCATCATTGTCACCACCAACGACGGATTTCGAAAGGAAAATCTCGGACGGTAAGCCGCCGAACGATCAACCGATAATTAACAGAACATCCGATTTACCGATAATCGGAATAACCGCCGCCTTTTTTGGGAAAAACAAAGAGGGCGGTGATTTTTTTGAAAATTACAAAAGAAGAATACGGAAAGTATGTTAAAAAAACCGAGACCTGTTCAAATGTTTTAAAGGACTGCCTTTGCGCCTTTGCGGTGGGCGGGCTTATTTGCACCTTCGGTCAGTTTTTGGGTGATTTTTATCAGAAGCTCGGTCTGTCCGTCGAGACGGCCAAGACCACCTCCACCGTAACACTTGTGTTTTTGGCGGCATTTTTGACCGCCGTGGGAATTTTCGACGACATTGCGCGGCACGCCGGCGCAGGCACCCTTGTGCCCATAACGGGTTTTTCAAACGCAACGGTTTCTCCGGCAATGGAATTTAAAAGCGAGGGCTTTATCACCGGAGTCGGAGCAAAGCTTTTCTCCATAGCGGGGCCGGTTATCGCTTTCGGCACCTTTGCCGGGGTGATTTACGGATTTATATATTGGCTCATAAGCCGACCGTAACGGCTCAGCCCCCCTGATGAGCTTCAGATTAAAGCTCATGACCGGCCGCTGTTAATACCGATATTAAAAAGGACAAAAGAAAAGCGGACAGGAGACACCTTTCGGAGTTTCCTGCCCGTTTAATGTTTTTTACCCGGTCTAAATATCGGCCGTTTTTTAGATCGGTCGGATCTTAAAGGGTCACGCGGTTTTATATTCCTTTTAAAAGCTTTTCTGTGCTTTTAAAATTATTTTCCGCCGCCTTCAAAGCCCTGCCCCGACTGTCTTACGAGGCTGAAGAAGTTGTAGGGATCGACATATACATACTCTTTTCCGGATTGGCTGCCGGCATAGGCGGAGTATCCTTCCACGATTTCCTTAATGGTGGAGGGGGACTGAACAACCGTGCGGTAAGCCGAGAAGTTGTATGATCCCATAGAGCCCTTGTCATAGTTATACATTCCCCTAAAGGCCGTGGTGTCCTGAGGATCGGCATTGAAGGGTATCTCGTTGTAAAGATAGACATAGGGTACGCCGTCCTGAAGCGCAAGAGCCTGCTTACGGCTTCCGCCGGCATTTGTGAAGGAGCCGACGGGAGACAGCTTGTTATACTGCTTCATGATGTCGGGATTGATGCCCTTGACCTCAAGAGAGCCGCTTTGGGAGTTGATTATAAATCCTGTGATGTCGATGTCGAACAGCTGATAATATTTCTTGCTGTATTCCACCCATACATCCCAGCCTTCGCTTGCGTCTCTGAGCTCTCCGGTCGCCTTGTTTTCGATGAAGTATCCGGGCATTGTGTATCCCGCGCCTTCACCCGCAACAATGTAGTCCTTGTCGCTCTTGGTTGCGTAAATGTATTCCCAAACCACGGGAATACGGTTGGAAAGATTGGGGTTGAAGGCCCACATGAGAGGCAGCGTTCCTCTTGCCGAATCTCTCCAGAAATTAGCCAGATAGTTCTTCATCCAGGCCGAGGAATCGTAGTCGCCGACGTAAATTGTAAAGTAGCGCTTGCTCGAATCAAAGGTGAGCATATCCTCTTCCTTTGTATCGGTGTTTTTAAACTCGGTGGCGGTGACGCGGTATTTATACATAAAGGAGCCGTTGCTCATGGAGCAGGGGTGAGCCGCATCGGCCTCCATGGCCATGTTGTAGCTGGTAATATATTCGCAGAACAGCCACTCGAGCTGAGGTCCGCCCAGCTTTCCGTTGTGCCCGGTGTCACCGGGAGTGTCAACGGTGTATTTTATCCACCAGGGCGGGAAGCCCATCATCTGTCCCATGGCTCCCTTTGCACGCTCATATCTCTTTTGAAGAATCATTATGAAGGTGGCGTAGTCGGTTCCCGCAGGCTGAGAAGGATCGTCGCAGACCACATCGTTCGGATTGGGATTAAGGTCAAAGCAGAATGCCTGACGGGCTATGAGATAGTCGAAATTCTCAATGCAGTTGAACTGGGCATAGTTTCTCAGCGACCAGTAGTTGTCGGGGATGGTAACGCCGCCGTCGAGAATGTATCCCACATAGTAGGCCGAGCATCTGTCCATATACTTTTCAAGAGCCCAGCGATAGGCGTCGTTTTTGGCGCTTCCCGAGCTGTCCTGATCGGTGTCGGGAATCTTTGTGCCGAGCTCGCCGGTGAATTTGTTGAAAAGGGATATTTTCTCTTCAACTCCCATTTCGGCAAGCTTTGTCTCGATTTCGCTGCCTTTAAGCACCGGCAGGTATCCGTCGACGCCGCATATCGTGGCGGCAACGTTGGAGGTGGCGGGCACCGAGCCGTCCCAGGTGACCATTCCGCAATATTTAAGCTGATTTGCGAAGGTCTCGTAGAACTTATCCATGGAAGAAACAACTATCTTCTTGGAATTAAGCTGGGTGAAAATGCCCTTTGAGGTCATTTCGTTGAGCCAGAAATTATCGCTTCCGTCCAGGGCAAAATTGACCAGCACCGTGTGGTCATCGTCCATGCCGAAAGAACGGTTTATAAGTCCCTGCAAAGAGGCTATAAGGCGGTTTTGGTGAGCATCGCCCTTAAATCCGATTACATAAATGGTTTTCGGCGTAAGACCCGTCTCGTCGATCATAAAGCTTGTGTCGGCCGATTCGTCCTTAACATAAGCGTTGTTTTCCAAAATGCTTTCGGGCACTTCGATGTGGGTAGAAACCTCCTTGCGGACGAATTCATTGATAATGCCGACAGTGTACTGTAAAACGGCGAGAGCATCGTTTGTTCCGATCTCTCCGCTGCCGTCCTCGGTAGACACCTTGGCAATATTCTTTTGTTCATCGGTAAACTCCTCAATACCGACGATATACTGAAGAATCAGCAAAGCGTCATTGGAAGAGATCTTACCGTCACCGTCAAGATCTCCGAACATTTTTCCGTCGGCCGTTCCCGAAAGAGCACCGAAAACCGAAAATGCCAGAAGAAGTGACAGAAGCGCGGCAATAAGTCTTTTCATATGTTTGTTATCCTCCTTTTTTGCACGGCATCGGGCATTCCGTCCGGCGGCTGCCTTTTGCGGCACAATCTGATTACCGCTTCAGTATAACACATCTTTTCTCAAAATGATATAGGTTTTTTCGCAATTTATCAAAATATTTTGTGTTTTTTGCGCTTAATTTCAAAACAGAACTTTGATTTTGCACTGTAAAATAAGCAAAAACCGGGTTTTTAACCTTCGCTGCGCTTTTTGTTTGCAAAAAGCGGCAGATCGGCAATCGGACAAAAAAACCGCCGCTTTAAAAGCCCAAACAGCTCTTAAAGCGACGGTGTATCGGTTTTAACAAAGGGCGGGTCAACAGCCTTCAAGCTCGCCTGCGGGAGCCTTTTCGGCCACGGGGGCAGGCTGCTGCACGGCACCGCGGATAAAGTAGAAGGTGTATCCCACCGTCAGCCAGAAAAGCGCGTCGGTGACCATGTGGGAAAAGAACATCTGACTGAGTGCCGCAGAAGAGACCGCCTCGGCCACTATAAGTGCCGAGAAAAGCAATACGGTGTTGTACTCCTTTTTGTCCGATCGGCTGTATTTAAACAGATAGGAAATAACGGTGAAGGCAGTGTATACTATCCAAGCCGCCACAAGCACCGCACCGATTATTCCGGTGAATAGGAGCACCGAAATATAGGCGTTGTGTATGATGTATCCCTTTTGTACTATATAAAGATTGCCGAGATTTTCAAGGGTATAGGCAAGATATCCTCTCGGGGTTACGCCCACCAGCGGACTGGTCTTCCATACCGTAAGGGAATCTATCCATATCTTGAATCGGTTGTTGGAAGCGTCCTTGCCCTCGGAAATGTCGGTTCGATGAAGATTTACCGGGTTGCTTTTGCCGCCTTCAATGCCGAACAGCTTGCATACATTACCGTAAAGACTGGGAAGATAGGCAAGAAGATCGGTCAGAAGCTTGCTTATGATAATTGCCGCCGCCGCAAGTCCTACCGCAACAACCGCCGACACAATGACCCTGACGGCCGCGTTTCTGTCCCTTACCCATTTGTTTTTAAGGGTTAAGAAGAAGGCTATGAAGAACACTGCAACAGCCATGCTTATAAGAGCGGCGCGGGAGCCGGAAAGCACCAGATAAAAATATTCGAAAACAACGGTCACTATATAAAACGCCTTTAAGGACCTGCCGACATTTTCTCCCGTCATGTTGAAAACGGCAAAAACAATGGCAAACAGCGAGCCTATTGCGGCATAGTTGGGATCGCCGAACACGCCGAACAGCCGCTCCTCCACAAAGCCGACGCGGTGAAGCGGAGTGTCGTTATACGGGGTATATACCCACGCGCCGTAGCCCACAACAAACTGGCAGAAGGACCACACCGCCCCCACAAACCAAATCAGGATAAAGACATTGGTAACAAGCCTTAAAACATACATGAGCCGTTCCTTTGGGCGGGAGGTGTCTACATACTGGATTATAAAGAACATTATGCACATCCAGCATATTTCCTTGACATTTGAAACCGGCTCATATCGGAAGTTTACGGCTGTTGAAAGAAGCGCCGCCGCGGCAAAAACCGAAAGTATAAAGTTGGGCTTGCTTAAAAATGCCGCCCTTTGGATAAATACCGAAATAAAAAGCAGTGCCGCTCCCAGTCCCGCAATGGCAAGATAGAGAAAGGTGGTTATTCTTCCGAGGGCGTTTAAAACGGGTATAAAGAAAAGCACGGCGAAAAAGGAAATGTATAGCACCGTGTATATGTCTCGTAAGAGATAAAAGGTATCTTTAATTTTTTGTTTGTTCATCAGCTGACCTTTCCCCTTCTTTTTGTTAAAATTCGCAAAACCGCAACCGGCAGGAAATTTCCGTTCCGGCCGCTCAGACGCGGGCTTCGGATAAATGCTCCCGGAAGTAAAGCCTTATTTGCCGGGATAAGAAATAACCGTATCAACGGGACAGGAAAGATTTTTTCTTGCCTCAAATCCGGCAAGCTCTATAAGGAAGAGGGATTTTACCACCTTTCCTCCCATCTTTTCGACCATTTTTTCCATGGCCTCGGCAGTGCCGCCGGTTGCAATAAGGTCGTCGACAATGACCACCCTCTGCCCCTCTTTAACGGCGTCCTTGTTCATTTCAAGCTCGGCCGTGCCGTATTCGAGGGAATATTCCTGTCTTACGACCTCTCTGGGAAGCTTGCCCTTTTTTCTGACAAGTACAAAAGGCTTATGGAATATGTAGGCAAGGGGTGCGCCCAAAACAAAGCCTCTCGATTCGGCGCCGATGATTACATCGAAATCCACCCCTTCGAGCCGCTTTTTAAGTTCATCTATGGCAAGCGCAAATCCGTCGGCGTCTTCAAGCACCGAGGTGATGTCTCTGAACATTATTCCCTTCTTCGGAAAGTCGGGTATTGTCAAAACATAGTCTTTTAAGCTTTTCATACAATCACACTCCGAATATTTATGATAACATTTTTAATGATAAATGTAAAGCTTTTTTTAAAGAGTGTAAAATTCAGGGGATTTATTTTTACTTTTTAGAAATAAAATCGGCGGATTTGTAGAAAATCGACGCATATTTCCGTTAAAAATAAACAAAATTGGAGATAACAGGTTGATTTTAATTCTGTTTTATGCTATGATTTAACTCGTAAGCCAAACAACCCGTTTGGTAAAAGAGGATTTATTTCCTCTTGATCAAGCGAAAGGAGTGAATGAAAGATGAACAAAAAGGAACTCATCGATGCGATCGCAGAAAAAGCAAATGTTTCTAAAAAAGAGGCAGGAGAGGTTCTTGACGCAACTTTGGATGTTATCAAAGACGCAGTCGCCAAGGACGACAAGGTTCAGCTGATCGGCTTCGGTACTTTCGAGGCTCGCAAGCGCGAGGCAAGAGAAGGCAAAAACCCCCGTACCGGCGAAAAGATCAAAATTGCTGCCGCAAAGGTTCCCGCCTTCAAGGCCGGCGCCGCTTTCAAAGACGCTGTCAACAAATAATCATCCGTAACAGCAAAAAATCAGAGGGGTTGGATTTTGTCCTTCCCCCCTGTTTTTTTGTTGCATTTTAAAGAACAATATGATAAAATCATATAAGCGGAAAAAATCGGGTCGTTTTTGCCCTTTTAGGGCGGCCCCGCTCGGAAGGAAGCAGTTTTATGGAAATTACAAAAGACATTAAATATATCGGGGTAAACGATCGGGACATCGACCTTTTTGAAGGGCAGTATGTCGTCGAAAACGGCATGGCGTATAATTCTTATGTCATTTCGGACGACAAGATTGCGGTCATGGACACCGTGGACGAACGGTTCGGCGAGCAGTGGCTTGAAAATCTTAAAGCCGCCCTTTTGGGGAGAACACCCGACTACCTTGTCGTTCAGCACATGGAGCCCGACCATTCGGCCAATATCGTCAGCTTCTTAAAGGCCTATCCGGGCGCAAAAGTAGTTGCCTCGGCCAAGGCCTTTGCCATGATGGAGCAGTTTTTCGGCCGCAGCTTTTCCGATTGCTCGATAGTTGTCAAGGAGGGCGACACACTCAGCCTCGGAAACCACATTCTTAATTTCATCGCCGCCCCCATGGTACACTGGCCGGAGGTCATCGTAACCTACGACAGCACCGACAAGGTGCTTTTCTCGGCCGACGGTTTCGGAAAATTCGGCGCTCTCGACGCTGACGAGGACTGGGCCTGCGAAGCCCGCCGCTATTATTTCGGAATAGTTGGGAAATACGGCGCACAGGTTCAGACGCTTCTCAAAAAGGCCGCGGCTTTGGACATAAAAATCATTGCGCCTCTCCACGGACCCGTCCTTTCGGAAAATCTCGGATATTATCTCGGTCTTTATAACACCTGGTCCTCTTACATGCCCGAAAGCGAAGGCGTCATGATCGCCTATACCTCGGTTTACGGCCACACCAAAAAGGCGGCCGAGCTTTTAAAGTCCGAGCTTGAGGCGCTCGGCTGCAAAAAGGTTGTCATAAGCGATCTTGCAAGGGAGGATATGGCCGAGGCGGTTGAGGACGCTTTCAGATACGACACCCTTGTGCTTGCCACCACCACCTATAACGCCGACATTTTCCCCTTTATGAGGGAATTTATAAACCACCTTACCGAGCGCAACTTCCAAAAGCGCAGGGTGGGACTTATCGAAAACGGAAGCTGGGCACCCACCGCAGCAAAGATAATGAGAAAAATGCTTGAAAACAGCAAGGAGCTTGAATTTGCCGAGACGACGGTACAGATAAAATCCGCCCTTTCAAAGCAATCGAGAGAGCAGATTTCCGCCCTTGCCGGGGAGCTTTTGAAGAAATAAAGGTTTCCCTTTAAGGCGGTAATTATCGGCGGCAAAAGCGCCGCAAAACAAACGGGTAAAGATAACCGTGTCTTAATTTTCGGCCTAAGGAAGGAGCGTTAAAATGGCTTTACAGGAATCGGGAGAAATGTATCTCGAAACCATACTGGTATTATCAAAAAAAATACCCCAGGTCCGCTCGGTTGATGTGGGAGATTACATGGGATATTCAAAGCCCAGCGTTTCCCGCGCCATCGGCCTTCTCAAAAACGGCGGATATGTGCTTATGGACAAAAACGGCTTTTTGACCCTCACCGAAGAGGGGGAGCGGGTGGCCATGAAAATATACGAGCGCCACACCGTGCTTACCAAAATGCTGACCGGTCTCGGGGTGAGCGACGAGCGCGCGGCAGAGGACGCCTGTAAAATGGAGCATGTCATTTCGGACGAATCCTTTGCGGCCATAAAAAAACACATCAAAGATAAATAAAAGCAATATAATTAACCAAAAGGGGAATTTTTATGGGTCTTATTAAAGCAGCAACAGGAGCTATGGGAGGAACATTGGCCGACCAATGGAAGGAATTTTTCTATTGCGACGCGCTGGACAAATCGGTGCTGGCCGTTAAAGGTCAAAAACGCACCTCCTCCCGTTCTTCAAACACAAAGGGCAACGATAACATAATTTCCAACGGCTCGGGAATTGCGGTGGCCGACGGTCAGTGTATGATGATCGTTGAACAGGGCAGAGTTGTGGAATTCTGCGCCGAGCCGGGCGAGTTTACATATGACTCCTCCTCCGAGCCCAGCATCTTCACCGGGGGCTTCGGCAAGGGCTTGCTTGAGACCTTTAAAACGGTGGGTAAGCGGTTTACATACGGCGGAGATACCGGCAAGGATCAGCGCGTTTATTATTTTAACACAAAGGAAATTATCGACAATAAATTCGGCACCGCCAATCCCATTCCCTTCCGCGTTGTCGACCGCAATATCGGGCTTGACATTGACGTGTCGGTAAGATGCAACGGCGTTTATTCCTATAAAATTTCCGACCCCATGCTTTTTTACACCAATGTTTGCGGAAACATCGAAAACGAATACACCCGCGACGAAATCGACAGCCAGCTCAAGGCGGAATTTATGAACGCTCTTCAGCCGGCCATGGCCAGAATTTCCGATCTTGAAGTTCGTCCCAGCTCCATTCCCGCCCACACCACCGAGCTTTCGGATTTCATGAACCAGGAGCTGACCAAAAAGTGGAGCGAATTACGCGGGCTTGAGGTTGTTTCCATCGCCCTTAACCCCATCACTCTCCCCGAGGAGGACGCGGCGACCATCAAGCAGGCTCAGAGAGACGCCATCAACCGCAACCCCACCATGGCGGCTGCCACCCTTGTGGGCGCACAGGCCGAAGCCATGCGTACCGCCGCAGCAAACGAGGGCGGCGCCATGAACGCCTTCATCGGCATGGGAATGGCGGCAAACGCCGGCGGCGCAAATGCCCAAAACCTTTTTGCAATGGGTCAGAATCAGCAAAATCAGCCCGCTCCCGCTCAAAACGGCGGTGCAAATGCAACAGCCGTAAACGGTTGGAAATGCTCCTGCGGTGCGACCGCAACCGGTAATTTTTGTCCCGAATGCGGCGCCAAAAAGCCCGAGGACGGCTGGAAATGCTCCTGCGGACAGATAAACAAGGGAAAGTTCTGCCAAAACTGCGGAGCCAAGAAGCCCGAGGGAGCGCCCCTTTACAGATGCGATAAATGCGGTTGGGAGCCGGAAGACCCGAAAAACCCGCCGAAATTCTGCCCCGAGTGCGGCGATCCCTTTGACGACAGAGACATTAAATAAGCGGGTTTTCGATTGAGCCGTAAACGGCCGAACTCCGTGCTGTTTATCGGTTTGTCGGTTTATCAAAAACCGCAGAGATATTGTATGATAATTCGGCAGAAATGCTTTTTTGGATTTTCTGCCGAAAAAACTATCGGTAGGAGGAAAAAGTTATGGCAACCACCCTCGAATACAAATGCCCCTGTTGCGGCGGCCGCATTGAATTTGACCCCAATTTTCAAAAGATGAGATGCCCCTACTGCGACACGGAATTTGATGTAGAGACCCTTAAATCCCTCGACGAGGAGCTGAACAAAACGGCCGCCCCCGACGCTTACGACTGGAGCGAATCGGCCGGCGGAGAGTGGCAGGAGGGCGAAACCGACGGAATGAGGATATATGTCTGCAATTCCTGCGGAGGAGAGATAGTGTGCGACGAAAATACCGCCGCTACAAAGTGCCCGTACTGTGACAATCCCGTGGTTATGAAGGGACAGTTTTCGGGCGATTTAAAGCCCGATTTTGTAATTCCCTTCAAGCTTGACAAGGCGGCGGCAAAGGCCGGACTTTTTAAACACCTGGTCGGCAAGCGGCTGCTCCCCAAGATATTTAAAAATAAAAATCACATCGACGAGATCAAGGGAGTTTATGTTCCCTTCTGGCTTTTCGACGGACAGGCCAACGCCGACATCAACTATCATGCAACCAGGGTGCGCCGCTGGAGTGACAGCAAAAACGACTACACCGAAACCAGCCACTATTCGGTATACCGCGGGGGAGATCTTTCCTTTGCCAAGGTTCCGGTGGACGGTTCCTCACAGATGCCCGACGATCTCATGGAATCCATAGAGCCCTTTGATTTTTCCGAAGCGGTGGACTTTCAGACTGCATATCTTGCGGGATATTTGGCCGACAAATACGATGTGGATGCCGCTCAAAGCGTTGACCGCGCAAACCAGCGCATTAAAAACACCACAGAGCATGAGTTTGCAAAAACGGTTGTCGGATACGACTCGGTCGTCCCCGAAAACAGCAGCGTCAGAATCTCGGGCGGCAAGGCAAAATACGCACTCTATCCCGTTTGGATATTAAACACCACATACAACGGTCAGAAATACATATTCGCCATGAACGGACAGACCGGCAAATTTGTCGGAAACCTTCCCCTTGACAAGGGCGCCTTTGCGAAATGGTGGGCTTTGGTCGGCGCGATTTCCGCGGCGGCGGCATTTGCCGTGGGCTATCTCATCTGGCTGATATAAGGAGGGACGGAAAATGAAAAAATTATTATCGATTTTAACCGCCCTTGTCCTTTGCCTGAGTATATGCCTTTGCATCCCGGCAAGCGGCGATGCCGAAAGACTTTTCGACAATGCAACACTGCTTTCCTCCGAGCAGGCCGACGAGCTTTCCGCAAGGCTTAACGAAATAAGCAAAAACCACAACGCGGATGTTGTGGTAGTGACCGTCAATTCCACGGGGGATAAATCCGCGAAGGAATATGCCGGAGACTTTTACGATTACAACGGGTACAACCAAAACGGCGGAATAATCATGGTGGTTTCAATGGGAGACCGCAAATGGCACATTCTTCCCATCGCCCAAAGCATATATGTTTATACAAACGCCGGACTTGAGGTTATGGCCGATAAGGTTACGCCCCTTCTTTCGGACGGGGAATATTTTGACTGCTTTATGACCTTTGCCGACCTTTGCGACAATTACTACACTAAATATGAAACAGACGGTAAGGGCTATGACAACGGAGATCTTCCCAAAGACGATTTTAATGTGACCTCCAATCTTCTGATCGCACTGGCGATAGGCTTTGTTATCGGCCTTGTCACCGTTTTGATCATGAAGAGCAAGCTAAAGTCGGTCAAAATGCAGAATTTTGCCGGAGATTATGTTGTCGAAGGCAGCTTGCACATAACCGGGCAGAGCGACACCTTCCTTTATACGAATGTTGTTTCCACTCCGAAGCCGGACGACAACGATTCGGACAGCAGCAGCTCCTCCTCGGGGGCAGGCAGCGACGGAATAAGCGGAAGCTTTTAAAGCTTTTGTCAAAGACAGAGGAGCCTTTTGCAAAAAAATCTTCTCTTACAGCCTGCTTTTAAATAATTCGGAAAAGCCCTTTGATTTTAAGGGCTTTTTTCGAGCCTTTGCCTCCGCAGACAGCGGTTATATATTCCGTCGGCTGTCGGTATATACCTCCGGTTTTCCCTTCGGACAGGCTAAAAGCGGGACTGAAAACAGTAGTCCCGCCCTTGTAAAATACGGGCAGAAAAAACCGCCTGCCGAGCCTTTCGGACAGAAATGCGGCGGGTCGGAAGGGTTGATTTTAACTGTCTTGCGGGGTCGGCAGAATATTTTGTCTGAAACCTTTGGCAAAAATGGTTACATTTTTGTCGGAGTAATGGACATTTGAAAAAATTTGTGATAATATTAAAAAAATGTACCCTCGGGAGGTGTGTTAATTTGCAATCGGTCAGGCGTTTTTTAAACGGAAGACTGTTTCTTGTGGTATTTGCCGCATTTGTTTTTTTGATTGATATTTTAACCTCCTTTCCGGCTTTGAAGGACTCTTCGGATGTCATGTTAAGCCACGCTCCCGAGGTGTTGCTCAAACAGCAGCTTCAGGTTTCCTGCGTGCTGTTTTTGTGCGTTTTAAACGGGCTTGTTTTGCTTTTTTGCGACGAGATAATTCCCTTTCTTGCCTCGGGTCTTATGACCGTGCTTTTCGCGTCAAAAAGCTACGACTGCTATCACCTTTTTATGGGGCGACCCATGATCTTTGTGACCGTGCCGGTCTTTGTTTTCGTTGTTTCGGCGCTGATAGTTAATTTTTCGAGATTTTACATTAAAAACAAAGACGCCCGACGGCTTACGGTCGGCCAGAGCTTCTGGGGAATTGCCGCCGTGACCGTGGCCGTTACCCTTGGAGGCCTCGGTAAAATTTCCTTTTCCGATTATTTTTCGGCAATATATTATGTGATCTTTTTAGGGGTCGGAATGATCGCCCTTTACTTCGTTTTCAGATCCCGCTTTACCCACAGGGAGGAATACGACCTGGCCGAAAAATTTGCCGAGGTGCTTATAATTGTCGGCCTTTGCGCCGCCCTTCTTGCGGCAAAATCCATTTTCTTCAGTCTCGACGATATTTTGCTTAAAAAGAATGTTCCCGAATGGAAATTCAGAAACAACTATTCCACATTTTTAATGATATGTATGCCCGCTCCCCTCATGTTTGCAAAGCGGCACAGATACCCCATTTTTCTTTCTTTTATAATGTTCGGGATAATGTCGCTGCTGGGTTCGAGAAGCGGACTGTTCCTCGGCGCGGTGGAGTTCGGCTGCTGCCTGCTCTTTTTGATAGTAACCGATCGGCAAAACCGCAACCTGTACATCATCGTTACATTGGCCTGCACCGCCGCGCTCATTTTCCTCGGAGGAAAGGTCATGACCTATTTTTCCAGCCGCTATCTGGGCTTTAGTCCCATTGAGCAGGGAGAACAGCGCATGCGCCTCGCCGAAGCCTCTATACGCGACTTTTTTGATGCGCCGATATTCGGACAGGGGCTTGGATTTAAAGGCAATTATAACATATACACGCCGAAAAAAGGCGCAATGGCGTGGTACCATATGATGATTCCGCAAATTATCGGAAGCATGGGCTTTGTGGGCATAATCGCATACGGATTTCAGATAATCAATCGCGTTTACATTGTCATTTTAAAATCAAATTATTCCTCCTTTGTGCTGTTTTTGTGTTACGGAGGGCTGCTTCTCATGTCCCAGACAAACCCCGGCGAATTCTGCCCCTTCCCCTATGAAATGCTGGCGGTAATGATTTTTGTCATAATCGAAACAAGAAACGAAGGGGCCGTCCCCTCCGATCTGATCGGCGGAAAAAGGACGGCGGTAAAGGAAGCTGCCGTTTTTAAGAACAGCGGATCTGCCAAAGCCACGGTACAAAAGCTTGACCCGGCCGACCAAGCCGGGGCGGTCGGCGAGGACGAGATAAGCAGAACAGCCGACGGCGGCAATACGGTAAATGCGGCAGATGACGGCGATAATCGCGGCATCGGCGACGCTGCAAATGCCGTTAAAGGTGCGGCGGAGAATTCCGGGTCATGAAAAAGTTTATCGCCTTCAGCTTCGACGACGGCACAACCCAGGATATTAGGCTTGCCGCCCTGCTTAAAAAATACGGCTTTTCGGCCACCTTTAATTTAAACACAGGACTTTTGGGCGAGACCACCGACCTCTCGTCCTTAGGAATAAACGCACAGCACCTGCGCCTTACAAAGGCTCAAATAGAAAACGGCATATACAGCGGTTTTGAAACGGCGGTACACACCCTCCACCACCCGCTGCTAACCTCACTTTCGGACGACGAAATTATTGCCCAGATAAATGCCGATGCCCAAAACATTTTTAACCTTTGCGGGTCATATCCCAAAGGCATGGCCTATCCCGGCGGCGGTGTGGACAGCTTTGACGACCGCGTTATCTCAATTTTAAAAACCAAGACCCGTATAAAATATGCAAGGGCGGGCGAGACCACCGGCAAATTTAATTTTCCCGCCGACCTCTTTCGATGGAAGGGCACATGCACCGTTACCGACAGCCGCTTGCTTACTCTGGGGCAAAATTTTTTAAGGCAAAAGCAAGGACTGTTTTTAATCTGGGGACATTCCTACGAGCTGGACGCGGTCGACGGTTGGAGCAGATTTGAAGAGTTTTTAAGGCTCATGGACGGCGACGGAGACGCCTGCCGCGCCTCCTGCGGTCAGGTTTATGATTATCTGACCGACAGCCGACCGATATTATAAAAAGAAACGGACAAACAGCCTTTCCAAGGACTGTCGATCCGTTTTTTTGTTTTAATTTAACGGTTCTGTAAAAGGCTTGCGCACTGCCCTTTTATCGTCTCCGTATAAGCTGACCGTCCCTATCACAAAGCCCACCGAAAAATGTTCGGTGGGCTATTATAATTCTAATTCGGGATATTATAACGGCTTTATTTGTCTCCGTCATCCTCATAGTCAAAGACGCGGTCATAGTCTTCCCTTACAATGTCGTACTGAGCATTTCCCATAAGCTCCCGGACACCCAAAAGACAATCATTATAGTAACTCATGCCCGAAGCAATGCCCAATTCATACCCCTTTTCAGCCAACAATAAAAACTGATATGATACACTGAGGTTAGTTGCCATATTCCCCTGCAACGACATCTCCCTTCCGAGGGCAAAGCAGAGGCTCGGGTATTCTTTAAGCTTTTCACATTCAATAACATTGTCAGGGTCACATTGTCCGTCGATAATTATGGCGGCCGCCATGCGGTAATAGTAGACCGACAATTCGGTGTTTTTCACTCCCCATTTATCGCTGCCGTATATATCGCCGAGCTTATAAGCGCCGTCAGCGTTGTCCATCCCTGCCGCAATTTTAAAATATCCCATCGCAAGTGACAGGTTGGGCTCCGTTTCGCGGCCGTATAAATAGACATAACCGAGATTTGCAACCGCCTGATCATCTCCCATGGCTGCTGCCAGACGATAATATTCCGTTGCGGTTTTATAGTCTCCGTCGGCGTACAATGAGGCTCCCTTGCTTAAAAGGAAGGACGAATCCCTTACACAAATCGCGTTGTTGTCCGCCGCAGTCAGTATAATCTTATTCTCATCCATAAAAGCACCTCGTTTTTTAATATAGGGTCAATTTGTCTTTGCCGATATTGATGAAATTTGCTGTCCCTCTCTTTTTCAATTAACATTATATCACATAAACAGTAAAATGAAAAGTGTTTCTTTCAGAAATTGTATAATATCCCGATATAATAACACGAATATATAAACAAAGAAAAAATCCCCACTCTTACGAATGAGGATTTTCTGGCGCCTCAAGTAGGACTCGAACCTACGACACCGCGGTTAACAGCCGCGTGCTCTACCGACTGAGCTATTAAGGCATATAACCGACCACCTTGCGATGATCGGTTAAATGATGTTGGCATCGATCTATCTTCCCGGGCGGCTTCCCGCCGAGTATTGTCGACACCGATGAGCTTAACTACCGTGTTCGGGATGGGAACGGGTGGACCCTCATCGTCATTGACACCAACTTTTTCAGGTTACACCCTGAAAACTGAACAATGAGCGAAGTAATGAGCTGAGAAGAAGTACAAGTGAGATTTTTTCTTTGGTCAAGCCCTCGACCTATTAGTACTGCCCAGCTGAACGTGTCACCACGCTTACACTCGCAGCCTATCAACCCGGTAGTCTTCCGGGGGTCTTACCAGATTACTCTGTGGGATATCTTATCTTGAGGTTGGTTTCATGCTTAGATGCTTTCAGCTTTTATCCAATCCGCACTTAGCTGCCCAGCTATGCCACTGGCGTGACAACTGGTGCACCAGAGGTGCGTCCATCCCGGTCCTCTCGTACTAGGGACAGCGCCTCTCAAATATCCTGCGCCCGCAACAGATAGGGACCGAACTGTCTCGCGACGTTCTGAACCCAGCTCGCGTACCACTTTAATCGGCGAACAGCCGAACC